>JAFSFT010000006.1 GCA_017435045.1 Oscillospiraceae bacterium
AAGCAAAATGAACAAATGTGTCTGAGGATGAGCAAAGCGTAAGCTTTGGTGTATCCGAGTTATTTGTTCAAAGACCTTGCGGCTGTGAAAAGGAGGCGGGGCCGCTGCCTGCCTCAGCGGCGGTTTTGGTCACTTTTGACGTCAAAAGTGACATGCGAAGCATCTATGCTTTTGGTCACAAAAGTAACGTCCAAAGGACAAACACACAAAAACAGACCCTGCGTAACGGATATTACGCAAGGTCTGTCTGTTTTTGATTATTTAGTGCATATAGCAGGTTGTTGCAGGCTTGTTGTCCTCGGTGTAGTAGCCTGTTGCCTGATTTGGGCAGGACTCTGTTGCAAGGTCGCCTGTGTCCTTACAGTAGGTCAGTGTGATAACACCGTCCGATGTAGGGAAGTTTTTGTATTCCAGATTTTCCTGTGCAATATTCATAACATTTTTCCATGCCAGTGTTGGCGGATGTTTTGCATAGTTTACAGAAAGCGGAATCTGTTCGTCATAGCCCCACCAGGAAGC
This sequence comes from Oscillospiraceae bacterium, assembly GCA_017435045.1. Taxonomy (GTDB): domain Bacteria; phylum Bacillota; class Clostridia; order Oscillospirales; family Ruminococcaceae; genus RGIG3102. The sequence goes on from JAFSFT010000006.1 coordinate 520, forward strand.
TGTGCAGTAGTACGGTGTAAGGCCGATAAACCAGTGGTCCATATCGTCGGAGGTTGTACCTGTTTTGCCAACCGCTTCCATACGGTTAGGGCCGCCAACGTTTGCCGCTGTACCGCGGCTGCCAACGATAACCTGACGGAGTGCACGGTTCATAATATAAGCTGTGTCCTCGCTGATTGCCTGCACTGTTGTTACCTGTTTTTCCAGGATAATGTCGCCCTGTGCAGTTTCCACAGTTGTGTAGCAGTATGGTGTTGTGTAAACACCGCCGTTGCCGAACATTGCGTAGGCTGCTGCCATTTCCAGAGGAGAGATACCGTAGGAAAGGGAGCCAAGTGCCATTGGGCCGTGGTCAATATCGGCAGGAACAAGGCTTGTGATGTTGAGTGTGTTTGTAAGGAAGTCGTATGCGTTTTCAGGACCGAGCATATCAACTGTCCATACAGCGATTGTGTTGAGGGAGCGTTCAATTGCGTGTACTACAGGGATGTTTACCTCCTCGTAGATACCTTCGCCAACGTAGTTTCTCGGCCAGTCGCGTTCTTCCCCGGTTTCAGGGTCTTCAATCTTTTTGAAAGGCATATCAGGCAGACCTGTGGAGTAGTTGATGTAACCCATATCCAGTGCAGGTGCGTATGCGCCGATAGGCTTCATTGTGGAGCCTACAGGACGTACGGAGTCCACCGCACGGTTGAGGCTGCGGTCTGCTGTTTTTTCACCAAGGCCGCCCACAACGCCTACAATTCTGCCGTCGTAGTCGATAACAGCCATAGCTGCCTGTGGGTAGATGATTGTCTTTTCGCCTGTGGTTTTGTCTGTAACTGTGGCTTCCTTGTAGTTTGTGCCGCCAAAGGTTGCACCGTCAGTTACATATTCTTCTTCCATAGCTGTCTGGATAAGCGGATTTACCGTTGTGTAAATTCTTAAACCGCCGGAGTAGATATAGCTTGTTGCCTCGCCTGCTGTCATATCCAGCTCGGTCTGCAGGTCCTTGATAACCTGGTCGATAACCATATCTGTAAAGTAGCTTGTTGTGTCGGAAGATGCCACAGTTTCGTGGTCTGTAACCACCACAAGTTCCTCTGCAATGGCTGTGTCGTATTCTTCCTGTGTAATCATACCTTCTTCCAGCATAAGGTAAAGGATATAGTCTCGTCTTTCAACGTTGTTTTCCGGGTTTGCAATAGGGCTGTAGTAGGTTGGCGCATTGGTTATGGCCGCAATGGATGCCGCCTGTGCCAGCGTTACCTCGCTTATGTCCTTGTCAAAGTAAACGTTTGCACCCGCCTGCACGCCGCCAAGCTGACCTGACAGACGCAGTGTGTTGAGGTAAGCCTCCAGAATCATATCCTTGGAGTAGTTCTTTTCCAGTGTCCACGCACGGAAAATCTCTCGCAGTTTACGGAAAAGACCGCCCATGCCCTCTACGTCCATATCCTCTGTAAGGTTTTTAACAAGCTGCTGTGTGATGGTGGATGCACCCTGTCTGCCCGAGAACAGCTTGATTGGGGTGTATTCGTTGATAGCCGCTGCTATTGTACGCTTGATGTTGATGCCCTTGTGGGTGTAGAAGCTGTTGTCCTCGATGGCGATAAAGGCATCTATAACATCCTGCGGAATCTGGTCAAGGTCTACCCACACGCGGTTTTCCGTGTCGTTACGCAGACGGTGATATTCGATGTACTGGCCAGGATTTTCGGGGTCTTCCGCATAGAGAATGGTTGTGTATGCCAGCTTTACGTCGTTGAGGTTTAAAAATCTGTCGTCATCTTTTGTGGCGTTTACAAGGTATGATGCCAGCCACACTGCCGCAACGGAACCCAGCATTACACCAAGGCAGGCAAGCACGCAGCACCAGTATATAATTGTTTTTATAATGCCTTTTTTACCCTTTGATTTTTTTGCAGGCTTTGCCGCCTGCTGTGCTGTATCGGCCTTTTTGGCCTGAGCGGGTTTTTTACTATACTTTTTAATAGTCATTACCTCCCATTTGATACATAACGGATTATGTATGAGATTATTGTATTATTTCTGCAAAAGTGCCAATCATAAGATACAAAGTGAGGTTGTATTATATGAAAAAACTGGCTGTTGCACTTTCTACAATATTTTGTGCCATTTTAATAATGGTAAGCGTATACACTTTTATACCAAAAAATGACAATCAGCCCGCCGAACAAAAGCAGTCTGCAGGGTACACCATAACAGACCTTGGCGGAAAGGTTGCCGTGTTTGAGGACGGCATTGACGAGCCCGTTGCGGTGTACGACATATACACCCACCTGCTGCCCGAAAATGACATTGAACTGCTGCGCAAAGGCATACACGTTGACAGCCTCAGCCAGCTGCAGAGCCGCCTTGAAGACCTGGGTCTGTAGGCCGCTGTGCCCAAAAAACACACTTTCTGATATTAAAGCATAATGTTCCATACAATTATACTTTTTTTACAGATAAAATTCAACACTAAAAATATGACAATTTGGTGATACCCCGTTATCTGTGGGTGGGGGTGTATTTTTCGTGCCGCCCGTCCCCTGCCTGTGGGTTGGTGCGGTGCTGTGGCGGTGTGACAATTTGGTGATACCCCGTTACCTGTTGGTGGGGGCGGTTTTTTGTGTGCAGAATACACCCAAAACCCATTCCGCTGCGGCAGCACACTTTTCTGCAGTTATGCCGCAGAAACCGCAATGCACAAGCGGTGTTTTCCCTTGTACAATTTTCATTTTAAACAATTGGTTATTTTTTTAACACAATCGGTCTGTTTATTGATTATTTATATTTATTGTGTTATACTTTAAAAGGTGTATTATGCACATTTTTATTTTGGTTATTATAAATTTTCAATATTGATTTTTTGACAAGGAGTGTTTTATTTTGTCAATTCTGGATTACCCTTTTGACTCTGCACTTATTCTGCAGAAAAAGAAAAAGCTTAAAAAAGAACTTCTGCTTAAGGAAGGCCTTATCGAAAAGAAAATTGCCATCCTCAGCGGCTCCACCATTGGTGAAGTGCAGAATATTCTGGAGCTGTTTCTCTTAAACTACGGCATAAAGCCTGTATTTTATCAGGGACAGTACGCAAGATACTACGAAGATTTAATGTTTGATGACGGTGCACTCAAAGACTTTGCACCTGACTTTATCTACATACACACAACAGCCAAAAACCTTGAAAACCTGCCCCTGCCAACCGACAGTGCAGAGGATGTGAACGCAAAGCTCAACAGCGAGTTTGCAAAGTTTAAAGCCTGCTACGAAAAAGCACTGGGCTTTGGCAGCATTGTTATTGCAAACAACTTTGAAAAACCGTTCTACCGTATGTACGGCAACAAGGACGCTGTTGTACCGCAGGGCGTTGTAAACTACACAACACGCCTTAACCTTATGATTGCGGACTTTGCCGCAGCAGCAGACAACTTCTATGTAAACGATATCGACTATCTGTCCACCCTTGCAGGTCTGGACAACTGGTTTAACCTTGAAAGCTGGTATCTTTACAAATACGCAGTTTCGGTGGACAGAATACCGGAGCTTGCATTCAGCCTTGCAAAGATTATCAAATCCGCACTGGGCAAAAACAAAAAGAGCGTTATCTGCGACCTTGACAACACCCTTTGGGGCGGCGTTATCGGCGACGACGGCGTTGAGGGCATTACAATAGGCAACGAGCAGCCTGCAGGCATGAGCTATACAGAGTTTCAGGCTTACCTTAAAAAGCTGACAGGCCTTGGCATTATGCTTAACGTATGCTCCAAAAACGAAGAAGCCATTGCAAAGAAAGGCTTTACAGACCGCAAAGAAGCACCGCTGAACGTTGATGACTTTATCTGCTTTAAGGCAAACTGGGAGCCAAAGCACCAGAACATTGCAAACATTGCAAAGGAAATTAACATAGGCGAAGACAGCTTTGTATTTATCGACGACAACCCTGTGGAAAGAGACATTGTAAGAAACAGCCTTGCCGTTACAGTGCCGGAGGTTTCCTGCCCTGAGGATTATATCAAGGCAATTGACCGTGCAGGCTTCTTTGAAATTACCGCCTTTACAAAGGACGACGCAAAACGCAACGAGATGTACAAGCAGAACGCACAGCGTGCACAGGCACAGGCAAGCTTTGGTGACTACAAGGACTATCTGTTAAGCCTTGATATGTCCAGCGAAATAGGTGCTTTCTCCGCTGCACACAGCGAGAGAATAACACAGCTTATCAACAAGACAAACCAGTTTAACTTTACAACACGCAGATACACACAGGGCGAGGTTGACGCAATTGTGGCAGATAAGGAAAACTACATCTCCGCATACGCAAAGCTGGTGGACAAATTTGGCGACAACGGCATTACACAGCTTTTTATCGCCTCTGTAGAGGACAAAACCGCAACAATTGACCTTTGGGTTATGAGCTGCCGAGTATTCAAACGCCACTTTGAATTTGCAATGTTTGACTATTTTGTAAAACAGTGTGCGGCACGCGGCATTGCAACAGTTAAGGCAAGCTATCTGCCAACTGCAAAGAACGTGATTATCAAAGACTTCTACGAGGAACTTGGCCTTACACTTGTAAAAGAAGAAGACGGTGCAAAATACTACACATACACAATCCCTGCAGATTACAAAAACAAAAACGAAGTTATTAAAATGGAAGAGGTATAAATTATGACAAGAGAAGCTATTTTTGAAGAACTGACAGAAATTTTCAGAGACATTTTTGACGATGAAGAAATTGAACTTACAGACGAAACAACAGCAGAAGATATCGAAGACTGGGACAGCCTTGAACAGATTAACCTGCTGGTTGCCATCGAAAAGAAATTCTCCGTTAAATTCCAGCTCAGCGATGTAAACGGCCTTGCAAACGTTGGCGACATGGTTAGCCTTGTACAGAGACTTGTTGGCTGATTTTCCGCTTAAAAAACATATATCAGACAATTAAAAATGTCATTCTGAAAAAAATCAGAATGACATTTTTTTATTTATTCAGACCTGCTACTCCTCCCTGTATTCGGGGGTAAGGTTGTATCTGCACATCTGTGTGCACTGATGGCATTCTCCCTCGCAGTCAAAAATTTCTTTATACGGGTTTTCCTTTTCCGTTAAAATCAGCCCGTATTTATTGAATATTGGCTCTATTGTTTCCAGTATCTCCCTGTAGGATATATGGCGGGGGTTGTTTCTTATTACAATCGCTGCACCTTTTTTGCCGAATCCGACCTGAAGAATGTAATTGCTGCTTTTGGCATATCTGCGTACTGCACCTTCTTCAAAAATATCGGGTTCTTCCTGTCTGAAAAAAGTTCTTATTCCAACAGCACCCGACCCTTCCATATCGCACTCCATAATCCTGTCGATAATCGGATAATCCACCTTTTCCGACAGTATATATGTGTCTCTGTAGTAGGTTCTGATAACAGTATCCCGCTTAAGTATAAGGGTCTTGGTCTTTTTTTCCTCATACCACATATAGTCTTCCCACGCTATGTCTCTGCGTCCCGATGCTGCAAGCTCCTCTTTAAACTGCTGCATCAGCCCGTCTTCCACATACACAGGCGGTATCCATTCCTTTTTATTGCGTTTTTCCAGTTCTGTCATCTGCCACTGTGCCATCATCATAACCGTGCGGTTTTCGGATATTTTGCCTATAAACTCCTTTGCAACCGCAACAAACACCTTTGCAAGGTCCCAGTCGTCCACATAATGTGTGGTGGCAAACCTGTAGTTAAGATAGTTGCCTGTTGTCAGGTAGGGAAGCCATTTTCCCCCCTGACCCACTGCAACATATCTATTTTCCTCGTTGATAATATCTTTCAATTGTGTAGTCGCTTGTAGTGATGTTTTCTCCCACATATCTGCCTGCCTCCTCCATTGCTGATGATAAAATGTTTTCGGTTAAAACAGCACAATACAAAACTGTATCAAAAACTATACCGCCGCCTACTCCTCCCTGTATTCGGGAGTAAGGTTGTATCTGCACATCTGTGTGCACTGATGGCATTCTCCCTCGCAGTCAAAAATTTCTTTATACGGGTTTTCCTTTTCCGTTAAAATCAGCCCGTATTTATTGAATATTGGCTCTATTGTTTCCAGTAT
>JAFSFT010000007.1 GCA_017435045.1 Oscillospiraceae bacterium
AAAACATATTCATGATTAAGTGCTTGTTTTTACATAAATCACACAAAACTCCTCACTGTCACTTGCGGCAGCGAGGAGTTCTTTTTTGATTAGGAAATAGAATACATCAAATCTATTTCGTAACAAGGTTAATTATTTTTTTCTTCTGGTTTACTGCATACTTCATGGTTTGCCACGTTCCACCGTAGAGAATAATGTCCTTCCATTATAAATGATGATAATTCGTTTAAAATCAATACTGATGATGATTTAACATACTTATTGTATGGTATTTTGCAGAGATACTATACAACAGCAGATGGCAGAGAAAAACGTATTGCTATCCAAACATATCTCTGTCCATACTGAAAAGAGGGCAGGAGGATGTCGTTATCTTCAATCGTCTTTCAGATGAACTAAACATCCCAATCAACGGTACATTCTTTGGGTGGGGTGTTGGTGGTGCTTCCAAAATGTCTGCAATGCTACATCTCTTCAACGATCTTGGCTATAAAAATGTAGTTGCAATCTTTGATGGAGATAAAGCTACAGATGCAGAAACTAACAAAAAAGAATATCCCAAATATAGAATAATCGTATTGCCGAAAGATGATATACGTGACAAGCCACCTTGTACAAAAAAAGACAGTAAAGAGTATCCGTGCTATAGAGCAATGAAAGAAGGACTTGTAACAGAAAATGGAAAAATGAAAGATGGCACGAGTGAGATCCTTATAGAGTTACTTAATAGTATAAACACGGCAATGACACAATGCGGGACTGTAGATGTCCAAGATAATTAATGAATTGATGAGTGGCCGCTTAGCTAAATAATCTAAACACTGATGCCCGGGGAGCCTTTTGGCCCTCCGGGCATCGTTTACATTAGTGAGGGCGCTATACATTTAAGAACAATAAAACGCTAATATTAAATAAAAATTAATATGTAAGCATCGATGGTTTAAGTAAAACGGCTTATCTGAATTCAAAAAACTTGTGTACAGGTATATCCAAAGTTTTTGATATGTCAAAAATAACATCCAAAGATACTGCACAATCGCAGTTTTCTATTCTTGACATATGTGTACGACTAATATCTATTTTTTCTGCAAGCTGCATCTGTGATAGATTTTTCAACTTTCTGTAATAGGCAATATTTAACCCTAATTTAACGTATTCGTCTCTGTGTGTATTGTTCATAGCATACTATCTCCTATATCAAAATCTTATGATAAATACGAGATAATATCGACAACTTAATATGCGATATATGACACTTGACAAGTTACAAAACGTGACATTATAATATAAGATATAGAAAAGAACTTGTTCTTAAGGAAGTAAATAATATGGAATATTATGATCTGATATATATTAAGAGACAAAAAGCAAAAGCAGGTATACTTAAAGGCATTATTATCCCGCTGATTTTAGCGGCTATTATGTGTATAGTTGACGTTAAAGTCACTCCAAACTACACTTTTCATATAGGGGATTTGTTTTTCAATGCAGCAAGAGTGGCTGTGTTTTATGCCGGGATGAAATACCTTGTTAAAGGATTTATGAAATGGGGACTCAAAGGGATATTCCCGGTGGTTGCTGTTCTCAGTGCTATTCTTGCGATTGCAGAACTATTTGGGGATAAACATACATGGCTATATGATATTCCGGTTCAGGGATTTTGTGAAAATCTTGAGTTCGCTATGATAGCGGTGTTCTTTTCTATGACACTATCATTAATCAATTTAATCAAATTTGCCTATTACAGCCATATTTTGAAAGTCGATACAATTCAGCCGAGTTGATTATAATTTGTAAACAAAAAGGATTATTCGCTAAGAATAATCCTTTTTGTTACTTATTGTTTATAGTTAGATAATTAGTTGACAAATTTAATGAAACAGCTGATAAAGTATAGCTACATTAACTGATTTTGACAAACAGAAAACCATAATATCCTATATTGATTATTACAGTAAATATTAAAGCGGATGTATTGCAAAAAGCAGCAATACATCCGCTTTTGAAAATTTTTGATAAATTTTAAACCTTAATATTACTACACTGATGGATCAAGATGGACAGGTTATGTATACATCCTTTTAACATGTTAATGTTAAAAACATTAACATTAATATGTTAAGGTGAATTATACTATCAAGTGCAACAGTTTGATAGTATAATTCACCCTATATGAATACTTAGTTGATAAACATAAAATTAAAATTAAAATTAAAGGATATAAACGATCTGATTTAAAAAATATTAATTTAATATCATAGGATCAATAATAATTCTCTGTAAAATGTTTTGTCACAACTTTTTGCGCTCAATAGCGCTTATTTAGATACTTTTACGCTCACGAAGCAATTTTTTGAGCAGTTGGTATTTTTGTTAACAAAACGCAAAAAAGCCCTTAAATCATCGATTTAAGGGCTTTTAGGTGTCAAAAACAGCTATAACAAACAAAAAACGACATCCGGTTGGATGTCGTTTTTATGGTGCGCTGGAAGGGACTCGAACCCCTGACCCCTTGATTCGTAGTCAAGTACTCTATCCAGCTGAGCTACCAGCGCATATTGCCATATTATATTAACACCCGGATGGCATTTTGTCAAGCTTTTTTTGCAAAATTTAGTAAAAAATTTTTATTTATATTTTTAAATTATGTTTACTGACCATATATACTTGTTTTTATTCCTCTTTTTATGCTCTTCCCTGTTTTATTAAAATTTCAGAAAAGCTTTACGGTCAGTATAAAATTTACAAATTTACAAATAATATTCCAAAAGAAAAATTTAAGGAGTTTTTATATGAGAGCTACCGGAGTTGTAAGAAGAATAGATGACCTTGGCAGAATTGTTATCCCCAAAGAGATACGCCGCACCATGCGTATGCGTGAGGGTGACCCTCTGGAAATTTTTACCGGGTCTGGCGGAGAGATAATCTTTAAAAAGTATTCCATTATGGCAGAATTGAGCGAGTTCAGCCAGAGTTATGCCGACAGCCTTTATAAAGTAAGCGGGATGCAGTGTGTGATTTTCGACAGTGACCGGGTTATTGCCTGCACAGGCAGTGCAAAAAAAGAAGCTATCGGCCTTAATGCAGCAAAAGAAATTGAAGATCTATTAAGCCAGCGTACCAGCTATTTTCGTCAGTATCAGAGCGAGAAGCCTATTTTTCCTTATCCGCACAGCGACAGCTGTGTAATAGGTGCCGCCCCCATAATTGCATCGGGTGACGGGGTTGGTGTTGTGGCACTTACAGGCAGCGAAAATGACGTGCTGACCGACAGCCAGAAAAAACTGCTGGTGCTTACCAGCACACTGCTCGCAAACCATCTGGAAATATAGGTGATATATGAGAACCAACAAAAAACAGTATGACAAAATGGTAAAAAACACCTCGCCCAAATCCCGTGTTGTACGCAACTGTATATGGGCGTTCTGCACAGGCGGCACAATATGCCTTGTTGGAGAGGTATTGATGAATGTTTACACCAAAGCATATTTCACCATTGGGGATGCACGCCTGCTTACCAGCATCACTCTTGTGGGACTGTCTGCTGTGCTTACTGCCGCAGGCTGGTACGGGCGGCTTGCCAAGCGGGCAGGTGCAGGCACCCTTGTGCCGATAACAGGCTTTGCCAATGCTGTGGTGAGCCCTGCAATCGAGTTTAAAAGTGAGGGGCTGATAACGGGTGTAGCCTGCAAAATGTTTATTATTGCAGGACCTGTTATCGTGTACGGCACACTTTCAAGCGTAGTTTATGGCATTATTCTGTTTGTGAAAGGCAGGTACGGCTTGTAATGTATATAAAATACAGACGCCCCGTGGCAATTACCCAATGGGCATCGGTGGTGGGCAAAAAGGAAGGGCGTGGTCCGCTGTCGGGCAAATTTGACGAGGAATGCGGCGATGACTATTTTGGACAAGCTACCTGGGAAAAGGCAGAAACAGAGCTGCAGAGCCGCTGTCTGTCCCATTTGCTGCACAAAAAAGGCATAGGAAGAAATGACGTGGAGCTTATCCTTGGAGGTGATTTGTGCAACCAGATAACCTCTACCGCCTATACAATGCGTACCATAGGTGCCCCTTTTATGGGGCTGTACAATGCCTGCAGCACCATGGCAGAAGCTATGATTGCCGCCGCGTGCATGGTGGACGGCGGTTACACCTCCAACGCCGTTGCCCTTGCCAGCAGCCATTTCTGCACGGCGGAAAGGCAGTTCCGCACACCGCTTGACTACGGCGGCAAACGCACCCCCACTGCCCAGTGGACTGTGACAGGCTGCGGCAGTGTAATGCTGGAACGGTTTGGAAAAGATGCTTTTATAACCGCTGCACAGATTGGCCGCGTGGTGGACCTTGGCGTAAAGGATGCCAACAATATGGGGGCAGCTATGGCTCCTGCCGCAGCCGAAACACTTAAGCGTTTTCTTTATGCCAGCGGCACAGACTGCAATGACTACGATGCAATATATACAGGCGATTTAGGCCGGGTTGGCAGTGATTTGTTTTTTCATCTGCTGGAAAATGAAAAAATCTCAATAGATAACCATACAGACTGCGGCTGTGTTATATTTTCTTTCTCCCAGAATGTGCAGAGCGGTGCTTCAGGCTGCGGCTGCGGTGCCAGCGTGCTTGCGGCAGATATTCTGCCTAAATTTGAAAATGGCGAATACAAAAATATACTATTTATCGCCACAGGAGCACTGATGAGTCCTGCCACCAGTATGCAGGGAGAAAGCATCCCCTGCATTGCACATCTGGTTAATATAAAAAGCAAAGAGGAGGCGCACAAAAAATGAACTATCTGTGGGCATTTTTAGTTGGTGGGGCAATCTGCGTGCTTGGACAGCTGCTTATTGACCTTACCAAACTGACACCTGCCAGAATACTTGTTATATTTGTGGTAATCGGCGTGGTACTGTCGGCAGCGGGAATTTGGGAACCGCTGGTGGATTTTGCAGGTGCAGGGGCCACAGTGCCAATCATCGGCTTTGGACACACCCTTGCACAAGGAGTGGAAAAGGCAGTGGCACAGAACGGATTTACAGGCATATTTACAGGCGGTCTTTCCGCCTGCAGCTGCGGTGTAAGTGCCAGCCTGATTTTTGGTTTTATTGCCGCTGTTCTGACAAAAAGCAAAAGCCAGTCGTAACTTTATATATGGCTTATTACTCCAATATATATCACATAATTACCGTACAATACAAAAAAGGCATCGGTTTTCACCGATGCCCTTATTTTTGCAATTATGATATTACAGCAGATTGATACCGTGTTTCTTG
>JAFSFT010000008.1 GCA_017435045.1 Oscillospiraceae bacterium
CCTCGACGAACGTATTGCACAGTGTAACTACCTTGCAGAAGGCTTCTACAATGCAGGCGTTAAAGGTGTTATCCTCCCAGCTGGCGGTCACGGCGTATACATCGACATGACACAGTTCTTCGATGGCAAACGTGGTCACGATACATTTGCTGGTCAGGGCTTCTCTATGGAACTTCTCCGCCGTTACGGTATCAGAACATCTGAACTTGGCGACTACTCCATGGAATACGACCTCAAGACACCAGAACAGCAGGCTGAAGTATGTAACGTTGTTCGTTTCGCTATCAACAGAAGCCAGCTTACACAGCAGCACCTTGACTATGTAATCGAAGCTGTTTCCGAACTTTACAAAGATCGTGAAAACATTCCTAACATGAGAATCGTAAGTGGCAAAAACCTTCCAATGCGTCACTTCCACGCATTCCTTGAACCATACGCAAACGAAGAAAAATAATTCGCTGCGAGCGGTTTGACAATTGAGTGTGAGCACAGCAATATATCCATGTGTTCAAATTAACTGTTAATTTAAAGCACTCGCATACATAAAGTTATGCGAGTGCTTTTTATTTAAAAACGTAAATCTATATTTTTAAGAGGAGGTATTCTCACAATGAGCAATATCGAAAAAAGAGATGGTTTCCAGTCTAAATGGGGCTTTATCTTGGCATGTATCGGCTCTGCTGTTGGTATGGGTAACATCTGGCGTTTCCCTATCATGGTATCCACATATGGTGGTATGACATTCTTGCTTCCATACTTCCTGTTCGTAATCCTTATCGGTGCATCCGGTGTTATCGAAGAATTTGCACTTGGCCGTTGGGCAGAAGCAGGCCCAGTTGGTGCTTTTGGTAAAGCAACAGAAAACGGCGGCAAAGGCAAAGGTCTTGGTACAGCAATCGGTGCTATTCCAATCATCGGTGCAGCAATGCTTGCTATCGGTTACACAGTTGTAACAGGTTGGATCTTCAAATACGCATTCATGGGTATCAACGGCGGTCTCTACGCTATGGGTACAGACATGGCAACAATCGGCGGTACATTTGGTGCAACAGCTCCAGAATCCGCAACAATCGGTGAAGCTATCGGCGTTATGGTTTCCAATGGTATCTTTGGTATCGGTAACGGTGTATGGCAGCTTGTAGGTCTTGTAATCTCCCTTGCTATCATGGTTGCAGGTATCGCTGGCGGTATCGAAAAAGCAAACAAAGTTATGATGCCAGTTCTTTTTGGTCTCTTCCTTGTTCTTGCAGTTTACATTGCAACACTTCCAGGTTCCGAAGTTGGTTACAGCTACATCTTTACACTCAATCCAGCAGGTCTTGCTAACCCACAGGTTTGGGTATTTGCATTCGGTCAGGCATTCTTCTCCCTCTCTGTTGCTGGTAACGGTTCTGTTATCTACGGTTCCTACCTCGGCAAAGACGAAGATATCCCATCTTCCGCAAGAAACGTTGCAGTATTCGACACAATGGCAGCTCTCCTTGCTATGTTCGTTATCCTCCCAGCAATGGGCGTTGGCGGCGTAGAACCATCCAGCGGTGGCCCTGGTCTTATGTTCGTTTACCTTCCAAACGTATTTAACGGTATGGCAGGCGGCAGAATCGTAGGTATGGTATTCTTCCTCTGCGTTCTCTTTGCAGCAGTTTCCTCTATCGTTAACCTTTACGAAGCACCAGTTGCTTTCTTCCAGGAACAGTTCAAAATGAAACGTCTCCCAGCAGTTCTCACAATGGGCGTTATCGGTGCAGTAGTTTCTCTCCTCATCCAGCCTTGGACATCCCAGTGGATGGACCTTGTTTCCATCTACATCTGCCCACTCGGCGCTGCTCTTGCTGGTATCATGTTCTTCTGGATCATGAAGAAAGAAACAGCTCTTGCTGCTGTTAACCAGGGTGCTAAAAAAGCTATCGGCAACTGGTTCTACCCACTTGGCAAATACGTTTACGTAATCCTTGCTATCGCAGCTCTCGTACTCGGTGCTATGTACGGTGGTATCGGCTAATAGCTACATAATTCAGATTATTGCAAACTGAATATATACACAGAACAGACGGTCTTGCGACCGTCTGTTTTTGTGCCTGTTTGGATAAGATGCGGAACAAGTGAAGGATATTTGTCAGAAAATCTGCTGTATGAAAGATAATAGTTTACGATATATGTTTAGATTACAATGTCATATGGCCAGTCGATAATGCCGCCAAGGTCGTATACATGAGAATAACCCATATTGCACAGTTCAAGACAGGCAGTTTTGCTGCGCTGCCCGCTGTGGCAGTATACTATAACTTCTTGTTCGGTGTCGGGCAGCATAGCGCGGCAGTCGGTCATTATACGGCTTAAAGGCAGGTTAACTGCTCCTTTTATATGCCCTGTTCTGTACTCATCACTGCGCCGAACATCCAGTATAACGGTATAGGTGCTGATATCATTTATCATGGCAAGTGCCCTGTCAGGCAGAATGTTTTTATATAAAATACATTGTTTAGTGTTTTCCACAGCAAAGCCTCCTTTAACTGCATATAGTATTGGCATATCCTTTGATTTTATTATATGAACAGGGGAGAAATGGGGTGAAAACAGGTGTATGCCGCGATAAGAGGCTACACCTTGAAAAATATTGAAGTGAAAATGATTAAATATGATGAAAAAAGGCTGCCTCATAATTGTAATGAGGCAGCCTTTTGTTTATATTGTATATGTCCGGGTGCTTATGCAAAGAAGGTGGAGAGAATCTCGTTAACCAGTTTGCCGTCAGCTTTGCCCTTTGTAAGAGGCATAAGATTTTTCATAATAATGCCTTTTTCCTTTGGTGTAGGAGCTTCGATGCCGAGAGAGTCAAGAACAGATTTGATTGTAGCCTTGATTTCTTCTTCGTCCATCTGCTTTGGAAGATATGCTGCATAGAACTCCAGCTTTTTGCGGCAGGTTTCCACAACCTCTTCGTAGCCTGCAGGTGCTGTTTCCATTGTTTCCTTAAGCTGTTTAACTTCACGCTGAACAACGGCAATTTCTTCTTCAGCAGTAAGGTCAGCACGTTTGTCGATTGCCTTGGATTTAAGGGCAGACAGCAAAGCGGACAAAGCTTCCTTTTTCAAAGTGTTCTTTTCTTTCATAGCAGCCATCATTTCGCTGCGTACCTGATCTATAAGTGACATAGTTTTATCCTTCTTTCCGATTTCGGATTTTACAAGGGCGGACACTGTCCGCCCTTTAATTCAGTATTGTTATAACAGCAAGTAAATATAAATATTAAAAGCACAAAAGATAAACTGCTGTTACAAGATGCTGACTGTGGCGGCGAAAGCCGCGGCAATGCGAAGCATTGAATTGAGTGAACAATTCAGTCAGGGTATTATTTGTTGTAAACTTTATTGAATGCGTCAGCCTGCTTGTTAGGTGTCATAATAACTTCAGGAAGCTGAACGTTTTCAGGCAGGTTGCAAACGTAAGCAACTGTTTCTGCAATATCATCCGGTGTAAGGGATTCAATGCCTGTGTAAACAGCTTTTGCTTTGTCTTCGTCACCGCGGTATCTTACAACGCTGAAGCCGGTTTCAACAATACCAGGTTCGATGTTTGTAACCTTGATTCTTGTGCCCATTGTGTCAACACGGAGACCGTCAGCAATGTATCTGAGTGCTGCTTTGGATGCACAGTAAACTGCACCGCCTGCATATGCAAAGTTACCTGCAACAGAACCCATTGTAACAACCATACCTGGAAGATTTTTTTCTACCATCTGTGGAACAACAGCTTTGATTGTGTAGAGAGCACCTTTAACGTTTGTGTCGATAACTTCGTCAAATTCTTCAATTCTGCCTTCGTAAACTTTTTCTGTGCCGCGTGCAAGACCTGCATTGATAACAAGAATTTCGATATCAGCCCATTCCTGTGGCAGAGCGTTGATTTTGTTCATAACCTCGTCGGAGTGTCTCACGTCCATAACAATTGGATATGCTTTTGCACCAAGTGCTTCAACTTCCATTTTAACAGCTTCAAGCATACCTGCTCTTCTGCCTGTGATGATAACGTTGCAGCCAAGCTTTGCAAGCTCTCTTGCACAGGAACGGCCAATACCGCTTGTTGCGCCTGTGATTAATGCAACTTTACCTTTGATACGACTTTCCATAATTGTATTCTCCTTTGTATGTAAATTATTTTATCCGATTAAAACAGCATATCGCTGTTAATTTCGCCAATATTTTTTGCGCCGCACATTGCCATAACATCGCAGAGTTCGGCTTTCAGTTTTGCCACGTAGGCAGCAATGCCTTCTTCGCCGCCGCCGTAAACTGCGGTTACAAATGGCCTTGCAATAACAACTCCGTCAGCACCCATAGCCAATGCCTTTAATATGTCCAGACCGCTTCTTATGCCGCCATCCACAAGAATTGTCATTTCGCCTTTAACAGCTTTTACAATCTGCGGCAGAACCTCTGCTGTGCTTGGTGTGCCGTCCAGAACACGTCCGCCATGGTTGGAAACAATGATTGCTGCAGCACCTGCCTCTTTTGCCTTAAGGGCACCTTTGACGGTCATAACGCCTTTTACAATAAATGGTGCAGGGGAAAGGCTGATAATTTCCTTTAACTGTTCTGTAGTTTTGCTGCCTGCAGGCGGTGTCATATTTTTGAGGAAAGGCAATCCAGCTGCATCCACGTCCATAGCCACAGCAAAACAGCCGCTGTCTTTGATAAGACTGAATTTTTCTCTGATTGTGTCGATGTTCCAAGGTTTGATGGTCGGTACACCGCAGCCGTCATATTTTTTAATCATATCAGCAGCACTTATCATAACATCAGGGTTTGTGCCGTCACCTGTAAAGGCGGCAATACCGCAATCCTTTGTGCCTTTAAGCAGAATATCGTTGTATTCAAGGTCGGTATGCTTTTCGCCGTAGTGAAGCTTTACTGCACCTACAGGACCAGCAAACACAGGGAGAGCAAATTTTTTGCCGAAAAGTGTAACAGAGGTGTCAATATCCGCATTTTCACACAAAGTGTCCATATTTATGCGCACCTCCTGCCATTTCTGCCAGTTGCGGATAGCAACATCACCCATACCTTTTGCACCCGGGCCCGGAATTGTGTTTTTGCAGGCAACGCCGTTGCACACATAGCAGGCTTTGCAGAATGGACCGATATTGCCTCTTGCTGTATCACAAACCTGTTTGAAATCCATAAAAATACACCTCTTTTTTGACATAATCATGTCATTTATATCCATTATATATTTTACCATATAAACGGTGGGTTTTCAAATTTATAAGGGGAAAAGATGTACAAATTTTTATACAACTATTTGTAGGAAAAGTGATGAAAAAGAAACAGGAAAGAATATTTTTTGTAAAATAAGATTTTGTGTGTAAAAGGTATAGTTTACAGATGTAAAATTAAAATAAAACTTTGAAATACCTATTGACAAGGTAGGTAAACGGTGGTAATATATGAATACCAACTAAATAGGTAGGTAATGGATTGCAATATAAACTTTAACATATAATACAAATGATTATATACAGGATGAAAGGAGCATATCTATGAGAATATATGCGGACAATGCGGCAACAACAAAGATGAGCAGAACAGCTATAGAAGCTATGCTGCCTTATATGGATAAAATATATGCAAACCCGTCCAGCCTGCACACTCTTGGACAGGAGGCAAAGGAGGCATTGGAAAATGCAAGGGAAAGGGTGGCAAAAATCCTTGGCTGCGAGCCAAGAGAGATAATTTTTACCTCCGGAGGCAGTGAGGCGGACAATCAGGCTATCGTTTCTGCGGCACGCATCGGTGCAAAGAAAGGCAAAAAGCACATTATATCCACTGTATTCGAGCATCATGCAGTGCTTCACACCCTTGACAAGCTGAAAAAGGAAGGTTTTGAAATCACTTTGCTGGATGTAGGCGAAAAAGGGCTTGTAACACCACAGCAGGTTGAAGAAGCAATCAGGGAGGATACAGCCCTTGTTACAGTTATGTTTGCCAACAACGAAATCGGCACAATTCAGCCTATAAAAGAAATAGGTGCAGTGTGCCGCAATAAAGGGGTGCTTTTCCACACAGATGCGGTTCAGGCAGCAGGGCATCTGCATATTGATGTAAAAGAACAGAACATTGATATGCTTTCTCTTTCGGGACATAAATTCCACGGGCCAAAGGGTGTGGGTGTGCTTTATGCCAGAAAAGGCATTGCACTGACAAACATCATTGAGGGCGGTGCACAGGAAAAGGGCAGACGTGCAGGCACAGAGAATATCCCTGCAATTATGGGTATGACAGCCGCATTGGAGGAAGCGGTAAAAAATATGGATGATACAACAGAAAGGGTTGCGGCATTGCGGAATAAGCTGATAGACGGCTTGTCGGCAATTCCTCACAGCATCCTGAACGGCGATAGCGAAAACCGTCTGCCAAACAACGTAAACTTTTGTTTTGAGGGTATTGAGGGCGAATCCTTGCTGCTGTTGCTCGACGATAAAGGCGTGTGTGCTTCGTCCGGTTCTGCCTGCACATCAGGTTCTCTTGACCCAAGCCATGTGCTGCTGGCAATTGGCAGGCCGCACGAAATTGCCCACGGTTCGCTGCGTCTTTCCATCTCGGAGGAAAACACTGAGGAGGAAATTGATTACATTATCAATGCTGTGGTACAGGTGGTGTTCTATCTGCGCAGCATCTCCCCTGTATGGCGTGATTTGACCGAGGGCAGACAGCAGTTTGTAATTAAATAAATATGCACATTTGCAGAAGGACGAGTCTGCAGCAAGCACATTGCGGCAGATTTAAGAGAATATAAATTTTATTGAAATATACAGAAAATCAACACAGAAACCAAAGGGAGGGGGATGATATTCTCCCGTCCTCTTCCCGCACTATATAGATTATAAAACGAGGTATAATTATGGCTCTTTACAGTGAAAAGGTTATGGACCACTTCCGCAATCCAAGGAATGTGGGTGTTATAGAAAATGCCGACGGCGTTGGCGAGGTTGGCAACGCAAAATGCGGCGACATTATGAAAATCTACCTTAAAATTGAGAACGATATTATAGAGGATGTAAAGTTTGAAACTTTTGGCTGCGGCAGTGCAATTGCCTCCAGTTCAATGGCAACCGAACTTATAAAGGGCAAAAGCATTAACGATGCCTTGACCCTTACAAACAAGGCGGTGGCGGAGGCACTGGACGGATTGCCGCCAGTCAAGATGCATTGCTCGGTGCTTGCAGAGGAGGCTATAAGGATGGCACTCAAGGATTACTACGATAAAAACGGAATAGCTTACGACTGCAGTATTTTTCCGGATTGTGACAGCTGTGACCACTGCGGTCACTGACAGATGTGTTTACCGGCGGGGAATATGCAGCATAAATACAGCGGTGTCGGGTTGATATAGACGGTGCAGATGTGGTACAATATTCAAAATGACAGAGGTGACTTATTATGATGATTTCTACCCGTGGACGCTATGCACTGCGCGTTATTATAGACCTGGCAGAAAATGGCAACGGAGGTTATATTCCTATGAAATCCGTTGCAGAAAGGCAGGATATATCACTTAAATATCTGGAGCGTATACTGCCCGTGCTGGTAAAAAACGGTTTTATCGAAGGTGTTCAGGGCAAAAGCGGCGGTTATAAGCTGAAAAAGCATCCGTCAGAATGTGTGGTGGGAGATATCCTCCGCCTTACAGAGGGAGACCTTGCCCCGGTGGCATGCCTTGAATGCAATGCAAAAACCTGTGAATTTACTGCGGACTGCCGTACAAAGCCTGTATGGAAAAAGCTGAATAATGTTATAAACGAATGTCTGGATTCATTTACAATTGCAGATCTTATGAAGAAAGACTGATAAATATAAGCAGGAAGATTTTGGGGGTAAATCTCAAAATTGCCTGCTTTATTTTTTTGATATGCATTGATTTTTAAAAGGCTATGTGATATATTGTAATTGTTCAGAAGTTAATATCCGTTACAGGTGCCAGAATAAATTTTGGTGAAAAGGGAATCAGGTGCAAATCCTGAACGTACTCGCCGCTGTAAAAGGGGAGTGCTGTCCACTATGTCACTGGGCCAAAAGCCCGGGAAGACGGCCAGCATATTGAGCCTTAAGTCAGAAGACCTGCCTGTAATGCAGCAATGTAAAACCACGAGTAATTGGTTAGTTACATAATATCCCTCAAAGCCACAGACGGACTTTAAGGCCTATAATGTTAAAAATACCTCTTGCCCACGGGTGAGAGGTTTTGTTTTTGATGAAAGCTGTTTTACCCTTTAATTTCTGGATACGAAAAACAGAAAGGAAATCAAAAAATGAAAAACAAAAAAATCTTTTTAACTCTTATCGCTGTTGTGGCAATTGTATCTGTGTTTATCTTTGCATATAAAACATATGCACCACAGTCAGCAGCAGGCACAAAAAATATTACAATCGAAGTTGTAAGTGCAGACCAGACAACAAAAACTTACAAAGTTTCCACAGATGCAGAATATCTGGAAGAAGCATTTGCTGTAACGGAAGGCCTTGAAATTACAAACGAGGAAGGTCCTTACGGTATGACTATTGCTGCGGTAAACGGCGAAAGAGCTGATTTTGAAAAAGACGGCGCATACTGGTCTATTATGGTTAACGGAGAATACGGAATGTACGGTGCAAGCGAACAGGTTGTAAATGACGGAGACGTATTCCAGTTGGTTTATACTACAGATACAGGTGATTTATTTTGACAGACATTAAAAAACTTACTTCCCGTGACATTGCATTTATGGGTATGGCCGTTGCAATTATAGAAGCCTGCAAGCTGGTTATGCAGGGGTTGCCTAACATTGAGGTAACATCCTTTTTTGTAATGCTTTTTACCCTTGTTCTCGGCAAAAGAATGCTGCTGGTGGTGCCTGCCTTTACCCTTATCGAAGGCTGTATATACGGTTTTGGCATATGGTGGGTTATGTACCTTTATGCATGGCCGCTGCTGGCTTTTGTAACCTGGCTTGTGCGAAAAAAGGATTCTGTATTTCTGTACAGTATCATTTCCGGTATGTTTGGCCTGTTCTTTGGTGCACTTTGCTCCATACCGTACTTTTTTATCGGTGGCTTTGCCATGATGTTCAACTGGTGGATTGCAGGTATACCTTTTGACCTTATCCACGGGGCATCGAATTTTGTTATAATGCTTTTGCTTTACAGACCTGTACGCAAGGTTATGGACAATATTGGCATATAAATAGATATTGGGATTATTAATAATTCCGCCTCACTTTACGGCACTGCAGCTTTGCGGTGCCGTTTTTCAGACATAAAAAAAGGTCGCAGAGCTTTTAAACTCTGTGACCTTGCTTTTTGTTTTAAATTGTTTCGCCAAAACGCTTCTGCACGCTCTTTTTAAACCATATGCCCGACATATAGTATATTGTAAAGATGGTTGCGGTAAGACTCCATGAGATAGGATAGCTGATAATTGCGGTAATAAGGGTGTTGTTCATCGGCAGCACAAAGGCAATCCAAATAACACGGAATACGCAGATACCCATAATTGTCAGTATTGTAGGGGCGATACTGTGGCCTACGCCGCGCATGGCACCAGAGAAGTTTTCGATAAATGTAAAGGTAAAATACAGTGGTACCATAACCTTTACCATTGTTGCACCTATTTCGATAACTGCGGCATCCTGTGTGAATATGCGGTAGAGGAAAGGATAGCAGGTAAGCATAATTAATGTGAGTATAAGTGCTGCTGCTATACTTAACACGTTGCAGGCACGTACGGACTTTTTAACCCTGTCAAAGTTTCTGGCACCGAAGTTCTGGCCTACAAAGGTTGTGGTTGCAATACCAAAGGAACCAACTGTCATCCAGAACATGGCATCAATCTTGCCAAAGGCTGTCCAGGCGGCAACAGTGTCTGTACCAAAGGCGTTTATGCTGGATACAATGGCAATGTTGGAGATGGAAAATGCAATGGACTGTATGCCGTTCGGAATGCCAATTTTGAATATTTCGCCGCACATAGAACGGTTAAGACGAATTTTGCTGTTTATAAGTCTGATATCCTCAGGCAGGCCTTTCAAAGTGAGGATAACCAGCACTGCACTGGCAAACTGTGCGATGATTGTTGCGTAGCCAACACCTGCAACACCCATGTCCATAAATATAACAAAAACAATGTCAAGAACAATGTTTACAATGCTTGCAACTATAAGAAAATACAGAGGTTTTTTGCTGTCGCCCATAGCACGCAGAATACCGCTGCCGATATTGTATATAAGGTTGAATACTGAGCCGAAGAAATAAATTCTGATATAAACTGTAGCCTGTTCCAGAATATCGGCAGGAGTACCCATCCATTCAAGAAACACAGGAGAAAACGGAATACCGATAGCCATAAGGATAAGCCCGCCTGCAATGGAGATTGCTACAGCGGTGTGGATGGCTTTATCTGTGTTTTCTATGTCACGGCTGCCGTAGTACATGGCAATAACAACGCCTGCACCGCTGGACACACCAACAAAAAAGTTCACAAGCAGGTTGATAATTGTGCCCGTAGGTCCGCCAACGGCTGCAAGGGCCGCCTTGCCAACAAAGTTGCCCACAACAACGGCGTCAACAGTGTTGTACAGCTGCTGGAAAAAAGTGCCAAACCATATAGGCAGGAAGAAAAGCATTATATTTTTATATAATCCGCCTTCAAGAATTTTATTTTGTTCCATATAGCCTCCTTTTAAGCGAGAAATTTTGCAAATAAAGAGCCGATGTCAAAAAACAATATGACAAAGGCTTGAATTCAATTTATCTTATACCTTGAATGTAATACTTTTTGCACCAAAAGTCAATAGCTGCAAATGCATTAAATTGTATGCATTTTAAATGCAGTTTTTCAGCTTTAAAACCAACAAAATCTCTTGTAATAAAACAGTGGCAAGAGTATAATGATAGTAAAATTTTACAAATTATTTTACAGAGGAAAAATGAAACATATATCTTTAAAATTTTCTGCCCTGATGATACCATATTATGCAATGTGGGCGATGGGGCCGGGCTTTTTTGTGGTGATTCTGGAACAAAAGGGAATTGCGGCAAACGAGACGGCAATTTTTACCTGCCTTATCTCTATTGTGGCGGCAATAGTGCAGCCGCTTATGGGATTTTTGTGCGATAAAACAGGCAAGGCAAAAACCATTATATCCCTTTCCATGCTTATATCGGTTGCAGCATATACCTGGCTGTATTTCATCACAGGTACCCTTCAGTTGGTAATATGCAGTGTTGTAATCGGTTCAACCATCAACGCAATGTATGGCTTCAGCGAAAGCTGGCTGTCTAAACTGGACTGTGCCAAGTTGGGGGTAAACTTTGGTGCGGTACGCTCCATAGGAAGTCTTTCATATGCAATTACCGCAGGCGTATACGGACAGTTGTTTGATATTTTTGGTGCAGTATCACTGCCGATTGCTATGGCGGCAAGCACACTGGTGCTTATCCCTGTGGCGATGCTGTGCCCTAATCCGCAGGTCAGCGAAAAGCAGAAGGCTGAAGGCCAGTTTTCCAAGGCTTTTGGCGAACTTATGAAAAACAGACGTTTTGTGCTGCTTATAATATGCTATTTCCTTGCTTTTATTCCGACAGGTGCGGCAAACAGCTATCTGGCAATCCACATCCGTCAGCTTGGCGGTACAGCAGGAGATGTTGGTCTTGCTCTGTTCATCCTTGCAGGTATGGAATTTCTGGTTATGCCTTTCTACAAAAAGCTGGAGGCACGCTTTGGTGCAGAAAAAGTGCTTATATTTGCTTTCTGTATGTATGGTGTAAAAAATCTTTCAATTGGTCTGGCAAATAATGTTACACTGGCAGTTATTGCTTCGGCCACAAACGGTCTGTGTTTCCCGCTGTCTATCACAGGTGTACAGAGCTATGTTGACCAGATTACCCAGCGTGAGTATGCAGCAACAGCCCAGCTTGTAAGCAACACCAGCGGTATGATTATATCACAGATTATCGGTCTTGCACTCTGCGGTGTGCTGACAACCTATGTGTCTGCAGGTACAGCTCTGGCATGGCTGAGTGTATTTGCATTTATCAGCTGTGTGGTTTTTGCAGTTGGTGTAAAAAAGCTTGGAAAAGTTAAAATATAAAAATTTTTAATAATTGGTATATTAAAAATGTCATTCCCATCGCACAGATGAGAATGACATTTTTTTGTAAGCTGATTTTATAAAGGTTGGTTTGAATGTATCGGATTATTCTGACACCTGTCGTTTTTCCATATGCTGCTCAACCCTGTATTTGGCCACAGCATTGCGCAGATGCCAGCTTAAATGGTGGGAAAAGCTTTCGCTGTCCTGTAAAAAGTCAAAATGGTCAACAGCCTTTTCCAGAGTGTCCATGCAATGCATTGCCAGACCAAGCCTGCCGTTTATATGGCTTGCTTTTATTACATAGGACATAACCATTGGCATATAGCTGCGGATAAGCTGTCTGCGGGCATTATCATCACCGTTTTTCATCATTCCGGCATATTCTTTTTCCTCGTCTCTTGTCAGACGGCGGCAGGAGACAGCATCGTTGTAAAAATCTTCCACTGTGATATATGCCATAAATCAATACATCGTATAATAATTCTATTTAACCATAACCTCACAGATTAAATCTGTAAGTTCTGTAGGGTTTTCAATTGGCAAGCCTTCAATAAGTCTTGCCTGTGCATAAAGAATTTCGGAATATTTTGCCAGCATATCCTTGTCGCTTTCGCAAAGGGATTTCAGTTTTTCGGCAATCGGATGGTCCTTGTTGATTTCCAGTGCCAGCTTTGCCTGTACGCCCTGACTGTTTGGCAGGCTGTTAAGCACCTTCTGCATCTCTATGGAGATATCCCCTTCGCTTACAAGGCATACAGGATGGTTACGCAGTTTCTGAGTAAAACGCACAGCGGCAACCTTTTCGCCAAGAGCTTCCTTCATGGCATCAAACATACCCTTGTTTTCTTCGTTGAGGGTGTTAAGTGCTGACTTTTCATCTTCTGTGGAAAGGTCAAAGTCTTCTCCCGAGATGTTCACAAACTTTTTGCCCTTGTATTCAGACAGAATCTGTGCCAGAAATTCGTCCACAGGCTCGGTCATATACAGAATTTCAAAGCCTTTTTCCTTTGCCAGTTCGGTCTGTGGCAGCATATCAATCTTGTCTGCAGTTTCACCGCAGGCATAGTAGATGTTTTCCTGATTTTCAGGGCAGCGGTCAACATATTCAGCCAGAGTGGTCAGCTTTTTACCGTTTGAGGACACAAACATAAGCAGGTCTTCCAGCACATCGCGGTTGGTGCCAAATGCATTGTAGATGCCGAACTTGAGTCCCAGTCCAAAGCTGCGGAAAAATTTCTCGTAGCCCTCGCGGTTGTCCTTCATTGTTTTTACAAGCTCGTTTTTGATTTTCTTTTCGATATTTGCAGCAATTATTTTCAGCTGTCTGTCGTGCTGCAGCAGCTCGCGGCTGATATTAAGCGATAAATCCTCGCTGTCCACAAGACCTTTTACAAAGCCAAAGTAGTCCGGCAGCAGGTCAGAACATTTGTCCATAATAAGCACGCCGCTGGAGTAAAGCTGCAGACCTTTTTCAAAGTCCTTGCCATAGTAGTTGTGTGGGGCTTTTTCGGGGATATAGAGCAGTGCATTGTAGGTTGCATTGCCTTCCACTTTGTAGTGGATTTCTTTAAGAGGTTCATTATAGTCGTGGAACTGGTCGTGATAAAAGGTGCTGTAATCCTCTTTGGAAAGCTCTTTTTTATCTTTTTTCCACATAGGAATCATACTGTTGAGTGTTTTTTCTTCGGTGTATTCTTCCCACTGGTTTTCTTCGCCCTCTTTGCGTCGGCTGCCTGTCCAGTCCATAACAATAGGGTATCTGATAAAATCGGAATATTTTTTTACGATGGAAGAAATTCTGTACTGGTCAAGGTATTCATCATAGCTTTCTTCATCGGTGCTGTCCTTGATGTACAGTGTAATTTTTGTGCCTGTTTCGGATTTTTCACATTCTTCGATGCGGTAACCGTCTGCACCCTCGCTTTCCCAGCGGTGTGCAGTATCCTCGCCGAAACGGCGGCTTTCCACAACCACTTTTTTGCTTACCATAAATGCCGAATAGAAGCCTACACCAAACTGACCGATGATGTCGATATCATCCTGCTTTTCGTTTTCCTGTTTAAAACTGAAGCTGCCGCTTTTGGCAATTGTGCCAAGATTTGCCTCCAGTTCATCACCGCTCATACCGATGCCGTTATCCTCAATGGTGATGGTGCGTTCCGCTTTATCAACGGAAAGGCGGATCTTGAAATCCTCGCGGGATTTGCCCACACTGCTGTCTGTAAGAGAAAGGAAATAAAGCTTGTCCACTGCATCGGAAGCGTTGGAGATAAGCTCGCGCAGAAAAATTTCCTTGTGAGTGTATATAGAGTTGATCATCATATCCAAAAGCTTCTTGCTTTCGGCTTTAAACTGTTTTGTTCTTGCCATTTTGTCACCTCAAACAATAATTAGCAGTCTTATCTACTGACTGCTAATTATTATATCCCCGCAATGAAAATAATTCAATACATTTCGCAAAAATTTAACAAACCTTACATATTTCTGCAATTGTGTTAAAAAAAACACAATTTATTCCAAACAAAAATATACTTATTCAATATTTGAATATTTGTTGATAAGTCAATCAATTTGGAATAATATGGGAATAGGTTAAGTTTAACCTATTTGTTACCAAAAAGGAGGTTGTAATTTTATGGAAAACACATTTTATAAGAGCAACAGAGAAAAACTTTACGCTTCTTTACCAAACGGCACAATGCTGGTAACATTCTCGGGCAAAGAGGTTATCAAAACAGCCGATGAGTTCTACCCATTTTATGCAAACAGATCTTTTACATACCTTACAGGTATTACACAGAAAGAACTTGTGCTTGTAGCTTTTAAAACCAATTTTAAAGTTGAAGAAACACTTTATGTTCTTCCTTGCGACTATCTTGTTGAAAGGTGGACCGGCAGACGCATTACCGCGGAGGAAGCAAAAAATGTTTCCGGTATTGAAAATGTCGAATATATTGACGCTTTCCGTAAAGATTTTGAAAAAAGAATGCGTTCAGGCAAAGTTTACAGTATTGCCTGCGATTTATATAAAAACAGCGATATAGACCGTGACAGTGAGGATATGCTTTTTGCAAGAAATATTATGCATAATTATCCTGCTATCAGACTTATTGATATTATGCCACAGCTTAAAAAGCAGCGTGCAATCAAACAGCCATGCGAAATTGAAGCTTTGCGCAAAGCAGCACAGGCAACACGAGATGGTATTGTTGCTATGATGAAGGCTTCAAAACCTGGAATGAAGGAATATGAATATCGTGCAGAATTTGACTATGCTCTGGCCAAAAACTGGGGTATGCTGGAACCCGGATTCCCGCCAATCATCTCCTGCGGCGACAACAACTTCTGCATTCACTACTACGGCAGCGATGGCGTGGCAAAAGATGGCGACCTTATCCTTAATGACGTTGGCGCAAGATATGATTTTCTGGGCACAGACGTTTCCCGTGCATTCCCTTGCAACGGCAAGTTCACAGACCAGCAGAAAGCACTTTATATGGCAGCATACAGAACAAGCGAACACCTGTTCAGCATCATCAAACCAGGTATGCCTATGGAACGTGTAGACCAGATTGCAAAAGAATACTGCTTTGAAGAGCTGAAAAAACTTGGTCTTCTTGAACATTTCAATGAAATCCGCAAATATATGTGGCACGGCGGTGCACATCACATCGGTTTTGATACACACGACCTTGTTGAAGCAGATGTAGTAAGAGCAGGCATGGTTTTCTGTGTTGATATTGGTATCTATGTTGAAAAATGGGGCATCGGCTTCCGTATTGAAGACAACTGCCTTGTAACAGAAGACGGATGCGAAAATCTTACAAGAGCAATTCCAAGAACAATTGAAGAAATTGAAGCTGTAATGGCAGGCGAAATGGATTAACGCACAAGAAAGAAGATGTGACAATATTTTGTCACATCTTTTGTTTTTATTGCCACTTACTTTTTATTGTGGTATATTAAACTGTAGGGGACAGCGTCTCCCGTATCCCATCTGGCATATATCCGAGTTTTGTATGTGCAGCATAAAAGGGGCAGTTTTATGAATTTTGAGATTTTCAGCGGTATAGATACCGTATATATCACAGGTCACCGCAATCCCGATGCCGACAGCATTGTGTCTGCCAAAATCATGTCTGATATCCTGAATGACAGCGGCATTAAAGCACAGTGGGTGTTTTTTAAAGGGGATACAGTGGACCCATCCTCACATATGCTGCTGGAGGCTTGCTTTGACAGCACACCGCTTGTTATTACAGAGGCGGATTTAGAGGGCAAAAAGTTCCTGCTTGTGGACCATAACGATGTGCTGCAGTCGGTGGAGAATACGGAGAGGGCGGTTGCTGCCATTGACCATCACTCTGCCAGCGGTCAGATAGATAATCTGTGGCTCAGCGACTATTGCTGCACAGCACTGTACATCTATATGATGTTCAGGGAGAGATATGATTTTTCCGATATGCAGAAAAAGCAGATATTCTATGCAGTGCTGGGAGACAGTGTTTTCGGCCGCAGCAGCCGATATAAACCCATTAAAGACGGCGATGGTGTAAAGGCTCTTGGCTATACCACCGATTACGATGAGTATTTCAGAAAATATTTTATTCCCACAGATTTGTCAGACTGCCACAAGGCATTCAGCGAAAATGGTGTAAAAAGCTATAAATACGACTGGGCAAGTATGAAAAGCGGTTATATCGAGGCTATGGATACCGCTTTGATGGCAGAATATAAACAGTTTGTTCAGGATTACGACGGCAACTTTCTGGGGATATGGCTGGATTATTCGGTGCCAAAAACCTATGCGTTTTTTAAATTTGACGGCAGACTGTACGAATACACATACGATTGTGTTGCTTCCCGTGCGGCACTTATTATGCCGTATATAATTGAAACATTCGGTAAATAGCAGGCACTGCCTGTTCTGATATTATTAATAATTAAAGTAGAAAAGGAGATACTACTATGAATTTGTTTTATAAAGACAAGCTCTGCGAAGTGCTGCAGAAAAACAATGTAGATGCAATTCTCATTGCACCGGGCGAAGAACTGGAATTTATTCTTGGCCATACAACACATATCTGCGAACGCTTTCAGGCATTGTTCATCAAAGCTACAGGCGAATACTTCTACGTTTGCAACAAGCTGACAGAGGACGAAATCAGCATGTATATGGACGGCAACAAGGTTTACGGCTGGTACGATAAGGAAGGCTTCCTGCCAACAGTACAGAAAGCTCTGGAAGAAAACGGCCTTATCGGTGCAACAATCGGTGTAAACAGCACAGAAAGAGCATTCCTTGTTCTCGACATTATGCAGAACATCGATGTTAAATTTATCAACGGCAAACCATTGCTTGAAAGAATGAGAATCTGCAAAACAGAGGAAGAAATCGAAAACCTCCGCATTGCAGGCCGAATCACAGACGAAACATACTACGAAATTGTAAAATATGCAAAACCTGGTATGACAGAAAAGGATGTTGTTGACTTTATCAAGGAAGAATTTGCAAAACGCGGTGCAGACTTTGGCTTTGCAATCATCGCTTCCGGTGAAAACGCAGCACTGCCACACTACAACGATGATAAACGTGTAATTCAGGAACAGGATGTTCTCCTTTGCGACTTTGGCTGTATCTATAAAGGCCTCTGTGCAGATATGACAAGAACATTCTTTGTTGGCGGCGTAACAGAAGAACAGAAAAAGATGTACGACTATGTTCTCCGCAGCCAGCAGGCAGGTGTTGATGCAGCAGTTAACGGTGCATTTATTCCTGATGTGGACAAGGCAAGCCGTGATATCATCGACGAAAGCGGCTACGGTCATACATTTGTAACACGTCTCGGTCACGGTATCGGTTACTCCATCCACGAGGCACCGGACATCAAACAGTCCAACCCAATGTACCTTGAACCAGGTATGACATTCAGCATTGAACCTGGTATCTACCGTGTTGGCGAATTTGGTATCCGTATCGAAGATATCGTTCTGGTAACAGAAAACGGCAACGAAACACTCAACAATGCAACAAAGGAACTTATCGTTGCAAACAACTAAAATATCCGCAAATCAAAACCACAGTCAGCGTATGACTGTGGTTTTTGTTGTGTATGAGGAGAATGTGGGGTATAATTGGGGCAGCAGTAAGTGTGAGGAGAAAAACTATGGGGAATATATCATACCTTTTACGAACATATTGGTTAATGGTGCACGACACTGTATATTTTGTAATCCTGTTCGGCGGTGTGGCTTTACTTATTGCTTCTGCGGGGATAATCTTTTATGGCATTGCACGAAAAAAGGAAAAAGCTTTTTTAAAACACTGGTTTGCTGTTGTTATTGTTTCGGTTTTGATGATTGTTCTTACGGCCACAGGAAAAATTGCACCATATTGCTCTTTTGGCGGATAAAAATGATATAAAGGGAACAGCTATGATTAAAAAACTTTACCCGGGAGGCAAAGGCAAGGCATTCAACATAACCTATGACGATGGCGTCCTGCAGGATATCCGCTTTGTGGAATTGATTAATAAGTATAATATAAAAGGCACCTTTAACCTCAATTCGCAGCTTATGGAACAGCAGTTTGAATGGACCCATCCAAACGGAATGGCGGTAAAGCGTCTGTCTGAAAATATTGTTGTGGATTTGTATAAGGGACACGAGGTTGCAAGCCACACCCTTACCCATCCTTATATGAGCGATATGGTTTACGGCGAAATTATGCGTCAGTTGGGACGGGATAAAGCAAGCCTTGAGCAGCTTTTTGGTGCAAAGGTGGCAGGCTTTGCAGTGCCGTTTGACTATTATAGTCCGCAGATTGCCCAGTGTGCAAAAAACTGCGGTTTTGAATATGCACGGATGTCGCAGGAAAGCCTTTGTTATACTCCGTCTGAGGATTATTACTGGTGGCAGTGCGGAATTTTTCATTTGAATCCAAATCTCGACAGTTTTGTGGAAGGCTTTTTAAAAACAAAGGAGGAGCTTGCTCTCTGCCAGATAGTGGGGCATTCTTACGACCTTGATGTCGAGGATATGTGGGATAAAATGGAAAATATTGTTGCGAGGATGGCGGCGGACAGGGACGTGGTCTCCATGACAAATATAGAGCTTGTACGATATTTAAAGGCAATCAGAAGTGCAGATATCAGCGGCAATGCCATCACAAATTATTCCGATATGGAATTGTGGTTTAGTGTAAAGGGCAGTGTTGTATCGGTAAAGCCAAAGGAAATATATAGTTTTTAAGGTGAAAACAGAGTGCTTTGACTGCAAAACGCAGATAAGCTTATGCTGGCGGCAAATCTGTCGGTTTTGTCGGAAAAAATGGAATTTAGGATTGTCGGGCAAAAGCGGCGAAGGTGCTTTGCACAGAACGACATTATATTTTGCAATACAAAAAGGCGGGGATATCCCCGCCTTTGAATTTTATCTGCAGTAATCAGAAATGTGAGCCTATCGCAGTATATACACCGCTGTAAGTATGCACAGAAGCCCTGCTGCAACCGACATTGTCATAGGCTCGCCAAAAACGATAACACCCACCAGTGCAGCGGAAACAGGTTCCATGCAGGCAAGTATGGCGGCTTTGCCGCTTTCAACCTCTGCAAGTCCCTTTGTGTACATTACAAACGGCAGCACTGTGCCTATAAGCACAAGGCATACGGCTAAAAACGGAACCGATGGCGAAAGTGAAAATGTGGATATAACCTTTGCGGGAGATGCCACCAAAAGTGAGGTAAGTCCTGCACACAGAAAGGTGTAGTAGGTAACGGTGTACGGCTTGTAATGCTGGAGGGCAAAGCGGCCGAAGATAGAGTAAAGTGCATAGAAAAAGCCGCTGCCTATACCTGTGATAAAACCAAATGCGGTAACAGTGAGGTTTCCGCTGAAAATTCCGCTTACAGCCGCACAGCCTGCAAGGGTGACAAAAAGTGCAAGCAGCTTTTGTTTTGTAATTTTATCCTTCCATATCAGAGCACTCATAACCATAACAAAGACAGGGCTGGTGTACAGCAGAATTGCCGAAACTGCAAGAGAACAGTGCTGCTGGCAGGTAAAGTACAAAAGGGTAAAAGCCATAACGCTGACTATGCCTGTGCCGATAAAAAATGGGAAATGACGCAGTTTTATGCGGAATATATTTCTGTCCATAAAGAAGAACAGAACTGTCATAACAACCAGACCGCCAAAGTTTCTCACCAGTACAATGTCCTTTGGTGTAAAACCGTAAATAACAAGATTGCGGGTGAATATACCAAGGGAGCCCCAGGCGATGCCTGCTGTGAGAATAAATATATACGGAAGATACTTTTTCATAATTAACCTCGGGAAAATGCTGTGGGGTGTACGGCAAAAGATGCAAAATCTGCTGCCCATATGCATTAAATATACCTGCTGTACAGCGGCTTTGTCAACAAAAGACAATTGCTGTTTATGCAAAGTGCTTTACAGCCGCACTTCAACAAAATTGTCTGCGGCAATGCTGCTTTCTGAAACCCTGCAGTTCAGTGCATACACGCCAACGCCCTTTTCGGCGGCAGCTTTAAGTGCGGCGGCAAACTGCGGATGGGTTTTTACATTGGGGGTAAAGTATTTTACATTGTCCATCTGTACGATAAAAAATATGTATGCTTTATAACCCTCATCAACACAGCGGCACAGCTCGTTTATATGCTTTACTCCTCTTTCAGTAGGTGCATCGGGAAACAGCACCACGCCGTCCTCCTCCAGAGTAACACCCTTAACCTCCACAAAAATTCTGTCGGTGTCGGTTTCAAGGTAATAGTCAAAACGGCTGCTGCCAAAGGTTTTTTCGGGCTTTGACAGAGTAATATTGCCAAAAAATCCGCTGCTTTCTGCCCATTCTCCAAACACTTTGTTGGGTATCTGACTGTCCATGTTTATCAGCCTTTCGCCCTTTAAAACGGCAATAAGGTCGTACTTTGTCTTTCGGGCAGGGTTGTCCGATTTCTGCACAAAAACTGTTGCTCCTTCGTGCAGCAGTTCCCTGCAGCGGCCTGTGTTTTTGACGTGGGCAACCTCTGTTTTGCCGTTGATGATTATATTTGCTATAAAACGGTTGGGACGGCTTACAAACTCCGCCTTGAAAATGTTGCTGTAAATCATAAAGAAATTCCGTTATTTTCTGTAGTTTTCTGATTTTGTGTGTTAAAATTATATTAATGAAAATGTGCGTTTTTTTCAAGGAGTATTTTTTATGGAACAGGTTTACCGAAACAAAAAGGACTGCAGCGGCTGTACAGCCTGCCAGCACATCTGTCCAAACAATGCCATAACAATGCAGGCGGACAGCGAGGGTTTTCTCTATCCCGTAATCGAGCAGAAAAACTGTATAAACTGTGGTCTCTGCCGTGATATCTGCCCGTTTATAAACAGCGAAAGCCTTAAAAACGGCGGTCAGCAGAACTGCTACAGCTGTGTGCACAAGGACGAGGAGGTGCTTAAAGCCTCTACCAGTGGCGGTGCATTTACAGCTCTTTCCGATTATATTCTGGAAAACGGCGGTGTTGTTTACGGTGCGGATTTTGACGAAGATTACAATGTCTGCCATACCCGTGCCATAAGCAAGGAACAGCGTAACCGTCAGTGTGTATCAAAGTATGCACAGAGCGATTTGAAGGATACTTTTGCAAGGGTAAAAAATGACCTGCAGAACGGCCTTACAGTGCTGTTTGTGGGTACACCCTGTCAGGTCGCAGGTTTAAAGGCATATCTGCCAAGGCATATCACCGCAAATCTCTACCTGTGCGATCTTATCTGCCACAGTATTCCAAGTCCCCTTATATGGAAAGAGTATAAGGCATATCAGGAGGCAAAGCACGGCGGAGGCAAGATGACAAAGGTGATGTTCCGTTCAAAACTTCACCCATGGACACGCAACAACTCCAACCGCGGCTTTATCTTTGAGATGAACGGTGACGGCACACTCCACGAGGATAATATATTCTATGACCTGTTCTTTAAGGTGGGCACAATTATGCGCCCATCCTGTGAAAACTGCAAATTTACAACACAGGACCGTGTGTCTGCCATAACCATAGCAGACTACTGGGGCATAGAGGAATACAGCCCCGAAACCTATACGCCGCTTGGCGTTTCGGTGGTGCTGGCAAACAACTCCAAGGGCGAAAAGCTGGTTTATCATATGAAACAGCGTGCAGATATAAAGCAGCGCCCTCTGGCAGAACAGTTAAAGCACCAGAAGCGTCTGTCAGAGCCTGTAAAATACCCTCATTTCCGCCAGGAATTCTGGGAGGATCTGCACAGAAACGGCTTTGAATATATAATGGATAAATACGTTTATAAAAAATAAATCAAAAAGCACCTCGGATGAGGTGCTTTTTTGCTGATATAATATGTCTTTTAAGCGGCTTGCCAATTGAATATCACGCAAGGACAAAAGAAAAATGGATTTTCTGTTTGTGATGTGTGCTGTTACACAACTTTTGTTGTCCAGTCTTCAAGATTCCATACGTCTGTTACAATATCTTCATAGAATTCCGGTTCGTGGCTTACAAGGATAACTGTGCCTTTGAAATCCTTTATGGCTTTTTTAAGGCTGTCCTTGGCGTCAATGTCAAGGTGGTTGGTAGGTTCGTCCAGAACAAGAACGTTAAAACTTTTAAGCATAATTGCACACAGGCGTACCTTTGCGTTTTCGCCGCCGGACAGCACCTTGCACTGTGTCTCGATGTGCTGTGTGGTAAGTCCGCATTTTGCCAGTGCACCGCGCACCCCTGCGTTGGTCATGGATGGGTACATATCCCATATCTCGTTAAGGGCACTTTTGCTGCTTGCAATATGCTCCTATTCAAAGTATGCACACTCTGCATAGAAATCAAGGTTAACCTGTCCGCCAAAAGGTGGGATAATGCCCAGCATTGTCTTGAGCAATGTGGATTTGCCGAGACCGTTAACGCCCTTGATGGCAATTTTCTGCCCTCTTTCGATAATAAAGTTAACAGGTCTTGTCAGAGCTGCGTCATAGCCCAGCACAAGGTCTTTGGCTTCCACCACAACTCTGCCCGGAGCACGGGAATATTCAAAAGCAAATACCGGTTTGGGTTTTTCCTTTGCCAGCTCTATAATTTCCATCTTGTCCAGCTTTTTCTGACGGGATTTTGCCATATTTGTGGTGGCAACCCTGGCCTTGTTTCTGGCAATAAAGTCTTCAAGATGTGCAATTTCCTTCTGCTGCTTTTCGTATGCCTGTTCAAGCTGACGCTTTTTAAGCTCGTACATAGCAATAAAGTCGTCGTAGTTGCCTTTGTATCTTGTCAGAACCGCGTTTTCCACATGGTAAATTACATTGGTAACATTGTTGAGGAAAGGTACATCGTGGCTTACAAGGAGAAATGCATTTTCGTAGTTCTGCAGAAATGTTGTCAGCCAGCGGATATGGTTTTCGTCAAGATGGTTTGTAGGCTCGTCAAGGATAAGGATAGTAGGATTCTGCAAAAGCAGCTTTGTCAGCAGAACCTTTGTTCTCTGACCGCCAGAAAGCTCGCTTACATCCCTGTCCAGACCTATTTCGCCAAGGCCAAGGCCGTTGGCGTATTCCTCGATACGGCTGTCGATAGTATAAAAACCGCTGTGGTCAAGTATGTCCTGAATATCGCCCACATCCTCCATAAGCTGTGTCATCTCGTCGTCTGTGCAATCGCCCATTTTGTTGTACATTTCCAGCATATCGGATTCCAGCTGGTACATATCGTCAAAGGCTTTTCGCAGCACATCGCGGATGGTCTGTCCTTTTTCCAGCACAGAATGCTGGTCAAGATAGCCTACAGTGGCCCTTTTTGCCCAGGTTATGGTGCCCTCGTCGGCAGGCTCCTTGCCTGTAATAATGTTCAGAAATGTGGTTTTGCCTTCTCCGTTTGCACCCACAAGGCCGATATGCTCGCCCTTTTTCATACGGAAGGTGGCGTTGTCAAGAATCTGTCTTTCGCCAAAGCCGTGGCTTACGTTCTGTACATGCAGCATATATTTTTACCTCTCTTTTCGGGGGAATTGTTGTGTACACTCTAATTAAATATTTTACCATATAAATATCCATTGGAGCAAGGAGAAAAGCAGAAAACGGAAAGCTTGTTCTGTATGGTGCGGTGATGCTTTTTCACAAATGTTTTACTGTATAAAAAGTTGCAGTTTTTGACTTTTGGTGGTAATATAATATATTAAGGAAAATGTTTTCTTTTTAAACAGAAATACTTGATTTTATATAGATTTTTAAGAGGTAAAGATGGAAGTTATTGTAATCGGCGGCGGTGCGGCAGGGCTTTTCTGTGCAGGTTTTCTTACCGATGCACACAAGGTGACAATTATTGAACATTCCGATATCTGCGGCAAAAAGCTGCTTATAACGGGCAAGGGACGCTGCAACGTTACAAACGACAGTGACGAGGAAACAATCCTCAAAAATATCCGCACAAATCCAAAGTTTATGTTTTCTTCCATATACCAGTTTCCGCCTGCAAAAGTAATGGAGTTTTTCGAAAGCCGTGGTGTGCCGCTTAAAACCGAAAGGGGCAGACGCGTTTTCCCGGTAAGCGACAAGGCTATGGACATTAAAAAAGCACTGGAAAAGCATTGTAAAAATGCAAAAATTCTCTATGATGATGTGGAAAAACTTATCATTGAGGACGGTGTGGCAAAAGGTGTTGTGACAAAAAGCGGAAAACAGCTTTTTGCGGACAGGGTTATCGTTGCAACAGGCGGCATGAGCTATAAGCAGACAGGCTCTACAGGCGACGGCTATAAATTTGCCCGTCAGGCAGGGCATACTGTGGTAACACCGACAGCAAGCCTTGTTCCGCTGGTGGAAAACGGATCCATGTGCAAGGAGATGATGGGGCTTTCCCTCAAAAACGTTAACCTTTCCCTTGTATACAAAAACAAAAAGGTATTCAGCGAGCAGGGAGAAATGCTCTTTACCCATTTTGGTATATCGGGGCCATTGGTGCTGTCCGCTTCCTGTCATATAAAGGACAAGGAAATCCAACAGTACAAGGCGGTTATTGATATGAAGCCTGCATTGCCTAATGAGGTGCTGTACAAACGTATCTGCGACGACTTTGCAAAGCTTAACAACAAAAAGGCGGCAAACTGTCTTGAATGGCTGCTGCCAAAATCCATGATTCCTGTTATGCTTAAAATGTGGGGCATAGATACTGAAAAAGCGGTAAATCAGATTACACGCGAGGAACGGCTGAGACTTGTGGAAGTGATGAAGAATTTTGAAATTCCGCTCAACTCCAAATACAAGCTTGATATTGCGGTTATTACCTCTGGCGGTGTTGCCGTAAAGGAAATCAACCCAAAGACAATGCAGTCCAAAATCTGCGAAAATCTCTATTTTATCGGCGAGGTTATTGACGTGGATGCCTATACAGGCGGCTACAATCTGCAGATTGCGTTTTCCACAGCATATGCTGCGGCACAGTCAATTCTGGAACAGTAACATAGGTTGTGTGCTGTCCGTTATCGGGCAGGTTTTACGAAATATGAAAGATAAATTATAAGCAAATCTGAATATAAAGGTGGATAAATATATGAACTATCGCATAGCTCTGGACGGCCCGTCAGGGGCA
Source organism: Oscillospiraceae bacterium (assembly GCA_017435045.1). GTDB lineage: Bacteria > Bacillota > Clostridia > Oscillospirales > Ruminococcaceae > RGIG3102. The sequence goes on from JAFSFT010000008.1 coordinate 25,744, forward strand.
GGCAAAAGCACAATAGCAAAAAGACTTTCCGCAGAGCTGGGCTTTGTGTATGTTGACACAGGTGCAATGTACCGCACAATTGCCCTTTACTGTCTGCAGAACAAGGTTGATATATCAGACGAAACTGCAGTGGCTGCAGTGTTGCCTGATATAGATATCGAACTTAAATATATCGACGGCGAACAGCGTGTGCTGTTGAACGGTACAGATGTTTCCAAAGAAATCCGCATAAACGAGGTTTCCATGGCGGCAAGCAAAACATCTGCATACAAGCCTGTGCGTGCATTTCTGCTGGACGCACAGCGCAACGTGGCAAAAACACAGAGCGTTATTATGGATGGCCGCGATATAGGCACAGTTGTGCTGCCTGATGCAGAAATCAAAATTTTCCTTGTTGCAGCAGCGGAGGAAAGAGCAAAACGCCGCTATAAAGAACTGCTTGAACGCGGACAGAATGTTCCGTTTGAAGAGGTGCTGCAGGATATTGTTCAGCGTGACTACAACGACGAACACCGTGCAGAGTCTCCCCTTAAGCAGGCGGAAGATGCAATCCGTCTGGACACAAGTCTGCTGGATTTTGAACAGTCCTATCAGGCCGTGCTGGAAATTGCAAAAAGCAAAATGGCAGAATAAAACTTAAAAAGGTTAAAGGTAAAAAATATGATATATGTTATAGTTGTTGCTGTGGTATCGGTACTTTTCCGTGTGCTTTTCCGTTTTGAATACTACGGCAAGGACATTATCGACAGCTACAAGACAAACGGCAGACCTTATATTGTATGCCCAAACCACGTTTCCGCAGTTGACCCTGTATTTGTGGTTATTGCCCGTGGCAGTGGCAGAAAGCTGACCGTTATGGCAAAGGAAGAAATTTTCAGAATAAAGATTCTCGGCTGGTTTTTCCGTCAGCTTGGTGCAATACCTGTTGCACGCGGCACAGGGGACAAGTCTGTGCTGGACAAGACCATTGAAGATATCAAAAGCGGTGCAGGTGCACTTATCTTCCCTGAAGGCACCCGTGGCAACGGCAACGAGATGGGCAAGCTTAAAAGCGGTGCATTTGCAATTGCGGCACAGACAGGTGCAGATATAATTCCTGTACGCATTATCTATCACACAAAGGACGGCAATATGAAGCTGTTCTGCAAGGTTACAGTTGTGTTTGGAAAGCCTCTTACCATCGAGGAAACACAGCTTGACAACGGACAGCGTCAGCAGATACGCCTTGCAAAAGCGATGATGGAAGAATCCTATGCATATATGCTTGAGGAGTATAACAGATGAAGATAACAACAGCCAGAACAGCGGGCTTCTGCTTTGGGGTAAAAAGAGCAGTTGACCTTACGTATAATCTTGCAAAGGAAGGCAAAAAAGTTGCAACTCTGGGCGAGCTTATACACAACAAGCAGCTGGTGGCAGATTTGGAAAAGCAGGGGGTAATAACCCTTGAAAATATCAGCATTCCGGAGGGCTTTGAGGTGGTAATCCGCAGCCACGGCATACAGAAAGCTGTATATGACCAGCTGCAGGCTATGGGGGTAACCACCCACGATGCCACCTGCCCGTATGTAAAAAAGATACACCGCATCGCAGAAAAAATTTCTGCAGATGGTAAAATATTGCTGGTTGCAGGTGACGAAAATCACCCTGAAGTACAGGGAATTGTAAGCTACTGCAGTACTCAAAGCTTTGTTTTTAACGACCCTGAACAGCTGGAAAATTGGCTCAAAGAGGGCAAAAACAGCCAAAAACCCTTTGCTTTGGTTGCCCAGACAACATATATGTTGAAAAAATGGCAGGAAAGCGTAAATATCATTAAAAAAGTATGTACAAATTGCGAAATATTTGATACAATATGTAGAGCAACACAAGAAAGACAGACCGAAGCAGAAAGCCTTGCAAAGCAAAGCGATGCAATGGTTGTCATAGGAGGAAAACATTCCTCCAATACACAGAAGCTTGTTGATGTCTGCCGTGCACACTGCAGAACAATAAGCATTGAAACAGTTAAGGAGCTCTCACCAGAGCTTTTTATAAATATTCAAAATGTGGGCGTCACAGCGGGTGCCAGCACCCCGGCGTTCATAATCCAGGAGGTACTTAATAACATGAGCGATATGAATCGTGACTTAGAAATGGACTTTGGAGCGATGCTCGCAGAATTCGAAGGTTCTGAAGTAAAACTTCACAGAAATGCAGTTGTTAACGCAACAGTTGAAAGCGTAACTGCAAAAGAAATCATCGTTTCTGTTCCAAACTGCCGTTACACAGGCACAGTAAAGTCCAGCGAATTTTCCGCTGACCCAAGTGCAAAGCTTGAAGAATTAGTAAAGAAAGGTGACGAGCTTACACTCATCGTTATTAAAACTGACGACAACGCAGGCGAAGTTCAGCTCTCCAAAAAGAGACTTGACGAACGTGAAGGCGAAGGCGCAGTTGAAGCTGCAGCACAGAGCGGTGAAATCCTCACAGCTAAAATTGCTGAAGCAGTTAACGGCGGTCTCGTTGCTTTTGTTAAAGGCGTTAGAGTATTTATTCCAAAATCTCTCGCTGCAGGCAGAAACGAAAATCTTGAAGACTTGGTAAAAACAGAACAGCAGATTAAAATCATCGAATGCTCCAGAGATGGCGGCAGAAGAAAAGTTATCGGCTCCATCAAAGCAGTTAAAGATGCTGCTACAAACGAACTCAAGGAAAAATTCTGGGCAGAAGTTGAAGAAGGCAAACACTACACAGGTACAGTTAAATCCCTTACAAAATACGGTGCATTTGTTGATATCGGTGGCGTAGACGGTCTTGTTCACATGTCCGAAATTACATGGGAAAAAATCAAACACCCAGCAGAAGTTCTCACAGTTGGTCAGGAAATCGACGTATTTGTTAAATCTTTGGACAGAGAAGCTGGCAAAGTTAGCCTCGGTCACAAAAAAGAAGAGGACAACCCATGGGCTAAATTCGAAACAGAATACCCAATCGGTACAATCTTCACAGCAAAAGTTGTTTCCATCACAAAATTCGGCGCATTTGTTAAAATCCTTCCAGGTGTAGACGGTCTTGTTCACATCTCCGAAATCGCTTGGGAAAGAGTTGAAGATCCTAATGCAGTGCTCAAAGTTGGCGAAGAAGTTAACGTTAAACTTATCGGTGTTGACCTTGAAGCAAAACGCGTAAGCCTCTCCATCAAACAGACAAAAGAAGCTCCAGTAAAAGAAGAAGCTCCAGCTGAAGAAGCTGCTGAAGAAGCAACAGAAGAAGTTGCTGAATAATCAGTTCTAATAACAAAAAATTCACCCCTGCTTTGCGGCAGGGGTGTCTTTGTAAGTGAGTATATTCCGAAAAAATTGTTCTATAAGCGTGGTACAGGAGATGTATATCATATAACGGAAAAGCGAAATATACGCTATACAAATTGCAGTATCCTGCCTGCCACCGGAGGAAAATTATGTACGTAGTAAAATATATAAAATACGGCTCTGCCGAATACGAAGAAACACTTAAACTCCGCAATGAGGTTATGAGAAAACCTTTGGGCAGAAGCATTTATGACGAGGACTTCTCCTGCGAGGCAGGGCAGATTATTATCGGTGCATTCGAGACAAACAGTATGTTCTCAAACCTGCTTATCGGCTGCGGAGTGCTGTCCTATCAGGGCGAAAACACATGGATGGTGGAATATCTATGTGTTGACTCTGTGCTGCAGAAAAAAGGTGTTGGCAGTGCACTTATGCAGTGTATGGAAAAAATTGCCATGGACCGTGGCGGCACAAAGATGACACTGGATTCCCGTCTGGCAGCAATCGACTTTTATCAGCGCTTCGGCTATATCCAGAAGGGCGAAATATTCCACAAGGAAATTGCCCCAGGCGGCCACGTGGTAATGGAAAAGGAACTCCATCCGCTGCCGAAGGAACATAAGCACGACGAAAACTGCGCCTGTGGCGGTGGTGGCCATCACCATCATCACGGGGAGGACCATCATCACCATTAACCGGTAACAATTTGTCAGCATAAGCTGCAGCGTTTATATAAATCAGCAGCAGTTGTGCCGTAATTGTGCGATAATAAAATTAACATTAGAAAAAAATCCTCCGCAGATACGGAGGATTTTTTATTTGTAATTTGAGTTTTTAATTGTGTGCTTTATCTGCAGAATTATTTATCGTCAGAGTTTTCGGCACTTTCAGCTTCTTCACTTTCATCAGAAAAAATGTGAACATCATCAATTTCCACAGTTTCCAGCATATCGTTGCCGATTATTGCCACATAGGTTTTGCCTACGTTGATTTTTACAGGATTTCCCTCAAGGTCAAAAATCTGCAGAGGGTCTTCCGGCTGGCCTTTTACCCATTTTACAGGGATATATCTGCCGCCGTAGAAGTAAAAGCCTTCGCCTTCGGAAAGGTCAAAGTTTGTGCACAGCCCATCAGGATAAAGGCCTATTTCTGTGTGAAGCAGCAGAACATTGTGGAAATAAAGCTGCTTGTCTGCGGCTTCGTCCATCTGCTTGGAACCAAATATCTTTTTGTAGTATCTGTTCTTCTCTGCGTTGTAGTCCAGATCAATATCGGTATATTCAGAGAAATTGAAATCAATTTCTGCAGCAGGCAGACCATTGTCAAGGGTAACAGGGTCCTCACGATAATCTGCAAAGTTGAAAGCAGGATACAGATTGCCTTTTATGGAAAGACCTGTCTTTCTCATACCTTCTTCAATCAGACTGTCTTCGGTGTACCAGCAGTGCTCGTGGGCATATTTTGTTGCCCTTTCGTTGCTGAACTCAAAGCTGGAGCCGCCCAGATACAGCCCGTCAATGTCCTGATAATGATAGAAGTTAAGCATATCGCTGGCATAGATGCTTGTACCTATGTGAACATAGATGGCATTCAGCGGCAAAGCAAACTGCACAAACTGGTCGCGGGCACTTCTTACAGGGCCAACATCCTCTACTTCATCGATATCGGAAAAAACTGCCATAATGCGTGTAACGCCGCCCTCTGTGACCATCTCATAGATGATGTCTGCGTCATAAATACCGGACTGCGGCATTGCATACTTGGAACTGTCTACCATAACAGCTACCGGACGCATTGTGGCAAGCTCATCAGATTCAAGCTTTTCGCCTGTAAGATAGTTGTATTTTCTTTCTTCAACCGGTTCGGGTGTAATTTCGGGCTGACTTGATACTTCAGGCTGAGGGGCGGATGTGCCGCAGGCGGTCATCCCGAATGATAAAATCAGTGCTAAAAATAATGATATGAACTTTTTGATAGTAAAACCCCCTTTGGTGATTACTGTTAACCTTTGTTATTCCTTGCCGATAAAGATTGCAACGATAAAACCAAGTACTGCGGTTACAGCTGTTGCGATAAATGCGGTGAAAGGAATTGTACCGCTGTAGGAGCCGTATGCAATAGGGTCAAGGAAAATGCCGATAAGGGAACCAAGGATAAGGCCCAGAATTATATAGTATGTTTCTGTGTGATATTTATTCATCAGAAACTCAATTGCTCTGGAGATAAGGATTGCACCGATAATCATACCAACGCCCAACGGAGCACAGAACTTAATGATGCTTACAAGAATGGTAAAATCAAATGTCAGCAGAAAATCCTTTACAAGTGCAACATAGCCGATGATAACATTGTAAAGACCCAGCAGCACAAGCATAAATGAACCGGAAATACCCGGCACAATCATAGCAGCACAGGCGATAACGCCACCGATAAATGCCTTGAACATAAGTGCCGCAGGCACATCACCAACAACAGCAGTGCCGCCCTCTGCAGTTTTAAGTGTTGAAAGGAAGATAACAAGTGCAAATGCAAGGGCTGTATATATAAAATATTTTGCACCTGATTTGTCTTTTGACTGTTTGCTTTTTGCCAGACCATAAATAAGCGGAATACTGCCTGCTACAAGGCCTGCAAAGAAGCCGCAGGTAGGCAGGGAGAAGTTTGTGAGGGTATAGTCTATAAGCACGGAAAACGCAAGCACGCCTACAAGAGCACCTGCACCGAGAGGTGCAAGGAACAGGATATGCTTTTTGATATCTCTGGTAAAATGGTTGATTGCATCAATCATCCTGTCAAAAATATGTAGAACAACAGCAATTGTACCTCCCGATACACCGGGGATAACGTTGGCAACGCCAACGATAATACCTTTCAGAAACAGTTTTATCATATCCATAATTAATTAACCTCTTAATATACATAATAATTCAAAATACAGTATACATCAAAACGGGAGTTAATACAAGATAACAGTACCGAACTTTTGGTGAAATATATGTTAACAGACAGTAAATTATTCCCCACTACAGAGTGTTTTATGCACATTTTCTGCCATATTTTACGGCAGATGCAAGCGTTTAGGACAGGATTATTTTTACAACACGGTAACAATTTTTCACTTTACAAAATATATACAAGTATAGTAATATATAATGTAGAATATTTTATATTTGCAGCCCATATATTGTGGTGGGCTGATATAAAAATGTACGGAGAAAAGTTATGAAAAAATTGTTATCATTAATGTTGGCAATGATTCTTGCTCTTTCCATGACCGCTTGCGGCGGCGGTGGGGCAGAACCTGCACCGGAACCAACACCGGATCCAACACCAACACCAAGACTCTATTTCCCAAATCCATTTACAGGCGAACAGAAGACTTCCAGCTTCAAGGATGGTCAGAGAGCTATTGCAGTTATGGTAAACAACATTTCTGCATGCCGCCCACAGAGCGGTCTTTCTCAGGCATCAATCCTTTTTGAAACAAAGGTAGAAGGCGGTATCACCCGTTTTATGGCTATCTTCGAGGACTACACAACACTTGATGACGTTGGTCCAGTAAGAAGTGGCCGTGACCAGTTCCTGCGTCTTATCATGCCATACGAAATGCTCTATTTCCACATCGGGCGCAGTGAAATCACACAGACATATATCGACACATTCGATTACAATCAGTACGACGTTGACGGCGCATACAAGCCATTTATCTACCGCCGCAACCGTCCTGGCAAAGATTATGAACACACAGCATATACAAATGCAGAACTGCTTCAGGAAGTAATCGAAAAGAACGATATCAACATGAAGAAGTATTACGACGAGCCAATCTTCGACTTTGTTGATTACGACCTTGTTCCGGGCGGCGAAAGAGAACTTAACGGTCAGCCTGCAACAGAAGTTTCCATCGTTCATTCCGAAGCTTACCGCACATACTTTACATACGACGAAGCAAGCGGCAAATACCTTATGAGCCAGTATAACGGCACAAAAGGTATGGTTGAGGACACAATTGACGAAAACAACGGCGTTCAGCTGGCATTTGAAAACGTAATTGTTCTTATTTCTGATATTTCCCCATACCCATATCCGGGCGGTAACCCAAAAGGTGACCCTAACTATCAGAACCTGTTCCTTGACTGGGGCTACAAGGGCTACTACTTCTCAAACGGCACACTTGAAAAAATCAACTGGGGCAAAGGCGGTCCACCGGATGCACTTTACTTCACAGACAGAGACGACAACCCAATCGAAATCAACTGCGGTAAAACATATATCGCATTTGTAGACGATGACGAACTCGGCCGCTTCCAGTATGCAGCTCCTGGTCAGGAAATTGTAGAGGAAGAAGTGGATATGTCTCAGGTTGTTGAAGAAGAAATCGGCGAAGAATAGTTTTCTGCAGCACAACTGAATAATATCAACGATTAAAGGTCGGGCCAAAGCCCGGCCTTTTTTATGTTGAAAATTGGGGGTGTATTATTGCTGGAAAGTCGCTTATGTCTGCTGCTTCGTCTGTGGTAAAGATATAAGTATTGCCGGTGCGGCAAAAAGGGTAAATGCTGACAGTATAAAACTTCCTTTGCACAAATAAAAAATCCCTGCAGAAGCTGCAGGGAAAGAGTATATGTATTTATTTGCCGATAATATCTTCAGCAGATTTGATAACGTTGAAGAAGCCTGTGGAGTGCTGCGGATAATCTTTGGCGATGCTTTCGCTGGTCATCTCGAAGCACTGGTTGTTCTTCAGCACCTCTTTGTTGTTTACGAGGTCATATACATCTGCAGCAAGTTTAATCTGGCTTGCTGTGGAGTAGCCCTCAAACACATTTGGTTTTACGTTGAAAAGACTCTGGCTGTTCTGCCTGTTGCTGGAATAGATTGTGCGGAACATCTTGTAGATTGCAAGGGAAAGATAATCACTTACAGTTGTTGTCAATTCCTTATTGCCACTTTGACCCAGTTTGTCGTATAATATATTGAGACTGGAAAAAATAAGGCGTTTATTCATTGTAGGAAGCACACTGCCTGTAAACTTGGAGTCTTTGGCAGAGTTGTCACTTGGCAGGTCTTCAACAGAAATCACAGTGCCTGTTCTGTCGGCAGTTCTGCCCAGAATATAGTCGCTGGAAACGTTGTAATAGTCGCACAGACGGATAAGAAAATCCAGACCGCATTCACGCAGACCCTTTTCGTAATGACTCAGCAAAGCCTGACTGATGCCAAGATCCAGCGCAGCCTGCTTCTGTGTTATGCCTCTTTCCTTACGCAAAAGAGTGATTATACGACTGAAATTGTTCATAGATTTCTACTTCCTGTTTTTTACTGTCTGTAAATTATATAATAAAAAAAACACGTTGTAAATAGCAAAATAGTGCAAAGAATAACAAAATAGTGGAGGAAAAAACAAAATGCTCACATACAAACTGCACCTTATCAGACATGGCCTCACAGCAGGCAATACCGAAAGCCGTTACGTTGGCGGTGGTACAGATGAACCACTGTGCGACCTTGGCATACAGAGCATAAATTTTCTTAAGGATAACTACAGATATCCACAGGTGGAAAAAATTTATACCAGCCCTATGAAGCGTGCAGTGGAAACCTGCGAAATTATCTATCCTGACCGTGACTACACAGCGGTGGATAACCTGCGTGAATGCAATTTTGGCGAATTTGAAAACAAAACCTTTTCCGAACTCAGCCAGAATCCGCGTTTTACCCACTGGATTGGCCATCAGAATGAATTTGTGCCTGAAGGCGGCGAAAGCAATACTGATTTTGCACAGAGATGTGCAAACGGCCTTAACGAAGTGTTTATGGATATGATGAAGAACAATATCCACGAGGCAGCACTGGTATGCCACGGCGGCGTTATGGCACTGCTGCTTGGTATGTATGCCTATCCGCAGAAACCTTTCCACGAATGGACCAGCGATTCCGGCTGCGGTTTTACAGTTGCAACAAATACACAGCTGTGGACAAGGGACAACCTTATGGAAGCAGTGGACATTCTGCCAATCGGCTGGGGCGAGGTTATAAAACAGGCCAGCGAACACAACAAAAAATAAGCTTTGAACGATGATATGCCGCAGGTGGTTTATACACTCTGCGGCATACAGTTTTTTTGACATAAGCACACCGCAACTGTCGGCATAATTTATTGACAAATACCATTTTCGGTGCTATTATACAGACAACATAAAAACAGGGGTGCCCTATGAGCATTGTATACAATCCAGGGTTGTGTACATAATGCTTATGGCTGAGAATATACCCTTTAACCTGATTCGGATAATGCCGACGGAGGGAGTTTTATAAAGCTTTAAAAATCCCTCACAAAAGGTGCTCTGGTACCTTGTGTGAGTTTTTTGTTTTAAAACTCCTCCGACATAAAGCCCTGTGCACACATGGCTTGTGCGGAGTTTTTGTTTTTATGTACAGTAATACATCACTGTTCAGATTTTACAAAGGAGTTTTATCAATGAAACGTACAAACACACGTGCTATGGTGGAATGTGCCCTTATGATTGCGGTGGGCACTGTACTTGCACAGATAAAAATATTCACAATGCCATATGGCGGAAGTGTTACACTGGTGTCGATGCTGCCGTTTATCGTGGTATCCTATCGTCACGGTGTAAAGTGGGGCCTGTTCACAGGTTTTGTAAACAGCTTGCTGCAGATGCTTACAAACTTCTATCTGCCGCCTGCAGGTACCTTTGCGGCGGTTGTGGCAATGATTCTGCTGGACTATATGCTGGCGTTTATGTGTCTTGGTCTTGCCACGGTTTTTGCAAAACCTTTTAAAAATAACAAGATCGGTGCGGCAGTGGGTACAGCAGTGGTATGTTTTATGCGTTTTCTGTGCAGTTTTCTTTCGGGAGCTTTGCTGTGGGGCAGCTATCAGAGCTACTACGAGTGGGCAACAGGCCTTACTGTATGGGAATACAGCCTCATCTATAACGCAAGCTATATGCTGCCGGAAATGATAATAACTGCGGCGGCAGCGGTGCTTATTGCCAGCCTTGCACCATTTTTTTTTGAAAAACAATAAAATATTGACAAAACAAACGATAATTTATAATATTTATGTAAGAATACTTATGTAAAGGTATTGTATTTCGGTTGAGAAATAAAGCTCACAGCCAGTCTGTGGGCTTTTTTACGGAGTTTTTATGGGAAATGTTCAGAATAAAAACCGAATAGCGTGGGTGGATGCGGCAAAAGGTATTGCCATCATTTTTGTTCTGATAATCCATTACGACCGCAGCGACGCAGGCAGGGTAGCCGCACTGGGGCTTATGTTCAGTGTGCAGATGTTCTTTTTTCTCAGCGGTATGTTTGCTAATACTGCAAAATATACCATAAAGGAATATATAAAACGTCAGGCAAAGGCTCTTATGCTGCCATACGCAGTTTTTTCCGTAATAAATATTGTTTTTCACTATATTTTTAACCGTGGTCTGCCGTCTGAAGTTATCAGGGAGATTGTAATTAATATAATCCTTGCCCGCCGCAATCATATGCTGGTGGCAGCAATGTGGTTTCTGCCCTGTCTTTTCCTTGTAAGTATACTCTATAAGCTGCTTGCAATGGCAATAAGGGACAAACGCCTGCTGCTTGCGGTGTGCTTTGGCATAAGTGCCTTTGCACGGTTTTTACTGCAGGAGCCTATGCTTGTTTTCAGCGCAAATCAGGCTTTGAGGTTTATTGTATATTATTCGGCAGGTGATGTGCTGTATCCATATTTAAAGGATATGAGCATGGAAAGTTTTAAAGCTGCAGCACCAAAGAAAAAGATGTTTACAACAACGGCAATGGTACTGCTGGCGGTGCTGGTGTGCAGATTGTATATAAAGGATTATATAATCAGAATTTCCTACGAATATAATTTTGCATTTATCACATCCCTTTTTGTAAACACCGTTGTGATTATAGTGTTTGTGATTATGCTTTCGGTGCTGATTTCTGGTTTTGTGCCCCTTGTAAAAATTGGTCAGAACACCCTTGGCTTCTGTTGCCTTGAAAATATCGGACGTGCTGTCGTAAATACGGCTATGGCGCTTACGGGTATAGGTTTCTGGGCGGATGACCCATTGGAGGTTGTTCTCTTCAACTTTATTGCAATGGCGGCCAGTTATGTAATAATTGTGGCGATAAACCGATTCTGCCCGGTGCTTTTCGGGAAAAGTAAAGCGAAAAAGTAAATAAAATTAAGGTCGGACAGATGCTTTTCTGTGCCGACCTTTTCTTCTTACATATCTTCGCTGCTGCCGCTGAACAAAGCAGGGATGCTGCATACTGCCGCAACGCCCACAAGGGTATATACAATCCTTGCCAGCAGGCTGCCGCTGCCAAAGATAAATGCCACAAGGTCAAAGTTTAAAATACCCACAAGACCCCAGTTGAGGCCGCCCACAATCAGCAGGGCAAGGCAGACTTTATAAAGCATATTCATATAAATCAGTCCTTTCGTTGTTTCGGGGATGCAATACCATTTGAGGCTTTGCGTTTTGCCCCGACAGTCATTTTGCTGATATTATGCACAATAAATCTGTGAATAAACATTTTATTGTGTGTAAAACTTTTACCGACAGTTTTTAAGCAGTACAAAAATATACCGCCGCAGATATTTTTATGTCTGCGGCGGTATTTGCCAATCTTATATTGCTTGTATTTTAAAGATAAAATTCCTGCGTTGAAACGGATTTTTGTCGAAAAGATTTTACAAATTGTAATATTTTGTCTTAAAATAACAGATTATGTCAGACTTTGCAGAAAAATGTCGGTGCTGCCGTCGCTGGCATAGGATTTTTCTGTACCTACAAGACTTACATGGGTAAGGTCTGCACATTCAGGACTGCAGCTGCGTTTAAACTGTCCCACAGCAAATTTACGCCAGAACATCCTGAGCTTTTCGGTGATATATTCAACGGTGAATTCGCCTTCAAATATACTGTAGGCCTTTTCCACAATCTCTGCAGGAGATATCTTTGTCACTACTGTACAGTAGATAAAAAAGTCAATAAGCTTGTAAGGGGCAAGTATATCTTCGGTCTTTTGCAGAATTTCGCCTCCGTGAGGGATAAGTTCAGGGCTTACAGGGATATTGAGCACCTTGTCCACAGCTTCTTTTACATCGGCAAATATTGCCATATCTGTAATATATGGCAGCATTGTACGCATAACAGTTTTGGAAACACAGCAGTTTACGTTGTAGCTTGCAAGCTGGTCGCCGCCAAAGGTGGAAAAACCAAGTGCAACCTCGCTTAAATCGCCTGTGCCAACCATAATTGCACCAAGGTGGTTTGCCATATTAAGGGCGTTCATTGTTCGGGTTCTTGCCTGAACATTTTCCATTGTAACGTCAGGGGTGATGCCGTCGTGATCGATGCTTAAAAGTGCTGCACGGCAGGTGTCGGTTATATCAACGGCTTTAAGTTCAAGACCAAGCTTTTCACACAGTTCAAATGCAAGCCCTTTTGTTGTGTGGCTGGTACCAAAACCAGGCTGGGTGAGAATATGCATGCCCTTTCTGTCAAGTCCAAGCATGTCAAAGGTTTTTACACATACAAGCAGTGCCATTGTGCTGTCCAGCCCGCCGGAAAGGTTGAGAACAATATCCTTGCAGCGGATATTCTTAAGACGGTTTGCAAGGCTTTCGCACTGCATATCAAACAAATCGAGACAGTAAAATTTTTCCGGTACGTTTGCAGGAATAAGCGGGTTCTGATTGTAACATACAGGAAAATCTGCCATTGCAGAATAATCTGCTGTATCTTCGCCAATATGGGGGAGGACAGCTTTTTCTATTTTAAAAACATCAGGGCAGTATTCAGAATGTCCGCTGCCGTAGTAAATGCCGGAGTCTGTGCTTTTTATAACGCCTGTTATCGGCATATAGAAATCAGGGCTTGTGGTATATCCGCTGCCTGCGGTGTTCAGCACAAAGGTGGTGCCGTATTTTTTGCTGATGGCTTTAAGTGTTTCTGTCCACAGATATTTCTGCCCTGCAAAGCCCTTTTCCATCCAGTTGATAAACACTATATCGGTGCCGCTGCATATCTCGTTTACATTGCCGAAAAGCTGGCTGCTGTTTTTTACAATACGTGTTCTGTATCCGCACACTTTGCCAGAAATACATGGAGTATATTCAGATGTTGCGGCATCAATTGTGTCCGCAACAACAGTAATGCCATGGCTTGCTGCCTTGCGGCAAAGATCGTCAATTTTGCTGTTATATGCTTTGATAAACCAGTCGGTGTCCTTAAGAATGCCAATCTGTGCACCCATCAGACATCCGGCAGGGTATACGATAACATCACAGCCTTTTTGTATACAGATGTCAAGGGCGGCGGCTGCCTTTTCAAAATTTGCGGTTATATTCATAGGTTGGGATTTAATTTTTGCAAGATAGATTTTCATAATAGCCCCCATAGAATTTGTAGTTCATATATATAACACATATATAATAAGTATAACAAAAATAAACGGCCGAATGCAATTACAAAAATGTAATAAATACCGTATTGTAAAAAAACAGCATAAATGATAAAATATTTTATTATATTTTATCAGCGGAGCAGCTCCGTGGGATAATACACATCAGATATTGTTGTTTGTACAAAGGATATTGTTTATGGAAAAGATACTCAGTATAATTGAAACTCAGCCACTGCTTACACCGGGCCAGATTGCTGCAATGGTGGACAGAACCGAGCAGGAGGTTGTTGATATAATTGAAAAATGTAAGCGCGAGGGCATCATCAAAGGCTACCGTACACTTATCGACTGGGATAAGGTTAGCACAAACCATGTTAAAGCACTTATCGAACTGCGTGTTTCTCCTAAAAAAGGCAGAGGCTTTGAGGAGATTGCACAGACTGTTGCTTCCATGCCGGAGGTTGAGGCAGTAACACTTATCAGCGGCGGTTACGACCTGCTGGTGGAAATCAAGGCAAAATCCTTTCAGGAGATTGCAATGCTTGTTGCAAAACGCCTTTCTCCGCTGGACGATGTAAACGGCACAAAAACAAACTTTGTGCTGCGTCCTTATAAAGTCAGCGGTGTTCCGTTTATTGAGGAAGACAAGGACGAAAGGGGCTTCAATTTCTTATAATGAACTACGATAAGCTTTTAAATCCTGTAATCGTAGCGGAAAAACCCTCGGGCATTCGCCGTTTCTTTGACCTTGCAAGCACCATGAAGGACTGCATTGTCCTGGGTGTTGGCGAGCCTGACTTCAAAACCCCATGGGTAATCCGCGAAGCAGGTATAACCAGCCTTGAAAAAGGCAGAACCTTTTACACCTCCAACAGCGGCCTTATTCAGCTGCGTGATGAAATCTGCAGATATCTTCGCCGTCGCTTTGATATAAGATACGAGACTGACGAGGTTATGGTAACGGTGGGCGGCAGCGAGGGCATTGATGCCTGTATGCGTGCTGTGCTCTGCCCCGGCGACGAGGTTATCATTCCATATCCAAGCTATGTAAGCTATGGTCCTATGGCACACCTTGCAGGTGCAACGGTAGTGCCTTTAAATACAAAGGCAGAAAACTCCTTCCGCATAACTGCAGAGGAACTTAAGGCTGTTATCACACCAAAGACAAAGCTGCTGGTGCTTCCGTATCCGTCCAACCCTACAGGTGCGGTTATGAGGAGGGAACACCTTGAGGAGATAGCAGAGGTTCTCCGCGGCACGGACATCCTTGTTATGAGTGATGAAATCTATGCCGAGCTTACCTACGGCAGCGAAAGACATGTAAGTATTGTAAACCTTGAGGGGATGAAGGAACGCACAATCCTTATCAACGGTTTCTCCAAGGCACACGCAATGACAGGATGGCGTCTGGGCTATGCCTGTGCACCAAAACCTATTCTGCAGCAGATGCTTAAAATACATCAGTACGGGATTATGTCCGCACCTACAACCAGCCAGTATGCAGCTATCGTGGCACTTTCCCAGTGTGACGATGCAGTTGAGGAGATGCGTACACAGTACGATTTACGCCGCAAGTTCCTTACAAGTGAACTCAGACGCATAGGTATGCCAAGCTATGATGCAGACGGCACATTCTATGTTTTTGCAGATATAAGAGCAAGCGGACTTTCCAGCGAGGAATTCTGCGAAAGACTTATGTACGAAAAACGTGTTGTGGTTGTGCCGGGCACCGCCTTTGGCGATGCAGGCGAGGGCTTTGTACGCATAAGCTATTCCTACTCTATCGACCACATACAGCAGGCACTGCGCCGAATGGAAGAATTTATGAACGAGGTAAAAAAATAACCTTTTCGTAAAATGCATAAAAAATGTTCCACAAGGGCATTTATGTCCCTGACTTAAAAGGAAAAATATATATTATTAATACATTTATTATAAGGAGGAAAAAATTATGGACGCACCAAAAAAACGTGTATTCAGCGGCATACAGCCAACAGGTGCTTTTACACTTGGAAACTATATAGGTGCTGTGCGTAACTGGCCTCTTTTGCAGGATGAATATGACTGCATCTACTGCGTGGTAGACCAGCACGCTCTCACAATCCGCCAGGTGCCTGCAGAACTTCGCAAACGCAGCTACGAGGCAGCGGCAATGCTGCTGGCATCGGGTATCGACCCACAGAAATCTCTTGTGTTTATCCAGAGCCATGTTCCTCAGCATTCCCAGCTGGCGTGGGTGCTCAGCTGTAACGCACAGTATGGCGAGCTTGGACGTATGACACAGTTCAAGGACAAAAGTTCCAAACATGCAGACAACATCAATACCGGTCTTTTCACATATCCTGTGCTTATGGCGGCAGATATCATGCTGTACAATGCACACTATGTGCCTGTAGGCGGGGACCAGAAACAGCACGTTGAACTGGCAAGGGATATTGCACAGCGTTTCAACAACAATTACAGCGAAACTTTTGTTCTGCCTGAACCTATGATTCCAAAGGTAGGTGCAAGGGTTATGAGCCTGCAGGAGCCTTCAAAGAAAATGTCAAAATCTGACGCAAACGAAAAAAGCTTTGTACTGATGACAGATTCTGCCGATGTAATTATGAAAAAATTCAAATCTGCAGTTACAGACAGCGACGGTGTTGTCAGATATGATGTGGAAAACAAACCGGGCATCTCCAATCTTATGGGCATCTACTCTGTAATGACAGGAAAGGGCTTTGAGGATATTGAAAAGGAATTTGAGGGTCAGGGATACGGCACATTCAAAGCTGCAGTTGCAGAAAGTGTAATTGACACCCTTAAACCTGTTCAGGACGAATATAACCGCATTCTCAGCGATAAGCCATATCTTGAAGGTATGCTTAAAGAAGGTGCAGAAAAAGCACGTTATCAGGCAAACAAGCTGCTCAACAAGGTTTACCGCAAGATTGGTTTTGCACAGTTTTAGTGTATAGTGTGCTTTGTCCGACAAAGCAGAAGTAAAGAAATAAAAAGTATACCGCCGCAGGATGTAAAATGCCTGCGGCGGTTTTTGTAATATGAGTACACAATATAATTTTTAAACCTGTAAATTTGTGTTTGTGACAAGGATTGGTCAAAATGGAGAAAATAATTAATGACCTTTGTCTAAAACTGCCAAACAACATTTAATATGGATAAAACTCAATATAAATTAAATTTATAACATAGGCTTTTAAAACTGTATCAAAGCGGTTTTGTAACAAAAAGTAATAACTTTTGTCTATAGCTTGAAAAACGGATTTAATCAAAAAAGATAAAAGAGTTTTCACATAAAGTTCAAAAAAATAAAAAAATAGTGTTGCAAAACATATGTTTTATGCTATAATCTTAGTTAATGTAAATAATTTGTTCATAAAATTATTACAAAATGTACACAGTAAAACACAGTTGTGCGTCAATGATGGACAAAATTGACAAAAATGTTACAATTGACCATAAAAAATATCAATGACTTTTTTGGTGATACAAATGTGTGTCAAGGACGGACAAACTGGGGAATAAATCTTAAATATTTTTATACGGAGGTATACCATCATGATTAGTATGGATATGATCAGAGAAGCTCACGAAGTTGTTAAAGCTGCTGGTGCAGTTTACACTCCAATTCTCAACATCCCAAAAATTGCTGAAAATCTTTATGTAAAATGCGAAAACCTTCAGAAAACAGGTTCCTTCAAACTCAGAGGCGCAACTTACAAAATTTCCAAACTTACAGATGCAGAAAAAGCAGCTGGCGTTATCGCAGCATCTGCTGGTAACCATGCACAGGGCGTTGCACTTTCCGCAACAAACATGGGCGTTAAATCTGTAATCTGCATGCCAGCAGGCGCTCCACTTGCAAAAGTTGAAGCAACAAAAGGCTACGGTGCAGAAGTTGTTCTTGTACCAGGCGCATTTGACGATGCAGCAGCAAAAGCAGTTGAACTTCAGAAAGAATTCGGTTACACATTTGCTCACCCATACAACGATGACTACGTAATGGCTGGTCAGGGTACAATCGGTCTTGAAATTATGGAACAGGCTCCAGATGCAGACTGTGTTATCGTTCCAATCGGCGGCGGCGGTATTGCTTCCGGTATTGCTTACGCAATCAAACATATTAAACCAGAATGTACAGTAATCGGTGTTCAGGCTGACGAAGCTTCCGCAATGGTTAACTCCATCCGTTCCGGCGTACTCGGCACAACAGCAACAGCTAACACAATCGCTGACGGCTGTGCAGTTAAAGCACCTGGCGACAAAACATTTGCAGTATGTAAAGAATATCTTGACGATGTAGTTTCCGTTTCCGAAGAAGCTATCGCTATCGCTATGCTTGCTCTTGCTGAAAAAGGCAAAGTTGTAGCAGAAGGTGCTGGCGCTATGCCAACAGCTGCTGTTATGAGCGGCAAAGTTGACGGTTCCAAATACAACAAAATCGTATGTATGGTATCCGGCGGTAACGTAGACATCGGCATGCAGCAGAAACTCTTTACAAAAGCTCTCACAGCAACAGGCCGTATGGCAGAAATCTCCACAGAAGTTTCTGATAAAGCAGGCAACCTTGTTAAACTCATCGACCTTGTTTCCTCCACAGGTGCTAACATCCTTGAACTCAACCACGTTAGAAGCCATATGGATGTTGATATCACAAGCTGTGTAGTACGTCTCACAATCGAAACAAGAGATCAGGAACACAAAGATGCAGTTTACGCACTTCTTGCTGAAAACGGCTACAGACACGTTAAGTAATTAAAAATTGGTATAAGACCATTTATATAATTAAGAAATAAAATAAAAATACTTAATTATATATGAAAATTAACAAATTGTTAAAAAACACTTGACAAAGTGTTAAAAAATATGTAAATTACTATAGGTATCTATCGGGAGGCATAATCTCCTCCCGATAATATATAATTAAAAGACTTTATTAAAAGTAGAAAAATTTAAGAAAGGTTTGAAAAATCATGAAAAAACTTGGTTTGCTTCCAAAACTCGTTATTGGTATCGCACTCGGTATCGTAATCGGTGCAGTATCCAGCAGCGTGGGTACAGAAATCCCAGTTAGACTCTTGGCTACATACAACGGTATCTTCAGCCAGTTCCTTAACTTCGTAATCCCACTCATCATCGTTGGCTTTATCGTTCCTGGTATTGCTGACCTCGGCACAGGCGCAGGTAAAACACTTGCTTCCACAGCAGGTATCGCATACGTTTCCACAGTATGTGCAGGTTCCCTCGCATTCATCACAGCAACAATCCTCTTCCCAGGTCTTCTTGCTGGCGGCGACGGCCTCCTTGCTAACGTATTCGACAACCCAGAACACACAACACTCGCAGGCTACTTCACAGTTGAAATGCCAGCTATCATGGGTGTTATGTCTGCTCTTATCCTTGCATTTGTTCTCGGTCTTGGTATCGCTGTAACAAAATCCGAAACACTCAAGAAAATCTTTGATGAATTCCAGAGCATTATCTCCAAAGTTATTGCTTCTATCATCATCCCACTTCTCCCAATCCACGTTATGGGTATCTTCTGTAACCTCACATACGCAGGTACAGTTGTAATGATCATGTCCACATTTGCAAAAGTATTCGCAGTAGTTATCGTTCTCCACTGCGTAATGATCGTTCTCCAGTACGTTCTTGCAGGCGCACTCGGCAAAAAGAACCCATTCGTTTGCATCAAAAACATGCTCCCAGCATACGCAACAGCTATCGGTACACAGTCTTCTGCTGCTACAATTCCAGTTACAAACGCTCAGACAAAACTCAACGGCGTTTCTGCTGAAATCGCAGACTTCGTAGTACCACTCTGTGCAACAATCCACCTCTCCGGTTCTACAATCACACTCACATGCTGCTCCATGGCTATCATGATGCTCTCCGGTATGCCAACAGGCTTCGGCACAATCTTCCCATTCATCCTTATGCTTGGTGTTACAATGGTTGCTGCTCCTGGCGTACCAGGTGGTGCTGTTATGGCTGCTCTCGGTCTCCTCGAATCCATGCTCGGCTTCAACGAAGTACAGCTTTCTCTTATGATCGCTCTCTACCTCGCTCAGGACTCCTTCGGTACAGCATGTAACGTTACAGGTGACGGCGCTATCGCTATCATCGTTGACGCTCTCTTCGGCAAAAAACAGAACGCTTAATTTATTAAGTACACTGTAATAACCAAAGAATATTTAAAGGCATTGCCCTTATGGGCAGTGCCTTTTTTATTTGTGCATCAGTATTATGCTTTAAGCAATAGTTGGCGTTGTGCACTTTTTGCAGTGCATAGAAATCCGTTTTAGCAGGCTGTTCATATCTTATACTTGATATATTTTATAAAAGATAGTAAAATATAATAGATAATATATGTTTAAATGGGGGTATTATGCAAAACTATAATATATCCGCATCGATAGTGGTGTATAACAGCCCCGAGGATGCATACAAAACAGTGGAAACCGTGCTGAAACATACGGAAAATCTGGACTTTGACCTGTTTGTTATCGACAACAACAGTGCAGATAAAATAGGCGAAAAGCTTATGGCTAATTTCAGCCGTCCGCACTATATTCTGCTGGATGAAAATGTGGGGTTTGGCAAGGGACACAACAAGGTTCTGGACAGGATAAATTCAAAGTATCACTTTATAATCAATCCTGATATAGTGATAAATGAAGATACTATCACCGAAATGTGCCGTTTTATGGATGAACATCCCGACTGTTCCATCTGCTGCCCGAAGGTGCTGAATCCCGACGGAAGCGTGCAGTATCTGGCAAAGCGCAGGCCGACACTTTCTGCTTTGCTGGCAAGAAGGGTGCACAAGGGTCCTTTTAAAAAGATAGAACAACGCTATCTTGCTATGGAGCAGGACCATAATAAAAGCTTTGAGACAGAGTTCTGCACAGGCTGTTTTTCGGTGCTGAGAACCGATGTATTCAAAAAGATAAAAGGCTTTGACCCGCAGTATTTCCTCTATTTTGAGGATGCTGATATAACTATGGAAGCAAAAAAATACGGCAAGGCTTATTATAATCCGGCTGCTGCGGTGGTACATCTGTGGCACAGGGAAACCGTAAAAAGCTTTAAGCCGTTTATGCTGCAGCTGCGGTCAATGTTTATTTATATGAAAAAATGGGGATATAAACTTTAACCCATAAAGGAGTGTTATTATGAAAGGTATAGTATTAGCGGGCGGTGCAGGTACACGCCTTTATCCGCTTACAATGGTAACATCAAAACAGCTTCTGCCGGTTTACGACAAGCCTATGATTTACTACCCTATTTCCACACTTATGCTTGCGGGCATCAAGGATATCCTCATCATTTCCACACCGCAGGATACACCAAGATTTGAAGCTTTGCTGGGCGACGGCAGCCAGTTTGGACTCAACCTTTCCTACAAGGTACAGCCATCACCTGACGGACTTGCACAGGCATTCCTGCTGGGTGAGGAATTTATCGGCGGCGAAGCCTGCGCAATGGTACTGGGTGACAATATTTTCTACGGCAACGGATTTGGCAGAATTCTCCGTGAGGCTGCACAGAATGCAGAAAACGGCAGAGCAACAGTGTTTGGCTATTATGTAGATGACCCTGAACGCTTCGGTATTGTGGAATTTGACGAAAACGGCAAGGTAATCTCTGTTGAGGAAAAACCTGCACAGCCAAAGAGCAACTATGCAATTACAGGTCTTTACTTCTACAACAAAGAAGTTGTAGAAGAGGCCAAAAAGGTTAAACCGTCTGCAAGGGGCGAGTTGGAAATCACAACACTCAACGACCAGTATCTCCAGCGTGACCTGCTGGATGTAAAACTGTTGGGCCGTGGCTTTGCATGGCTTGACACAGGCACAATGGACAGCCTTGTGGAAGCGGCAAACTTTGTGCAGATGGTAGAAAAACGTCAGGGTATCA
Organism: Oscillospiraceae bacterium; assembly: GCA_017435045.1. Classification (GTDB taxonomy): domain Bacteria; phylum Bacillota; class Clostridia; order Oscillospirales; family Ruminococcaceae; genus RGIG3102. The sequence continues at coordinate 47,403 of JAFSFT010000008.1, forward strand.
AAATTTCTGCTCTGGAAGAAATTGCATACCACAACGGTTGGATAAGCAAGGAAAAACTGCTGGAATCTGCCGAAAAATATGGCAAGAGTCCATATGGCGAACATCTTAAAAAGGTTGCAGACAATAAATTCAGATATTAATTCTATACGTCGCAGGACGTATATACACGCGAGGTAATATATGAGAATACTTATCACAGGTGCCAACGGTATGCTGGCAAAACAGATTATTACAGACCTGGAAAGAGGCCACAGTGAAATTGGCCCTCTCCCAAATGAAATGCTTCATCCGCAGATTCTTAAATGTGATGTTGACGAACTGGACATCACAGACAACGATGCCTGCCGTGCATATTTTATTTCCAATATGCCAGATATCTGCATCAACTGTGCTGCATATACAAACGTTGACGGATGCGAGACAAACCAGCTGGATGCATTTAAGGTTAATGCCATGGGTGCAAGAAACCTTGCCCGTGCCTGCGAGCTTGTAGGAGCAAAGATGGTACACATCTCTACAGACTATGTGTTCAACGGTGAAGGCACAATGCCTTTCTGTGAATTTGACCCTGTTGCACCACAGTCTGTTTACGGCAAAACAAAGCTGGCAGGTGAAAAATTTGTTGAACAGTTCTGCTCCAAGTTCTTTATTGTGAGAACAGCATGGCTTTATGGCTATGAAGGCAATAATTTTGTAAAAACTATGGTTCGTCTTGGCAAAGAACGCGGTTCCCTCAGTGTTGTTGACGACCAGCGCGGTAACCCTACAAACGCAGCAGATCTGTCTCATCACATACTTACAATTGCACCAACCTGTGAATATGGTGTTTATCACTGCACAGGCAAAGGTGAATGTTCCTGGTATGAATTTGCCAAGGAAATTATGGAATGTGCAGGCATCGAAGCAATTGTTTCTCCTTGCACAACAGAAGAATTTCCACGTCCTGCAAAACGCCCTGCATACTCCTGCCTTGAAAATATGATGCTCAAGGCAACAGTGGGCGACAATATGCGCCACTGGAAAGACGCCCTCAAGGCATACTTTGAAAATCAGAAATAATTACTAACGGAGAAAAAGATATATGACAATTATCGTAACAGGCGGTGCCGGCTTTATCGGTTCAAACTTTGTTTTCCATATGCTTGCAAAATATCCCGAATACAGAATTATATGTCTGGACAAGCTCACATATGCGGGCAACCTTTCCACCCTTAAAGGCGTAATGGACAACCCTAACTTCCGCTTTGTAAAGGCTGACATCTGCGACAGAGAAGCAGTTTATAAGCTTTTTGAAGAAGAACATCCGGACATTGTGGTTAACTTTGCTGCAGAAAGCCATGTTGACCGATCTATCGAGGACCCTGGCATCTTCCTCAAGACAAATATCGAAGGTACAGCAGTGCTTATGGATGCATGCCGCAAATACGGCATACAGAGATATCATCAGGTTTCTACAGACGAAGTTTATGGTGACCTGCCTCTTGACCGTCCAGACCTGTTCTTTACAGAGGAAACACCAATCCATACATCCAGTCCGTATTCTTCCTCCAAAGCAGCAGCAGACCTGCTGGTTATGGCATACCACAGAACATATGGCCTGCCTGTGACAATCAGCCGCTGCTCCAACAACTACGGCCCATACCACTTCCCGGAAAAACTTATCCCTCTGATGATTGCAAACGCACTTAACGACAAGCCACTGCCTGTATACGGCGAAGGCATCAATGTGCGTGACTGGCTATATGTTGAAGACCACTGCAAGGCTATTGACCTTATTATCCATAAAGGTAAAGTGGGCGAGGTTTACAACATCGGCGGTCATAACGAGATGAGAAACATCGATATCGTTAAAATCATCTGTAAGGAACTTGGCAAAGGCGAAGAACTTATCACATATGTAACAGACAGAAAAGGCCACGATATGCGTTATGCAATCGACCCTGCAAAGATTCACAACGAGCTTGGATGGCTGCCTGAAACAATGTTTAAAGACGGTATCAAAAAGACAATACAGTGGTATCTGGACAACAAGGACTGGTGGGAAGAAATCATCAGCGGCGAATATCAGAACTACTATGACAAAATGTATAAGGACAGATAATTTATCTGCAATTTTAAAAGGAGGGCTGATGCCCTCCTTTTTGTATGATACTTTATCGGTATTCAAATTTCTTTGTTATAGGTGTGTAATTCTGCTTGCCGCTGAGCAGGTCGGATACCTTAATCCAGCTGTAGCTGAAATCCACAACCTCTTTGCCGTTTGGTACAGTTATTATATCGCCGGGTGTTTCGGTAAGATAATATCCGTCAACGCAGGCAGCTATTTTCGGCAAAACTCCTTTTATGGCTGTGCTGCCGTCAATTTCCAGATAGTTGCCTGTCTGTGTGTTGCAGATGTAGTAAATTTCCTTTTCTCTGGTTTCGGCATCAAAATACTTTGGCAGAAAATGATTCTGTGTCAGCAGAAGTTCAGAGTTGTAGTGCAAAAAGCCTTTTTCTGCCTGCGGCAAAGAAATAACAGTGCTTTCTCCGCTGGTTATATTGTAAACTTCTATGCCGCCGCCATCTGCAGGGCAGGTGATATAGTTGTCGCCAAACAGTTCACGCAGGTAATCGGATTGCTCTATAATATATTCCTTTTCGTATGTCTGCGGGTCAAGCAGAAAATAGTTGCTTTTCTGCCAGAGGACACCATCATCTGCCTTTGATACTACAATCTCCTTGATTACAAACCTGTCGTTGCTGGCACCCATAAGCATATAGTCGCTGTCATCGTCATAGTCGTAAAAATTTTCCACTGTCATAGTCTCGTGGTCTATGGAGATAATACCCTCATTTTCTTCCATATCACTGCCGGTAAAATAAATTTTTTTGCCGTCGCTTACAAAATCGGTGCCTATGCCCACAATGTAATCGGGGACAGTAATATTGTTAAGCAGCTTTCCGTCAGGGGAAAACTGATACCAGTTCTGGTACATCTTGCCCGAATAGGAGTGTATGCTGTCATTTTGTACAAGATAAAGGTATCCGTCGGTAAAAAACAGGCTTGCCGCACCAACCTTTTCCACGGCTGCTTCTTCGCCAAGGGGCTTTATTGTGGCAGTTTCAATGTCTATAATACCAATCTCTATAGTGTCGCTGTGACGGATTATTGTGTAGGCACAGCCGTCACCCGCCTTGGTGCCGGAAATACGGTTATTCATGGATTTATATATGCTGTTGGTGGGGGGATTTTCGTATATGCTGTCATCAGGTTTATGGGCAGGCTGCGATGCAGAACAACCTGCAAGGCTTAAAGCCAGTATCAAAGCGAATAGTTTTTTCATTATATTAACTCCTTTTGCTTTAAGTATTTTATCATATGGATACGGATTTTAAAATAAATAAAAAATTACAAAGCTGTAACCATTGTAAAAGCATTTTGTATAAAGCAGCTTGTCACTTGACAAAGAATGTTTTTTTGCCTTTAATAATAATTGACCGCAGCAATCGGACTTTCGGTCAGCTACAGTACACAAACCACATCACAATACAGGTATCAGCTATGAAAAAAACTCTCGGTATTCTCGGCGGTATGGGACCTCTTGCCACAGCCGACCTCTTTACAAAAATTGTAACAATGACAAAAGCGGACTGCGACAACGACCATATCCGCATTTTTATAGACAACAATGCACAGATAAAAGACCGCACAGCCGCTATTCTTCACGGCGGCGAAAGCCCTCTGCCGCAGCTTATGGAATCAGCCAAAAAGCTGGAAAAGATGGGGGCGGACTGCATCATTATGCCCTGCAACACAGCCCACTATTTTCTGCAGAGCCTGCAGATACAGGTAAAGGTGCCGTTTTTAAGTATGATTGGTCAGGCTGTGCGTGTGGCAAAACAGCGTTACCCGGGGCAGAAGGCGGGCATTCTTGCCACCACAGGCACCCTTGATGCAGGGGTATATTCCCGTGCCTTCAGCGATGAGGGTGTAGAGGTTGTGCTGCCCGATGAGGAACAGCGCCGCTATCTGATGAGTGTTATATACGATGGTGTAAAGGCAGGCAGAATGCCTACAGACCCAAGACCTTTCAATTCTGTGCTGAATGAGATGCAAAGCCGCGGAGCAGGATATTTTATTCTGGGATGCACAGAACTGCCTGTGGCAGTGCAGGCATTGGGCTTGCAGCACAACTTTGTTGATGCCACAACCGAGCTTGCCAAGGCGGCTATAGAATACTGCGGTTATGAAGTGAAGGAATAACAAGAAAAAAACTCCCTGCTGCGGCAGGGAGTTTTTACGTTATTTTATGAATGATTTTTATTTTTGAGACAATTTTTTATCTGCGGCTTTTGCCAGTTCATACAGTGTATAAATACACAGGAATAAAAGCAGAGGGGTTATGCCAAATGCATATCTTGCCTTTGTTTCCCAGAAGGAGTAGAAGATTATATTGCCCAGCATTGTTATCTGCATAAGCATTGCGGCATTCCACTCTTTTCTGCGCCAGTTTACAAATGCACTTATTAGCGCAAAGATAAATACAGTAAAGTGAATTGCATTTGAAAGATAGCGGAAAGGTGCAAAATAAGGTCTTCCTTCAATCAGAATGTGATGTGTAAAATTGTAGTTGCGCTGGCTGTTCAGATACAGCTCGGCATCAAACATTCCGTTGCCGTAGGTTATACCGTATTTGAGGTTTAAAAATTCAAGATAGCTTTTCAGGCTGTACTGCGAGTAGTATTCCTTCAGTTTTTCCTTTGCGGCAGCAGGCCTTTCTGCGGCAGGCAGACTCTGCAGATAGTTTACATCTTCGTCGCAGTAGTTGCCCTCGTCGTGAGAGCCGTATATAAACCACATTGTCAGTGGATATTCGTGCTCCTGTGTGTTGGAATAATCTATCCAGCTGTTATGGTTGACATAATAATTCCAGCCTGACATGGTGAGGATAAAAGCAAGCAGAATGCAAAGTCCGCGTTTTGCAAAATCCTTTTTGTCGCAGAATGCCGAGAACAGCACAACTGCAACCACAGCGATAACAAGACTGCCTCTTATAAAGTATCCTGCCCACAGGCATATTCCGCACAGTACAGAGTACAGAACAGCTTTTTTACCGCAGTTTTCGCGGCATTTAAGATAAAGCCAGATTGCTGCGGTGAGGAAAGGCAGGGACAAAGTGTCGGAATAATATCTGTGTGCCCAAAGATAGAAAGGAACATATACACAGCACAAAAGCAGGAACAGAATATGAAAATTGCGGTTTTTAATCACCTTTGCCACAATTCTGTACAGGAAGAATACGGCGAGAACAATCATAAGACAGTTCACCGCAATACCCCAGCTTTCCGCTGTGTTGCTGAAAATATCAATGCCCAGCAGGTGCATTGGTATAAACATCAGCCAGATAAATATTGCGTTGCCGAGAGTATTGCGGCATACGGTAAAATAGTTGCTGTAACGGATAATATTGCCGTTTTCCAGCCAGTAGTCGGCTGCTTTAATCAGCACCTCCAGGTCGCTGATAGGTGCTGTCATTGTGGTTATGCCAAAAAGGGTGAGACACAGCATGTATGCTGTAAAAATCACAGGGACAATAACCCTGTATGCCTTAAGCGGTATTTCAGGCAGCTTTATCAGCATAAAAGAGAATGCTGAAAGTATCAGACATCCCAGAACAAGCAGGAAAAGATTCGGTACAAAATTTCCCTCTGCACTGAAAAAACCTGCTGCAAATATCCACACTGAAAACACTGCAAAAACAGCATAAAATGCGTTGAAACTGAATTTCTTAATCATAAATAATCCTTTGTATAAATACAGATTGTGCTTTAATTATACTTAATACGCCGCTAAATTGCAATTGTAACGCCATAATCCCTGTGAATAACTGTACAAAAACTGTCCATAATCGTAACAGGAAAAATTTTACAGATTTATGCAGAGGTTTACAATATGACAAAACAGGAAATTTCTCTTTTGCTGGGACTTATTTTTACCATACTTGTTTCGCTGTGCGGGCAGGATATAAAAACGGCGGCAGATATACGGCAGAATACGCTGCGGCTGCATATAATTGCCAACAGCGACAGTTATAACGACCAGCAGATAAAGCTTGCAGTACGGGATAAAATTCTTGATATGGGGCAGATTTTTGCCGATGCAGAGGATTACACTGCTGCTGTAAGAAATACGGCTGAAAATATGGCGGAGATAGAAAGTTCGGTAAACAGCTTTCTTATGGATGAAAATATTCCATATACCGCAAGCTGTTCGCTGGAAAACTTCTATTTCGGCACAAGGCAGTACAGCGGGTTTGCACTGCCGCAGGGGGAATACACTGCTGTTACGGTGCGTCTTGGAAAAGCGCAGGGCAAAAACTGGTGGTGCGTCATCTATCCTGCATTATGCAGCCAAAGCTGCGGTCAGCTTGCACTGGAAAACAGCGATGACTTTATAAAAACCGAAAAAATCACGGCAAGGTTCAAAATTGTGGAACTGGCAGAGGAAATAAAGCGGTCATTTTCTGCGGATAAAGCCCCTGAATATGACAACTGATACACTGTTTGTTGTAATTTGATTAAATATATGTTAATATAATTAAATCAAATAATAATCGCAGGTAAACTATGCTTTGTAATTTATGTCCACGCAACTGCAATACCGACAGGGACAAAACTGTCGGCTACTGCAAAATGACCAATACCGTAAAAATCTCCCGTGCAGCATTGCACCATTGGGAGGAACCCTGTATCTCTGCCGAAAACGGCAGCGGCACAGTGTTCTTTTCGGGCTGCAATATGGGCTGTGTTTACTGCCAGAATCAGGATATCTCACATCAGGGCTTCGGCAAGGAGATTTCCGTTGCACGTCTGGCAGAAATTTTTCTTGAACTGCAGCACAAAAATGCCCACAACATAAACCTTGTAACCCCTACACATTTTGTACCGCAGATTGTGCAGGCAGTAAAAGCGGCAAGAAATAACGGGCTGACACTGCCTGTAGTCTATAACACAAGCGGATACGAAAAAGCAGAGAATATAGAGCTTTTAAAGGACACGGTGGATGTATTTCTGCCGGACTTCAAGTATATTTCGGCACAGACCGCACATAAATATTCCTTCTGTGCAGATTACCCCGATGTGGTAAAAAAGGCTGTTGAAGCCATGGTAAAACAGACAGGACCGTGTGTTTTCGATGAAGATGGTGTTGTGCAGAGGGGCACGATTGTCCGTGTGCTTGTATTGCCCGGACATACAGACGAGGCAAAGCAGATTATAGAATATCTTTACAGCAGTTATGGCGATGATATATTTATCAGCATTATGAGCCAGTACACGCCCTGCACAAACCTTGAAAAATACCCCGAAATCAACCGTAAGCTGACACAGCAGGAATATGATGACGTGGTGGATTTTGCAGTGGAACTCGGACTGGAAAACGGTTTTGTGCAGGAGGGGGACTCTGCCAGCGAGAGCTTTATCCCACCTTTTAATCTTGAGGGTGTATAAAAGGAGAATAATATGAACAATACAGTTTTTATAATATGCAGTATGGTAGTGCCTGTGGTAATGGTAATTGCAGGTGCAGTATATATTGCAGTGGTGGCAAAGAAAAAAGGCTCTCTGCTGGGGTATCATTCTGCAATGTCATCCAAAAACAGTGACACCTGGCAGTTTGCCCACGAGAGAATAGGCAGGCTGTGGTTTGGCTGGGGAATAATTCTTGCAGTGATTACAGCTTTTCTTATGTTTATGCTGAGGGCAGAAACTGCACAGAGTGTATGTGCTGCAACTGTAGGCATCTGCTTTTTTCAGATACTTATAATGGTGCTTCCGCTGCGTATGGTGGAAAAGGCACTCCGCTTTACATTCAACAAGGATGGTGAACGGTTCAGCGACAGCGACGCAAGAGAAATATAACTTAATATATACATCAAAACAGTCTGCGGCAAAAGAAATATGCCACGGACTGTTTTTGTTTTGTGCAGAATAAAGCAAAGCCTTTGCCGATATAAATAAAATAGCAGAATTTATATGCAAAGGCGGATTTGTATGAAAAAGGAAAACTCGTTATTAAAGGCCGGGGTGGTGCTGGTGGTATCCGGCTTTATAGTAAAGCTTCTGGGTGCTTTGTACCGCATACCGCTTACCCGTATGCTGGGGGCGGCACAGATGGGCAGATACAGTGCGTTATTCAGCCTTTTTATGCCGTTTTTCTCCTTTGCAACTGCAGGTATAGTGCCGTGTACAGCACATTTTTCAGCCGCAGCCAGGGGCAGTAAGGCGGTGGCATCTGTAGGCAGCAAGTCGGCACTGCTGTATATTTTTCAGTCATCGGTAATGGCGGTGTGCTTTGTGTGCTTCGGCTGCTTTTACTCGTACATACAGTCAGACAGTATATTCTTTACAGGCAGCATTATCCTTGCACCTGCAATTGTTCTTGCTGCTGCGGAAAATATATGCAAGGGGCTGACCCAGGGGCAGATGGATATGCTGCCTACTGCAGTGTCAAATGTACTGGAGAGCACAGCCAAAACAGTGCTGGGGCTGTCGGGGGTGTATTTTGCCGCACAGCTTGGAAAGCAGGGAGACGGTATGGTGAAGGCGGCCCTTGGGGCTGTAACTGTTGCAGGTTTTATCTGCTGTGCATTTCTGCTTTTTACAGTGCGGAAAAAGATATGTAATAAAATGGCGGCGGGAAGCACAGTAAGCACAGGGAATGTATTGGAAAAAGTATACATTTTGCCATCTGAAACAATAATTGGAGAAAAAACAGCAAAAACAGTGTCGGTACGTCAGATGCTGGGGATGTCCTTTCCCATTGCGGTATCGGCTCTTGTCATATCGCTTTCCGCCTTTTTTGATACAGCTGTGTGCATTCCGCGTATAGATGGTATACCATACAGCGACATTGTAAAAAGTTTTGAGGGGGCATCCTTTAAAAACGCAGAGAATATGCCTATGTATCTTCTGGGCATATATCAGGGCATGGTGCTTACGGTGTTCAATCTGCTGCCTGCGGTGTTAAGTTACATCGGCACAGCAAGTCTGCCTGTTATCAGCCGTGCAGCAGCCGCAGAAGATAAGACACAGCTGAAATGGCATACTGCACGCATATTTACAGTTACAGCATCGGTAAGCGTGCCTGTTACCGTGTTTATATATTTTTTCAGATACGATATATTACAGATGCTTTTCGGAACAAATGCGGCACAGACACAGGTTTCGGCAAAGCTGCTTGGCATACTGCTGTGGGGCAGTGTGTTCTGCTGTTTTACCTCGGTTTTCAATTCTGTGCTGTATGCAGCGGGCAGGTCTGCACTTGTGTTCCGCATACTGCTTTTGGCGTCGGCAGTAAAATGTATGCTGAACTATATACTTTGCGGTATACCGCAGATAAATATAAAGGCTTTTGCTGTATCAGCCTGCATTTTTAACACAATAATATTTGTACTGAGTGTCATAAACATAAAAAAGCTTGGTGCAGCTTTCAGCTTTGGGAAAATTTTCTTTATGCCCTGTGCTGCAGCGGCTTTGTCCATGGGGGTGCTGTGGCTGGTAAACGACAGTGCACTGTGCTTTCTGCCGCCTGTTTTAAAACTTGCTTTTTCAGCGGCAATCTTTGCCCTGGTTTATTTTTTAATCGCAATTATCACAGGTTTTATGTTGATATCCGTCCCCGAAAATAGTAATATATAAGTTGGAAAACAACTTTATACAATGCTGACAGGAGAGTAAAAATGGACTTTCAGATAAAAGACAGATACGATATAAACGATCTTTTGAAGATAATTGAAATGCTGCGTGACCCTGTAAACGGCTGTCCGTGGGATAAAGTGCAGACACACAAATCCATCCGCAAGAATTTTATTGAGGAAACATATGAGGCTGTTGAGGCTATCGACACCGACGATAAAGAACTTATGCAGGAAGAACTGGGCGATGTGCTTATGCAGGTGCTGCTGCACGCACAGTTTGAGGCAGAGGAAAAGGTGTTTGATTTTGGCGATGTTGTAAACGGCACAGCACAGAAGCTGGTTCTGCGCCATCCGCACATCTTTGCAGGCTTTGACAACAAAACTGTCGATGGTGTGCTGCAGAAGTGGGAGGAGATTAAACAGCAGGAAAAAGGCCAGAAAACCGTAAGCGAAACACTGGATGCGGTGCCAAAAAGCTTTCCTGCCCTTATGTATGCCCAGAAATTGCAGAAACGCGCGGCGGCAGGTGGACTTGTGGAGCAGAATGCAGAAAAAACAGTACAGTCTCTCCACGCACAGCTGGATGCTGTTCTGGCACAGCTGCAGGCAGGCGAAAGCTGTACAGAGCTTGTGGGACAGCTGCTTTTTGACACCGTTGCACTTGCGGCTGCCACCAAAAATGATGCTGAAGAGGTGCTGGGTCTTGAAAACAGCAGAAAACTTGAATATTTTAAAAAATTAGATGTGAAATGAGCAAATTTTATATTGCAAATATTATACTGATTTGGTAAAATATAAGCCGTCACTTTCAGCAAAATTCAAGCGAATTAATAAAATTAAAAGGTCAGAGACTGGTTAAACTCTGACAAAAGGAGATTTAAAATGACAAAAGTTGATTTGATTGCACAGGTTGCAGAAAAAACAGGCTTGACAAAAAAAGATACTGAAAAGGTAGTAACAGCAGTTCTTGACACAATCACAGAAAACCTTGCAAACGGCGAAAAAGTTTCTCTCGTAGGCTTCGGCATGTTCGAAGTTAAAGAAAGAGCAGAAAGAATGGGCCACAACCCAAAAACAGGCGAAGCTATGAAGATTGCAGCAAGCAAAGCTCCATCCTTCAAAGCAGGCAAAGCTCTCAAAGACGCAGTTGCAAAATAATTATCTGTAATGTAAGGCCGATACTTTTGTATCGGCTTTTTTACAAAGGAGAGGTTATATGAGAATCGACAAATTTTTAAAGGTTTCACGCCTTATCAAACGCCGCACGGTAGCAAACGAGGTTGCAGACGCAGGCAGAATAAGCGTAAACGGCAGAGAGGTAAAGGCATCCTATCAGGTTAAAATCGGTGACGAAATTGAGATTATGTTCGGCACAGCACCTGTAAGGGTAAAGGTTCTCAGCGTTGACAATGTAAATACAAAAGACGGCGCAAGAGAAATGTACACAGTTATAGAATAATTACGGTTTATCGGTCATATACTGCACAAAGGGGTGTAGATATATGGCCGATAAAATTTTATCCGAACACACTGTGTTCATAGAAAACCGCAGAACAATGAAGATAACGGGCGTTGTGCAGGTGGTGGCATACGACGAGTTCAAGCTGATACTTAAAACCGATTACGGCAGGCTGACCGTATCTGGCAGAAATCTTGTTGCAGGGCAGATGAATACCGACAGCAGAACAATGGAACTTGCAGGGGATATAAACTACCTGCAGTATCAGGCAAACCACGGAAAAAGCGAGAAGGGGCTGGCAAAGCTGCTGCGATGATATTTGAAAGTATAAACTATTACTTTTTGCTGCAGGATTTTTTCTTTTCCATGGCGGTGGGCTTTGTTGTGGCAGTGGCAAATCAGGCTGTGTCTGTGTTTATATACAAGGGCAGAGCGGCACTGTTTGTAAAGGATATATTTGTCTGCACACTGTTTGCGGCAGCACTTTTCAGCTATGTGGTGTCCTTTGCAAACTACCCTGTTGTGCGTTTTTACCATATAATAGCCGCATTTGCGGGATTTTTGTCTTTTAATATCAGATTTTCCGCTGTTTTTCAGAAAATTTTTGAAAAAATTTTTAAATTTTTTTATCGCAAGATATTGTGTTTTATATCAAAAATTAAGTCTATAATTTGTGTTTTGGATCGGGAAAAATGCTCAAAAAGGAAAAAAGCGTCAGATTTGGAAAAAGATGCGGACTTGAAAAACGGAGAAGTTTTGGTATATAATTTATAGTACTAAAATTATCCGCTGAAAGGAGTGTGTGGTATGAAAAAGATTTTTAACATAAAAATCATAGCAGTTCTCTGCGTTGTTACATACCTTACAGTAAGCCTTATCAGTGCACAGTTTGACCTTATGACAAAACGTCAGCAGCTTGCAAGCCTCAGCCAGCAGCAGCAGCGCGTGGAGATGGAAACAGAAGATATCCGTCACGTGCTGGAAATTGAAGACGAGGCTGAATATGTGGAACGCATTGCCCGTGAAAAACTGGGTTATGCAAATCCTAACGAAACTGTATACAAGGATATTCAGGGCGAATAGGTTATAAGATAAGAAATGTTTACACCTTGCTTTAAAAAGCAGGGTGTTTTTGTTTTTGGGGAAAGAATTACAGAGCTGCTGTAAGGATGCGGTGGAATTATTTTGCACAGAAAGACAGATGGCCCGTCATCACGACGGGCCATCTGCAAGAGAAAAAGTATATGAGGAAATGCAAGACAATCTGCTCAGCCTGAAAAGCAGTCTTGCCTTTGACAATATGATATCATCTTATATAAAAAAAGTTTGTCGAAATATGAACATAGCAAAAGTATATTTTTTTAACAGTATTTGTGTACAAAGTGTAAAAACAACACGGAAAGCTGTTGAAAAAATATGTGCATTGTGCTAATATATTTACAAGATACTAAGGTATCTAAGCTCACCCCAGGAGGTACAGTCTATGAAGATAAACACAACAGGCAGAAAATGCACATTAAAACCTACTTTCTTGAACAGTGTGGAAGAAAAGCTTGGCAAGCTTGACAAATTCTTCCCGGAAGAAGTGCAGGCACATGTAACAGTAACTGTTGAAAAAGACTGGCAGACAGTTGAAATTACAATCAAGGACCGTTATGCATCTTTCCGCAGCGAAAAGAGTGCACCAAAGATGGAACTCGCTCTTGAGGCTGCAGTGGAAAAAATTGAATCCATGATTGTAAAGAACAAAAGCAAAATTTCCCGCAAGCACAAAAACAACAACTACAAGTACGAGGCACTCCCTGTTCTCCCTGTAGGCGAAGAAGAGGAAGAAGAATACGAAATCGTTCGTAAAAAAGTGTTTAACCTTGAGCCTCAGTCAGTTGATGACGCAATTCTGGAAATGAATATGCTCGACCACACATTCTTTATGTTCAAAGATATCGTAACAGGCGAAATCAATGTGGTTTATAAACGCAAAGACGGTAAATACGGCTTGCTTTTACCGGAATAAACACATATAATATAAGGGCTCCGCTTGCGGAGCCCTGTTTTAATGGCGGAACTCCGCCTTTTATACTCAAATACACCCCCTTATCAGAAAGAAAGAGGAAAGTTAAATGCAATACACATTAATTGCCCCTTGTTATTTCGGCACCGAATCGGTTCTCAGCTACGAGGTTAAAAAGCTGGGTGCAACCGATGTGGAGGTTTCTGACGGCAAGGTTACCTTTAAAGGCGACGAACACATCATCGCAGCAGCAAACATCAATCTCCGCACAGCAGAACGTGTTGTAATTCTGCTCAAGGAGTTCAAGGCAAAAACCTTTGACGAGCTTTTTGACGGCGTAAGCAGCATCAACTGGGCTGCACTTATGCCAAAGGATGCACAGTTTCCTGTAAAGGGTTCATCCCTTTCCAGCACACTTTCCAGTGTGCCTGCATGCCAGAAAATTGTAAAAAAAGCTATTGTAGAAAGCCTCAAAAAAGGTCACAACACAAAAATTCTCCCCGAGACAGGCAATCTTTACAAAATCCGTGTAGCACTGCGAAAGGATATGGTTTCCGTTATGCTGGATACCTCCGGCGACGGTCTGCACAAGCGTGGTTACCGCCGCAACAGCGGTGAAGCACCAATCAAGGAAACATTGGCAGCGGCCATTGTGGACCTTGCAAGGGTAAGAAGCGACAGCATCATTCAGGACCCGTTTGCAGGCAGCGGCACACTGCTTATCGAGGCAGCACAGAAAGCCCTTAACATTGCCCCCGGTCTCAAACGCAAATTTGCGGCAGAGGAATATGCGTTTATCCCTAAAGAAGTCTGGGAGGAAGAACGCAGCAAGGCACGCATGGCAATCAACCGCGATGTGCCGTTTAAGGCATACGGCTTTGATATTGACCCATTTGTTGTGGAGATTGCAAAGCAGAACGCACAGAAAGCAGGTGTGGGCAGTGCAGTAAGCTTCTTTACCGCAGATGTAAAAAGCTTTTCGCCACAGGCTGATGCAGTGGTTATCACCAACCCTCCTTACGGCGAACGTCTGGGCGATATTGACGTTGCTATGGAACTGGAAAAAACACTTTCCAAACGTCTTGCACAGAACCCTGTAAAGGCAAGTTATGTTATCACAAGCGATGCAGAATTTGAAACAAACTTCGGCAAAAAGGCAACAAAACGCCGCAAGCTGTACAATGGTATGATTCCATGCCAGCTTTATATGTACTACGGCGATAAAAAATAAAAGTTTTTAAGGAAGTGTTCAGGCACTTCCTTTTTTTATTGCTTTATTCAGAAAAGATTAAAATGTGCCGAAAACCGACAGCAAAGAAATTGTGTTTTATTTGCCAATACTATATGGTATAATTTATCCATAAATTCAACTTGGAGGCTTACTATGCTGCAGCTTATCATCGGCACAGCCGGCACAGGCAAAAGTGTTTTTATAAAAGAAAAAATTATGGAAAATGCTGCAAAAGGCAGAAAAAGCGTGCTCATCGTTCCTGAACAGTTCAGTAAAACGGGGGAGGCGGAAGTTTTTTCTGCACTGGAAAAAAGCCAGTTCGGCTTTGTTTCGGTTTTCAGCTTTACCTCGCTGCTCCGTGATGTATACACAGAGCAGGGCATGGTTATGCCGCAGCTGCTTACAGATGCAGGCAAGGCGGTTATGGCACAAAAGGCTGTGCAGGCTGTACACAGACAGCTGGAAAGCTATCACAATCAGCACAGAAACATTACCTTTGCCTACGAGCTCAGCAGAATTTTTGAGGATTTCAGACGCAACGGCATTGCGGCGGAAAACCTTTATTCTGTGGCACAGTCTGCCCCTAAAATCAATTCAAAGCTCAAAGATATTGCACTTATATATGTGCAGTATACTGCTGCTGTGCAAAGCGGAGACTGCGACCTTGAACAGCTTTATGTACAATTGGGAGAAACTCTGCCTGTAAGCTATACCGACAGCACCGATTATTTTGTGGATGGTTTTGAAAGCTTCAGCTTCGGGCAGTTTGCTGTTCTGTCACGTATTATGGAAAAGGCGGACAATCTTTTTGTTGCCCTTACGGCAGACAGGGTTTTTGACAATACAAATGGTCTGCACCCTTTAAGCTACACTGCTAAAACGGCGGAAAAGTTGCTTATGCACGCAAAGGAAAAAGGTGTTACAGCTGCCCCAGCCATCAAAATGCAGACACAGCACCGTTTTAAAACTAATTCGCTTGAAAGTGTGGACAGCTATCTTCTGGGCAGGGATATCGGAAATACTGAAAGAGAAAAACACAAAGCTTTTGTAACAACCTTTGCAAATCAGTTTGCAGAGGTCAGCTTTGCTGCGGCACAGATAAACCGTCTTGTGCAGCAGGGCTATAAATATGATGATATAGCGGTTGTATGTCCGCAGCTGGACAGATATGAGCATCAGATACAGGAAAGCTTTTCCCTTGCGGGCATACCATACTTTGTGGACCAGAACAGAATTATTGTCTCTTCTGCACCTGTGGTGATTTTCCGCAGTGTGCTGGATATTATGCAGCGTGGACTTAAAAGCGATACAGTGCTGCCGCTGCTTAAAACACAGCTTACCTGCTTTGACAGCGAAGTATGCGACCTTCTGGAAAATTATCTGTTTGTATGGCAGGACCAGAAGCTTGACTGGAGCAAAGATTTTGACCTGCCTTATGGCGGCATTGCAGGGCAGGACAGCGACAAAAATGCAGAAATCCTCCGAGATATAAACGTGGTTGCATCAGAGCTCAGGAGCATCTTTGCAGCAGAATGGCAGCAGGAAAGACAGGCTACGGGGGCAGAAATACTGTCTGCCATGTACAGCATAGTCTGCGGCCTTAAATGTGACGAAAAGCTGGCAGAATATATAGAAAAACAATCAGATAAGGAAAAGGCAGAACTGCTGGTACGCCAGTGGGATGCTGCTATGGAATGCATAAACGGACTTTACCGCATATGCGGCAGCAGCATTATGCGCCCTGCAGAAATGCAGGAGCTGCTTATGCTTATGCTGCAGGGTACCGAAATCGGCTTTGCCCCACAAACGCAGGACTGTGTGCTTGTGTCTGACCCAAAACGTATGAAAACCGATGCAGTAAAGGCGGTTTTTGTGCTTGGGGCAGCACAGGATGTTTTCCCTGCTGCAGTGGGCGAAGGAGGCATACTGAGCCAGGCGGATATACAGTACCTCAAAACGAAGGATATAGAGATAAGTGCCGGCTTTGACCAACGGTATGCCTTTGAAAATCTTTATTACTATAAAACACTTACAACGGCAAGCAACCGCCTGTTTATTTCCTGTGCTTCAAAAAATATTGATACGCAGGAGATACTTTCGGCCGAAGTGGAGGCACTGCGTGCAGCACTCAATTTGCCGCAGGCACAGCTTGCCCGTGAGGACTACTGCATAACACCGCAGTTTTTCCTGCAGTATATAGGAGAAACCGAGGGTACAGCCGCATCGCAGGCTTTGCAGAATCTTGGAATACCGCAGCCGCTTATGGGGCAGCGTCTGTTTGAGGTGCTGCCGGACAATATGGAAAAGATGCTGGGAAACAGCATGGTTATCTCTCCTACAGCGTCAGAAAATTACTATAAATGTGCATTCGGGTACTTTATGAGGAATATCCTGCGGATAAATCCGCTGGAAAAAGCTCAGGTTTCCCAGCGTGAGGCAGGGGATTATCTGCACGCTGTGGCACAGCAGGTGCTGGAAAGTTACGGCAGGGATTACGGCAATACCCCGTGGGAGGAGATAAGCGGACGCACAAAGGAAATAGTACAAAATTATCTGGAACAAAACTATCCGCAGCAGGTAAGGGAAACTGCACGCTTTGCGGCACTCAGCAGTGATATGCAGCAGAATGCCCTTGAACTGCTGGAGTATATACACACAGAACAGCAGGACTCCTCTTTCCGCCCTGTGGCTTTTGAAAAACGCATAGCCTTTGACAGCGACCTTAAGCCTGTGGCAATAAGCATTGGAGAGGGTAAAAAGGTAAGCGTTGCAGGCGTATGTGACAGAATTGATATAATGGAAAAGGACGGCAAAAGCTATGTGCGTATTGTGGACTACAAGACCGGCACAAAGAAGTTTGTCCTTGAGGATGTGTACAACGGCCTGTCGGGACAGCTGCTGCTTTATATGAACAGTGTAATGGAAAGCGATACCTTTGCACAGAACCCTGTTGCCGCAGCGGTTATGTATCAGCCGAGTGACGCTGCCTTTAAGTTTGACGAGGAGGGCAGCCTCTATATGCCTACAGGTATGGTGCTGGAGGACAGCGATGTGTGTCAGGGCTTTGACAGGGAAAACGGGGGCCGTTACGGGCTTATAAAGAACGACGGTAAATTCAAGTCTGTGCCGGGCAGCGTAATGGTAAGCGAAAAGATGTTTGACGCTGTGCTGGGACACACAAAAGATAAAATAGAGGAGATGGCACGCAATGTATATGGCGGCCATTTTGACAATATACCTATGGACCTGGGCGCAGGGCAGACAAGCTGTCAGTGGTGCGGTTACAGAATTATATGCCGCAACTTTGACAGGATAAAGCCCAGACTGCCTGCGGAATTTAACGTAAAGGAGGAAGAAAAGGATGAGTAGAAGCTGGACACCACAGCAGCTGGAAGCCATACAGGCTGACGGTACGCTTACTGTGCTTTCTGCTGCGGCAGGCAGCGGAAAAACCACTGTTCTCGTGGAAAAGGCTCTCCGTATGCTGCTGGATAAGGAAAACCCCACACCTGCGGACAGGCTGCTTATCGTAACCTTTTCCAATGCCTCCGCAAAAGAGTTCCGCAACCGTATCGAAAAGGGAATAAACAAGGCTATAAAGGAAAATCCTGACGATAACTATATAAAATCACAGAAAGCGGCACTGCAGAAAGCGGACATATCCACAATACATTCCTTCTGCATAAGGCTGGTAAGAGAAAACTTTGAAAAACTGGACATAGCTCCGGATTTTACCATCTGTGACGAGGCAAAAAGCCTTGTTATACACAACCGTGCCATAGATATGGCTATGGAATACGGCTATACACTGCCCGATTTCTGCCGTTATGTTACATTGTTCGGCAAATCAAGTCAGGATAAAAAGATAAGAGAATTTCTGAAGGAGATGTTCTACTACTTTTCCGCACTGCCTTTCCCTGAAAAAAAGGCACGGGAACTGTGCGAAAAATCAGTGACCGACGATTTTGAAAACAGTGCGGTTTACAGCTATCTGTGTAAGGATATTGAGGAACAGATAGGCTATGCAAGGCACCTTCTTGAAAGGGAAAAGCACTATCTGTACCTTGGTGATGTGCAGGAATATGCCGCAGGCATTGCAAAAAATGAAAATGTAGTAAACGAGATGCAGGCGGCACTTGAAGCAGGTGACAGCCGGAAACTGTGTGAAGTTTCGGGAGCAAAGCTGCACTCTCTCGGCAGGGTGAAGAACAAGAGCTCGGAATCGGTGACCATATCAGAGCTCAATAAAACTTTTGCCAAAGCCTTAAGTGATATAGCAGAGGATGCCGCATTCCTCGACAAGGAACTTTATTACGAACAGTCCTCCCAGACAAAGCACTATATCCGCGCAATAACCGATGTATTTATCTTCTATTCACAGAAGCTTATGGAGATAAAGAAAAAGGAGAAAACCTTTGAGTTTTCTGATTTTGAACATTTTGCAGTACAGCTTCTGATAAATGAAGACGGCAGCAGAACCGAACTTGCAGCAGCACTTTCGGAGAAATACATCAAGATAATGGAGGACGAATTTCAGGACACCAGCTATGTTCAGGATATGATATTCAACACCATAGCAAAGGATGATGAGTCCAACCTTTTTGTGGTGGGGGATGTAAAGCAGTCCATCTATGGCTTCCGCAAGGCTTCGCCGCAGATTTTGCTGGAAAAACGTTCCCGCGGTATAAATAACCCTGAAAAGGCAAAAACCATCGTATTGCCAAACAACTTCCGCAGCGAGGTAAGGGTTATCAAAGGCGTCAACCTTATCTTTGAAAGAATAATGACAGAGGGGCTGGGCGGTGTAAACTACTCTGACGGAGAACAGCTTGTGCCTGCACCGAACCGTGCAGACGGCGGCGGTGTGGGTACCGGTATCATGATTTCGCCCAATAACGAGGAAAAAATGGTTGCCGAAAGAATTCACCGCATGGTGGAGGATGGTTACGAAATTGATGACGGCGGCACAGTGAGACCGGTAAAATATGACGATTTCTGTGTTCTGCTGCGCAACCGTAAAAACTTTCAGAAGTTTGTGGATGCCTTTAAAGAATGGGGCATACGCACCTTTGTAAAAGACGACCAGCCGCTGCTGCAGAAACCGGAAATTCAAAGCATCACAGCATTGCTGCGGGTTATAAACAATCCTACCCAGGAGGTTTACCTTACAGCGGGTATGTTCGGCGATATCTTTGACTTTACGCTGGACGAAATACTGACAATGAAGCTGACAGACAAGCACGAAAATCTGTACCGTCTTGTGGCTTCATCCCAAAACCCAAAAGCGGTAAGCTTTATGGAACAGCTTAAGGACTTTGCCTTTGCGGCAAAAATTTATTCTCCTGACAAGCTTATTGACTATATTGTAAATGTAACGGGATACTATACAAAGCTGAGCTTCTGCGAGGACGGAAGCGAAAAAAGGGAGAATATACGCCGCTTTATCAGCTTTGCAAAAAAATATATAAAGGATTATCAGAGCACACTGGGCGATTTTCTCCGCTATCTCGACCTCTGTCTCGAAACGGGCAAAAATTCCGATACAATGTCTTTCCAGCCGCCTAACACAGTGGCAATTATGACAATGCACAACTCCAAGGGGCTGGAATTCCCGATATGCTTTGTAAGCGGACTCGGCACACAGTTCAACAGGCAGGACCGCACAAAACGACTGCTCATGGATACCGAGCTTGGCATAGCAACCTACGCCAACGAAAAATTCGGCTACAACCGCTCCACGGCAGGGGTGCAGGCAATAAGAAAAAAACTGCTGCGTTCCCTTGCGGATGACGAGATGCGCCTTTTGTACGTTGCTCTTACCCGTGCAAAAAACAACCTGTTCCTCACTGCAGAGTTTACAAGGCTGCTTACAAAAAATACCATCATAAAGATGTATGAAAAAAGCGGCATAGAGCCTAACGAGTACGCTTTGCGCAAGGCAAATACTCCGATGGAGTGGATTATAGTTGCCAGCATGGTACATCCACATCTGTTCAAGGACTTCTTTGAGGCAAACAGGGAGCATATCTTAAAGGAAAACAAGCCCAAAAAGAAAAAGGCATCGGATAAAAAGGCTGCACAGACAGAAGAAAAAGCTGCAGCAGAGCAGACAGCACTGCAGGAGACAGAAGGTGCACAGGCACGGCAGAATGACGCACAGGAGAATGTACAGAATGATGCACAGCAGGATGTACAGACTGTATACGCAGAGCAGCACACAGAGGCGGAATATGACCGCTTTATGACATTTGAGGTTGTAATGGGCTGGGATGGCTTTGAGCTGACAAAACAGGAAGAAACGGCCCAGATAAAGCTGGATACGAAAAAGGCAATGAAAAATCTTGCGTATGTGTATCCGGATACCGCACGTACAAAGCTGCCGATAAAGGTTTCCGTAGGCGAGGTTGCAAAAGCCCCCCACGCTGTAACACTGCGAAAGCCGGACTTTGTAAAGCAACAGCATTTTTCTGCCGCACAGAAAGGCACGCAGATGCACCTTTTTGCACAGCACAGCGATATCCTTATGGCAAGAATAGATGCAGCTGCAGAGATAGAACGTCTGCACAGCAAGGGAATTGTGGATAAAAATCTGCTGAATAAAAAGCAGATAGAAACATTTATCGCAAGCGATGTTGCCGAAATTATGCTGAATGGGGAAAAACTTTATAAGGAAAAGGAATTTCTTGTTTCCGCCAATGCCCGTACAGTTCTCGGCGATGACAGCTATGAGGGAGAAAGCATCCTTATACAGGGCGTTATCGACTGTCTGGTTATGAACGGCAGAAACGCTGTGGTAATAGACTACAAGACCGACAGGGTGGACAGCATGAAACAGCTTTACGAAAGATATTCAAGACAGCTGGAAATGTACCGCTTTGCCGCTGAAAGTCTGTACGAAACCGACAGTGTAAAATGCATAATATACAGTTTTTACCTTGGGGAATATATGGAGTTTTAGTCAAAATGTAAAACTGCGGAAAACCTTGAAAAATAAACAAAAAACTTGAATTTTCCTATTGACAAATACCGCTTTGGTGGCTATAATATTTAAAGCAATAAAGTAGACACGTAGTAAACGTGCTCACCTTGCATCGCCACAGGAGCGGTCGGGTCAATAAATGGAAGCCCTTTGTCAAAGGGGAAATTTCGGTTTATTCTGAGCGCGTATTTACAGATACGCGCTTTTGTTTTTGCTAAGATTAATTGGAGGTGCTTTATCATTAGTACAAAAAAAGAACTTGAAATCAACGAAGAGATTCGTGATAAGGAAATCAGAGTTATCGGTGCAGACGGCAGCCAGATGGGGATTATGTCTGCAGAACAGGCATTAAAGCTTGCAGAAGAAGCAAATATGGACCTTGTAAAAATTGCTCCTACAGCAGTTCCACCGGTTTGCAGAGTTATGGACTACGGCAAATACCGTTTTGAACAGCAGAAAAAGGAAAAAGAAAACAAGAAAAACCAGAAGGTTGTTGAAACAAAAGAGGTTCGTCTGTCCATCAACATTGATACAAACGATTTCAACACAAAAGTTAATCAGGCTAACAAGTTCCTTAAAAGTGGTGATAAAGTTAAAGTTTCCATTCGTTTCCGTGGCAGAGAGATGGCACATTCCAAGCTTGGTCTGGACGTTATGCAGCGTTTCGGCGAAGCTATTGTAGGCGGCACAATCGAAAAGCCAGCGAAACTTGAAGGCAGAAATATGCTTATGTTTATTGCCCCAGCACACAACAAATAAAAGGTAGGAGGAAATTTTCCATGAATAAGTACAAAATCAAAACACACACAGGTGCTAAAAAAAGATTTAAAATGACAAAAAACGGCAAACTTAAAAGAGGCAAAGCTTTTAGAAGCCATATCCTGACAAAAATGTCCACAAAAAGAAAAAGAAACCTCAGAAAAGGTGGCTACGCAGACGCAACAAACGCAAAAGTTATCAAAAAACTCTTGCCTTATATGTAATTTGCAGCTGGCACACTTAACTTATTGATAGATTAAAGGAGAAATAGAGAAATGGCTCGTATTAAAGGCGCGATGATGACTCGCAAAAGAAGAAATAAAACACTCAAACTTGCAAAAGGTTACTACGGTTCCAAATCCAAACACTTTAAAATGGCTAAACAGCAGGTTATGAAAAGCGGTAACTACGCTTTCGCTGGCCGCAAACAGAAAAAACGTGACTTCCGTCGTCTCTGGATCACAAGAATTTCTGCAGCTGTTAAAATGTACGATATGAACTACTCCACATTTATGAACGGCCTCAAAAAAGCAGGTATCACACTCAACAGAAAAATGCTTTCTGAACTTGCTATCAACGATGCAGCAGCATTTGCTTCCCTCGTTGAAACAGCTAAAAAAGCTCTGTAATTAATAATAATTACGCTCTGGCGCTTTGCGTCAGGGCGTATCTTTGTATTTAAAGATAGTTTGAAACGCTGATTCCAAGGCACAGGTGTGCCCTGAATCAGCGTAAAAAAGTGTTTTTAACTACTTATATATATGCAATTTTTCGAGGTGCTCAGATGCTTAATGTTATACAAAGCAAGGACAATCCAAAGATAAAAAATGCCATAAAACTTTCAAAGGATGCAAAGCTGCGCAGCGAAAGCGGTCTGTTTTTTGCATCCACCCCAAAGGTGGTTATGGACATTATTGCCGCAGGCTTTACTGCGGAAAGTCTGTTTTTTATGCAGGACGAATATGATATATATGCCGACAGACTGGAAAATCAGCCGGTGTACATCATCACCGATGCGGTTAACCAGAAGCTCAGCGAGGACAAGACAAGTCAGGGTGTTTTTGGTATCTTCCGTATGAAAAAGCCTGATATCAGCAAAATCTTTTCTGCAAAAAAACTCATTGTTCTTGAGGATGTGCAGGACCCGGGCAATATGGGTGCAATTATGCGTACCGCACTTGCCTTCGGGTATGAAAACATTGTCATCAGCACAAAATGTGCGGATATCTACAGCCCAAAAGTTCTGCGCAGCAGTATGACAGCCAGCGTAAAGCTGAATGTGTACAAGGTAAAAGATGTTCCCACTCTTGTAAAAGACCTTGGAGACAAAGGCTTTTCCACTGTGGCAACCTGCCTTGAGAACTCAAAGGAGCTGGGCAGCGAAAAAATATCATTGCCTGTTGCAGTGCTTATCGGCAACGAGGGCAACGGACTTTCCAGAGATACAATTGCAGCATCCACACACAAGGTTAAAATCCCTATGAGTGAACAGATAGAATCCCTCAACGCAGCAGTTTCTGCCAGCGTTATGATGTGGGAGTTAAGAGGAGAATAGCGTTGGATTTGTACAATATCTGGCTGTCTATGGTTATCGGTGCAAATCCGTCCAACGGCAGCGAAATTGTAAAAAGAGGCATAGACCCGCAGGAACTTTACGAAAACCGCAGAAGCTGGCACAACTATGGCTTTTTTACCGTAAGACAGATGGAACGTGCACTGGAAGTGCCGCTTACAGCCGCAAAAACCGTGTGGGAAAAACACAATGAACACGGCATTATGTCGGTTAACTATACAGATATGGACTATCCCGTATGCTTTATGGATATTCCGCAGGCACCTGTGGTGCTGTTTTACAAAGGGGATATATCCCTGCTGGAAGATGAGTACCGCGTGGCGGTTGTAGGCAGCCGTCATCCTGACCGTGACGGCACAAAAATCTGCACAGATATGTGCAGGGCACTGGCAGAAAACGGAATTACCATAATCAGCGGTCTGGCACAGGGTATGGACACCATCAGCCATATTGCGGCATTGGAAAACAGCGGCAGGACAGTTGCCTTTATCGGCACCAGCCTTGATAAATACTACCCTGCAAGCCACCGCAGATTTCAGGAAGAAATTGCGGAAAAAGGCTGTGTTGTAAGCGAATATCACATAGACGCATTTACAAACGGCACGGCATTTCTGGAGCGTAACCGTCTTATTGCCGCAGCAGGCGATATTGTCTGCGTAATGCAGGCAAAGGCCAAAAGCGGCACCCTTTCAACAGCCAAAAAGGCACAGGAATACTCAAAGGAACTGTTTGCGGTTCCGGGCAGCATTCTCAACCCTCTGTACGACGGCACCAACCAGCTTATACAGGATGGTGCTTATCCGCTGCTCAGACCAAGCGATGTGCTTATCCACTTTGGGCTGGAGGAAAAGGCAAAAAGCAAAGGCAGAAAACCAAAACCCAGACTTACACCAATTGAACAGCAGATATACGATGCTATGGGCAGACAGACAAAGAGCGCACAGCAGATTTATGAGCAGACAAGAATACCGATAGTGCAGATTAAAGCACTGCTCACAAAAATGGAGCTGGACGGCGTCATAAAGATGGTATCTGCAGGCGTATACTGCACAAAATAAAAATACAAAAAATCAAAACAAGCAAAACTACCTTTCAAGGAGGCAAAATGTCTAAACTTGTTATCGTGGAATCTCCCGCAAAAGCAAAAACCATCAAAAAATACCTTGGGGAAGACTATAACGTTATAGCTTCCATGGGTCATATCCGTGACCTGCCAAAGGCACAGATGGGCGTTGACATAGAAGACAACTTCAAACCAAGATATATCAATATCCCGGGCAAATCAAAGCTTATCAAGGAACTCAAAACCCTTGCAGCCGACAGCGAAACCGTATACCTCGCAACCGACCCGGACCGTGAGGGCGAGGCTATCAGCTGGCATCTGGCACATATCCTTAAGCTGGACACAACCCAGCCAAACCGTGTCACATTCGGCGAAATTACAAAAAAGGGTATAACAGAGGGTATGCAGAACAAGCGCACCATCGACGAAGACCTTATAAATGCACAGCAGGCAAGAAGAATTCTTGACCGCATAGTTGGCTACAAGCTTTCTCCGTTCCTCTGGCAGAAAATCAAGGGCGGTCTTTCCGCAGGCCGTGTACAGTCTGTAGCTGTTAAACTGGTTGTGGACCGCCACAGAGAAATTGAAAACTTTATTCCGCAGGAATACTGGAACATAGATGCAACCCTTGGCGCAGGCACAAAAAAATTCAAGGCACGCTACTGGGGCACAGACGGCGAAAAGGTTACAGTGGACAACGAAATCCTTGCAAATCAGATTAAGGACGAAAGCCTTGCTGTTCCTTTTGAAATTGCAAAAATCACAAAGGGCGAAAGAAAGCGTCTGCCTGCACCGCCGTTTATCACTTCTTCCCTTCAGCAGGAGGCTTCCCGCCGTCTTGGCTTTACAGCACTCAGAACTATGCGTGCCGCACAGACACTTTACGAAGGTGTCGAGGTGGCAGGCTACGGACAGATGGGTCTTATCACATACATGAGAACCGACTCCCTGCGTGTAAGCGACGAGGCAATCTGGGCAGCAAAGGGATTTATCAGGGATAAATTCGGCGAAAGATATGTGCCGAACTACAAACGCACATACAAACAGAAAAACAATGCACAGGACGCACACGAAGCTATCCGCCCTACAAATGTAAACATCACACCTGAAATTGCAAATGCCACACTTTCCGGCGATACTGCAAAGCTGTATAAGCTTATTTGGGAACGCTTTGTGGCAAGCCAGATGGCAGACTGCATACAGGAAACTGTGGCAGTGGATGCTGTAAGCGGCAGACACACATATAAGGCGAACGGCTATACTGTACTGTTTGACGGCTTTACAGCCCTTTACGAAGAACAGACAGACGAGAAAAAGGAAAAGGAAACTGCACTGCCGCCTCTTGAAGATGATACAAAGCTTAAGACAAAGGATGTGGAGGCGGAACAGAAATTTACCCTCCCTCCAAACGAATATACCGAAGCTACACTTATCAAGGCGCTGGAGGAAAACGGTATCGGCCGTCCGTCCACATACGCACCTATCATCTATACAATCACAGACAAAGGCTATGTTGAACGCGACGGCAAAAAGCTTATCCCTACAGCACTGGGCACAACCATCAACGACCTGCTGGAAGCACAGTTCAACGACATTGTAAACGTAAAATTTTCCGCAGAGATGGAGACAAACCTGGACTACATCGAGGAAGGCAAAAAAGAATGGACACAGGTTCTGTCCGAGTTTTATGCTTCCTTTGACAAGCTGCTCAAAAAAGCAGAGGAAGAAATGGACGGCAAAAAGGTAAAGGTGCCTGACGAGGTTACTGACGAAATCTGCGATATCTGCGGCAAGCCTATGGTTATCAAAAGCGGCAAGTTCGGCAAATTCCTTGCCTGCAGCGGCTTCCCTGACTGCAAGAACACAAAACGTATTGTAAAATACGCAAAAGGCTTCTGCCCTGTATGCGGCGGCAAGATGCTTATCCTTACAAGCAAGCGCGGCAG
Source organism: Oscillospiraceae bacterium (assembly GCA_017435045.1). GTDB lineage: Bacteria > Bacillota > Clostridia > Oscillospirales > Ruminococcaceae > RGIG3102. The sequence goes on from JAFSFT010000008.1 coordinate 74,104, forward strand.
AACATTCTACGCCTGTGAAGACAGCGAAAAATGCAAGTTCCTTACATGGGAAGAACCAACAGACAAAGTTTGTGATGTGTGCGGCAAAAGCCTTTACAAAAAATCCGCAAAGGGAGCAAAGGCACACTGCATAAACGAAAAATGCTCTGCATACAAGCCAACCGTTACAAGAAAGACAAAAAAGGAAACAAAGGCAAATGAAGGTTAATGTTATAGGCGCAGGCCTTGCAGGCTGCGAGGCTGCATACTTTCTGGCAAAAAGAGGTGTAAAGGTACGCCTTTTTGAGCAGAAACCCGTTAAATATTCCGATGCCCACAAATCAGAAAACTTTGCCGAACTGGTATGCTCCAACAGTCTCAAATCCATGAGAGAGGATTCCAGTCAGGGTATGCTCAAGTACGAGATGAAGCACTTTGGCTCTCTTGTGCTGGAAGCTGCATACCAGAGCAGTGTTCCTGCAGGTGGTGCACTGGCGGTTGACAGGGACATATTCAGCCGCATTATCACAGACAAAATTAAAAATCACGAAAATATCGAAATTGTTTACGGCGAAGTAACCGAGATAAACAAGGACGAAATTACCATAATCGCAACAGGTCCGCTTACCAGCGGCAATCTGTACAGCCACATAAAGACAATGTGCGGCGACGGCATGAGCTTTTTTGATGCCGCTGCACCTATCGTTATGGCGGACAGCATCAACATGGACAGAGTGTTTGCCCAGAGCCGTTACGACAAAGGCGATGACGACTATCTCAACTGCCCTTTCAACAAAGAGGAGTACGAGGCATTCTACGAGGCACTTGCCTCTGCCGAAAGAGCACCCCTCAAGGATTTTGAACAGGAGCTTACAGTTTACGAAGGCTGTATGCCGATTGAGGTTATGGCCTCCCGCGGGGCAGACACAATGCGTTTTGGCCCTATGAGACCTGTTGGCCTCAAGGACCCGAAAACAGGCCGCAGGCCATGGGCAAACGTACAGCTCAGATGTGAAGATGCAAACAAGACAATGTACAACATTGTAGGCTTCCAGACAAACCTTAAATTCGGCGAACAGAAGCGTGTTTTCAGCATGATTCCGGGTCTTGAAAATGCCGAATTTGCACGCTATGGTGTAATGCACCGCAACAGCTTTATCAACAGCCCTGAAGTGCTCAATCCCACACTGAACCTTAAAGAGTATCCAAATGTTTACTTTGCAGGCCAGATTACAGGCATGGAAGGTTATACAGAAAGTGCAATGTGCGGACTTCTGGCAGCATACTTTGTACACTGCCGTCTTACCGGCAAGGCACCGCAGATACCCGATACCACAACAATGGTCGGTGCACTGCTCAGCTACATTACAACCGAAAACAAGGACTTCCAGCCTATGGGTTCCAATATGGGCATACTTCCTCCGCTGGAAAACCACATCCGCGACAAACGCGAAAGATATATGGCTTTTGCGGTAAGGGGCAAAGCGGCAATTGAAAAAATAGAACTGTAAACATAATGTTATACAGTACAGCACAATATACAGAAAGGTCGGAGGTTTATGAAAAAACAGAGAAAAGGCTACAGTGTAAAGCGGGGCCGTGTACGATCGGCACAGAGCGTTGCAGGCGGCATATTTGCAATGGTTTTCGGTGTTATATGGACCGTTGGTGCTGCATCAATCGGTGCACCGTGGTTTTTCAGCCTTTTCGGTCTGCTTTTTATAGCATCGGCAGGCTACAACACCTACATTGCTTACAAAAACACCACAGGGGATAACCGCTTCAGCGAATTTGATGTGGTGGAGATGGACAGCGAGCCGGACCCGTGGGACGAAAAATTCCGTCAGAACAAGGACAGATACAGCATAAACGAAAGCTGCGGACATATCGAAAAGGATACAGAAGCACACAGCTGTGCAGTCCGTTTCTGTCCGTACTGCGGCACAGAGGCAGAAAGCGACTACGAGTTCTGCAAATCCTGCGGCAGAAAGCTTCCCGACTGAAATCTGCAATAAATACAAAGTCAACAAACTTTTTACATAAGAATCAGAGGAGAATACTTATGAAGATTATTCTTGACGCATTCGGCGGCGACCTTGCACCGCTGGAACCACTTAAAGGTGCCGAACAGGCAATCAAGGAATACGGCGTGGAAATCCTTGCTGTAGGCGATATTGAAAAGATGAAAAAAGTATGCGAAGAAAACTCCATCTCCACACAGGGTATGGAATTTCTGCAGGCAGATGACGTTTTTGATATGCACGAAGACCCTATGGACATCGTAAAAAAGAGAAAAACAACCTCCTTGCACATCGCGATGAAAGCACTGGCAGACGGTCTGGGTGATGCTGTGGTTTCTGCAGGCAGCACAGGTGCACTGCTTATGGGTGCAACCTTTATTGTAAAACGTATCAAAGGTGTAAAACGAGCAGCACTGGCAACAGTTATGCCCTGCGAAAAATCCACAGGCTTTATGCTTATCGACTCCGGTGCAAACGCAGAGGTAAGAGCAGATATGCTCGGCCAGTTTGCGGTTATGGGCTCTGTTTATATGGAAAAGGTTGCAGGTGTAAAAAATCCTGCTGTTGCTCTGCTCAACAACGGTGCAGAAGAAACAAAGGGCACACCAATGCACGTTGAAGCAAATGCTATTATGCGCGAAAACAAAAACATCAACTTTATCGGCAACGTTGAAGGCAGATATATTATGAGCGGCGAAGCTGACGTGGTTGTTGCAGATGGTTTTAGCGGCAATATCGCACTCAAAACCTGCGAGGGCGTTGCAGGCTTTATGAACAAAATGCTGAAAGGTATGTTCAAAAAGAACGCAAAAACAATGCTGGCAGCACTTCTGCTTAAAAATGAGCTTAAAGAGTTCAAAGCTAAACTTGACTACACAGAATACGGCGGTGCACCAATCCTCGGTGTTACAAAGGGTGTTATCAAGGCACACGGCTCCAGCAATGCAAAAGCATTCAAAAACGCAATCAGACAGGCAAAAATCTATGCCGAAAACAATGTTTCCGAAGTTATCGCAGCTTCACTTGTAAACGAAGGAGAATAAGAAAATATGAAGGTATTTGAACAGAATATTCAATATACTTTTAAAGACAAATCTCTGCTGAATCTTGCACTCACACATTCTTCCTACGCAAACGAAAGCAAGAGCCACATTGCATACAACGAAAGACTGGAATTCCTGGGCGATGCTGTTCTGCAGCTGGTTACAAGCGAAAAACTGTACAAGGAAAATCCCCATATGCCTGAGGGCAAAATGTCCAAGACACGTGCGGCGCTTGTGTGCGAAGATGCCCTTGCAAACTATTCCCACAAAATTGACCTTGGCAGCTTTATGTTCCTTGGCAAAGGGGAAGAAAACACAGGCGGCAGAGAAAGACCATCCATCCTTGCAGACGCCTTTGAGGCACTTATCGGCGCAATCTTCCTTGACGGCGGCATTGCCCAAGCAAAGAAGTTTATCCTGCGTTTCCTCAACGATACAGAGCTGCATCTGCAGGACTACAAGACTCTGCTGCAGGAGATTATCCAGCAGAATCCGGGCGAACGCTTAAGCTACATTGTGGTAAAAGAAGAAGGCCCTGACCACGACAAAAGCTTTACAGTGGAAGTTCACCTCAACTCCAACCCAATCGGCAGCGGCGAGGGCAAAAGCAAAAAGCAGGCAGAACAGCAGGCAGCAAAAGAGGCACTCGGTCTTATGGGCTACCATTTCAGATAACAGCACAGAAGGTGTTTACAGATGACAAAACACAAAAATCTGTCGATATTTGTTCCCCATGCAGGCTGTCCCAACCAGTGTTCTTTCTGTGACCAGCGCAGTATAAGCGGCACACAGAATCCGCCCTCTGCACAGGAGGTAGCGGCATTGTGCAATGAATTTCTGCCACAGGAAAACAGTGCGGATTATGAAATTGCATTTTTCGGCGGCAGCTTTACCGCAATTGACAGAGAATATATGACAAGCCTGCTTTCGGCGGCATACCCTTTTGTGCAAAACGGCAGAGCGGCAGGGATAAGAATTTCCACCCGTCCCGACTGCATCAGCACAGAAATACTGGATATTTTAAAGCAGTATGGCGTAACAAGCATTGAACTTGGTGCACAGAGCATGCAGGACGAGGTGCTTGTGGCAAATCTCCGCGGGCATACCGAGGCCGATGTTGTAAAGGCAGCCGGCCTTATAAAGCAGTACGGCTTTTCACTTGGTCTGCAGATGATGACGGGGCTTTACGGGCAGAAGGACTATATGGAATATGCCCTTGATACAGCACATAAGTTTGTTGATTTAAAACCCGACACAGTGCGTATCTACCCTACAGTCACCCTTAAAAACACACTTTTGGAACAGAAGTTTTTAAGGGGAGAATATACACCGCCCACACTGGAACAGACGGTGGAAATATGTGCGGTGCTTATGGGTATTTTTGAAAGCAGCAATATCCGCATTATCAAGATGGGTTTGCACGCCGATACAGGTCTTGAGGACAAAATTGTGGCAGGACCATACCACCCTGCATTCAGGGAACTTTGCATTTCACGCCGATGTCTTGAAAGAATTAAAGAGCAGTTAACAAATGCAGAAAACAACGGGTATATAATTAAAGTAAACCCAAAGGAACTTTCCCAGTGGAAAGGCCAGAAAAACAGCAACATAAAAATCCTTGCGGATATGGGATATGCAGTGCAGATAACTGCAGATATCTCTGTACCAAAGGGACAATTTACAATAGATTAACCATTAAAGGAAAAACAGATGTACTTAAAAGCTATAGAACTTCACGGTTTTAAATCCTTTCCCGATAAAACCCGTGTATCCTTTGACAAGGGTATGACAGCAGTTATCGGTCCAAACGGTTCGGGCAAAAGTAATATCAGCGACGCTATCCGCTGGGTTCTGGGCGAAACCAGCGGCAAAGAGCTGCGCAGTGCAGGCAAGATGGAGGATATCATCTTTGGCGGTACAAGCCAGCGAGGCCCTATGGGCTTTGCATCGGTAAGCCTTATCCTCGACAACTCTGACCGCAGCTTTGATATGGACAGCGACGAGGTTTCGGTAACCAGAAAATATTACCGCGGCGGCGATGGCGAATACTTCATCAACGGTAACCGTGTGCGTCTTAAGGATATTTACGAACTGTTTCTTGATACAGGTCTTGGCAAAAGCGGCTACTCCATCGTAGGTCAGGGTAAAATCAGCCAGATTGTTACCGCAAAGCCTGAAAACAGACGAGAAATCTTTGAAGAAGCCTCCGGCATCTCAAAGTTCAGATACAAAAAGAACGAGGCGGAAAAAAAGCTGTCTGCGGCACAGGAAAACATAATACGCCTTACAGACAACCTCAGAAATCTTGAAGAACGTGTAGGCCCTCTGGAAAGGGAAAGCAAAAAGGCAAAGGAATTTGTAGCCCTCAGCGACAAGAAAAAGGGCATGGAAATTTCCCTGTGGCTTTCCACAATCAACCGTTCCAAATCCCTTATCCGTGACCAGCAGCGCAGAGCGGAAATTTTCCGCAGCGACCGCGACAATGTGGAAAACAGCATTGCCGAAAAGGAAGCATATGTGGAAAAACGTTACTTCGAGGGCAACGAGCTTATCCGTAAAGGCGAGGAAAACCAGAATACAATCCGCGATATAGAACAGCAGATTTCTGCAGTAAACAGCGACAGGGCAGTTGCCGAAAACCAGATTCAGTACGACAGCCAGAAGCTGAATGAGCTGGAAAAGGAACTCAGGCTTTACGAAAGTCTCGAAGGCGAAGCCGACAGCAAAAAACAGCAGCTGGAAGCCGAAATTGCCGACTTGGAAAGCAGAAAAACAGTTCTTGCCGAAAAAGAAACCGAAACGGGCGAGCAGCTTGCCCTGCTGGGCCGTCAGGCTGTGGAAGCCGACAGCAGAAAGGGCACACTCTTAAGCAGAGAAACCCTGCTTACAGGCAAAATTCAGGAAAGCAAGATAGAAATCCACGGCTTTACCACACAGAATGCGTCTGTGATGGAAACTGCAAACAAGGCAAAGCAGGATCTTATCAGTGCAAGGGGCTATCTTGAGACAACACAGGCACAGATTGCCGAACTTACCGCTTTCAGCGATGAGGCACAGCGTAAAATCATACAGAACACAAACATTAAAAACGGCCTTGGCATGAAGCTTTCTTCCATCAGCGGAAAGATGGACAATTATCTCAGCCTGCAGAATGAAAACACCAAAAAGCAGATTGATACACAGAACCGTATCAAGCTGCTTACAGATATGGAAAACAATATGGAGGGCTTCCAGCACAGCGTAAAAACTGTGCTCAATATGGGTAAAAACGGCTCTCTCAAAGGTATAATCGGCACAATAGCACAGCTTATAACTGTGGAAAAAGGCTACGAAACCGCCATCGAAATTGCCCTTGGCAACTACGGTCTGCAGAACATTGTGGTGGAAAACGAAACCTGTGCCAAATATGCCATAGAATACCTTAAAAACAACCGCGCAGGCAGGGCAACCTTTCTGCCGCTTGACACGGTAAAACCATCTCATTTCAGCGAAAATCTGCCGGAATGGGCAACCACAGCAGACAGGATTGTAAATGCGGATGCAAAGTACAGCCACATCATCTCCAACCTGTTGGGCAGAACCATCATCACAGAGGACATAAACTCTGCTTCCCGCCTTGCAAAGCAGCTGGGTTACAGATATAAAATTGTTACAACAGACGGCCAGCAGATTAACGCAGGCGGCTCCTTTACAGGCGGCAGCGTAAGCAAGAGTGCAGGTCTGTTTACCAGAAAAGGCGAGATTGAAAAGCTTAAAATCACACTGGCAAATCTCAGGGCCGAATTTGACAAAACCGAAAAAGAAAAGGCCGAGGTACAGAACTCCATTGACCTTATAAACAGTCAGATTGACGGCTGCAATGCCGAGATTGACGCGCTGCAGAGCGACAAAAACCAGTGCAGCATAGAACTGGCAAAATATCAGCAGCAGGAAAATCAGTACAGGGACAGCATTTATCTGTATGAAGGCATTGTGGAAAACGGCGAAAATGTTGTAAAGGCAAACAGGGAAAAGGAAAATGCTCTGTACAGAGCCATCACCGAATGCGAAAAGGAACTGGCAGAAGTTACTGCACAGCTTTCCGCCCTTGGCGAAACCGATGCAGAATATGCACAGAAAAAGGATGCACTTATGGGCACCCTGCAGCAGATAAAGGTGGATATTGTAACAATCGGCGGCGAAATCACCGTTGCACAGAACAACCTGGCACAGCTTTCCGCACAGAGTGCACAGAGCGAAGCAAGAAAAGCACAGATTGTACAGGATATGGAAGAAATCCGCAGCACCATTGCACAAAAGCAGGTTGAACTGGGACAGAAAGCACAGAGCATCCTCGATATGCAGCAGCGGATAAAGGATATCGAACAGCAGAACAGAGATTTTGTTGCACTGCGTTTTGAAATAGAAAAAGAAAGAAATGAAATTCAGAACGAAGTAAAAACTCTCCGTGATGAACTTATGTCCCTCTCTGAACAGATTGCAAAAATCGACGAAAAGATTGGCAATATGGAAAAAGAGTACGACGATATCATCCAGAAGCTGTGGGAAGAATACGAGCTTACAGTGCAGACAGCAAGAGAGTTTGCCTTTGATTTTGAGGACGAAAACCAGCTTAAAAAGGACCTTGCAGCAATCAAAGCTTCCATCAAGCGTCTTGGCCATGTAAATGTGGGTGCAATTGAGGAATACAGGGAAGTATACGAAAAATACACCTTCCTCAAAGAACAGCTCCGAGACCTTGAAGAATCCAGAAATCAGCTGCAGAAGCTTATCACCAGCCTTAACGGCGAGATGAAGACAATGTTCAGCGAAAGCTTTGGCATCATCAATCAGAACTTTGGAAAAATCTTCCGTCAGCTGTTTGGCGGCGGCAGTGCAAAGCTTATCCTTACCGACCCTGAAAATATTCTGGAAAGCGGTGTGGATATCAGCGTTAACCCTCCGGGCAAGGTTATCAAAAGCCTTACAGCCCTCTCGGGCGGCGAGCAGGCACTGGTTGCAATCTCCATTTACTTTGCAATCCTTGCCCACAACCCGTCACCGTTCTGTATTCTGGACGAAATCGAGGCTGCTCTTGATGACGCAAACGTTACAAGATACGCAAACTATCTCCACGATATATCCGACACAACCCAGTTTATCGTTATCACCCACCGCCGCGGCACAATGGAATCTGCCGACGTGCTTTACGGTGTAACAATGCAGGAGGACGGCATATCCAAACTGCTTAAGCTGGACGTAAACAATGTGTCACCATCACTTATCAATTAACGAGGTTTAAAAGTATGGGATTATTTGAAAAACTTGGCTTCGGCCTTAAGAAAACAAAGGATGGCATCTTCAATTCCATCACAAAATCCATCATTTCATCGCCTCTCACAGACGAACTTTACGACGATCTGCTGGAACAGCTTATCCTTGCTGATGTAGGCTACGAAGTAAGTGAATACCTCTGTGAGGAACTTCGCAGAGAGGCAAGAAAACAGAAGGCAAAAAGCGGCGAGGATGTTGTTAAAATCTTCCAAAATATTGTTGTTGACCTGCTTTCTACAGACAAGGAATTTGACCTTTCCGGTTCACCTGCGGTTATTCTTATCATCGGTGTAAACGGCGTGGGCAAGACAACAAGCATCGGCAAGCTTGCAAACTACTATAAATCCCAGGGCAAAAAGGTGCTGCTTGCAGCAGGCGATACCTTCCGTGCGGCAGCGGCAAGCCAGCTTAACCAGTGGGCAGAAAGAAGCGGTGTGGACATTGTAATGCACGCCGAGGGTGCAGACCCTGCCTCCGTTATCTTTGAAGCGGTGGAAAAAGGCAAAAATCAGGGATACGACATTGTTATCTGCGACACAGCAGGCAGACTGCACAACAAGAAAAATCTTATGGCAGAGTTGGGCAAAATCAGCCGTGTAATCCGCAAGGCAAGCGACACTGCATCGGTGGAAACACTGCTTGTGCTGGAAGCTATCACAGGACAGAATGCAATTTTCCAGGCAAAAGAGTTCATCTCTGCTGCCGAGGCAACAGGCATTATCCTTACAAAGCTGGACGGCACAGCAAAGGGCGGCAGCGTTATCTCCATCAAGAAAAAACTGGGTATTCCTGTGCGTTTTGTAGGCGTTGGCGAGGGAGTGGACGACCTGCTTCTCTTTGACCCGCAGTCCTTCGCACAGACACTTTTCAGCCTGGAAGACGGTGAATAATATGGTATTTGCAGTAGCTACAAACAATCAGAAAAAGCTTAAGGAAATCCAGAGAATTCTGGATTCCTTCGGCATCACAGCAAAGACACTTAAAGAGCTGAATATCAGTATTGAAATTGAAGAAAACGGCACAACCTTTGAGGAAAACGCCGTTATCAAGGCAAAGACAATTGCAGAAATCTGCGGATTGCCGACCATCAGCGACGACAGCGGCCTTGAGGTGGATGCATTAAACGGTGCACCGGGTGTTTATACAGCCCGTTTTGCAGGAGAACAGGCAACAGACGATGAAAACATCGACAAACTGCTGGCAGAACTTGCAGATGTGGAAAAGGAAAAACGCACAGCGCGCTTTGTTTCTGCAGTGTGCCTTTATATGCCTGACGGCAGAAACACTGTCTGCCGCGGCACCTGCGAAGGATGGATAGGCTTTGAGAGAATAGGCGACGGCGGCTTTGGCTACGACCCTGTGTTTATGGTGGAGGAAACCAGCTATTCACAGATGACAGCAGAAGCAAAGGATGCAATCAGCCACAGAGGCTCGGCCCTCCGCCAGCTTAAAGAAAAAATCGGTGAATTTATCTGATTTGCAGACACAGGTCAGATGATACTGCACAAAAGACAGTATTGACACATTAAAAACAAAAAATATAACGGGCGGAAACTTTCCGCCCCATACATAAATTGACATACATTATAAAGGAGAAATATATGGCACTTAATTCCAAACAGAGAGCTTACCTCCGCGGTCAGGCTCAGAATCTTGACACTATTGTTCTTATCGGCAAGGACGGTGTTACAGAAGCAACAGCAGAATCCATCAGAACAGCACTTGCTGCAAGAGAACTTGTAAAATGCAAAGTTCTTGACAACTGCCCATACAAAGCAAAAGAAGCAGCAGAAATGTTCTGCGAATATATCGGCTGCGATTCCGTACAGGTTATCGGCTCCAAATTTGTTCTCTTTATGCAGAAGGACAAAGACTCCCAGTACGATATCAAGCAGTTTGCAAAATAATTGTTTTATAAAAGATATATAATCATTTGTATATAAAATCCGGAGTAAAATATGAAAATTTTGTTGTTTGGCGGCGCATTTGACCCGCCTCACAGAGGACATATTTCTATATTGAAAAGTGCGGCAGCATACGATAATTTTGACAAAATCATAGTTATGCCAACAGGTACCCCGACCCACAAGAAAAACTGTACAGCCCCTTTTGACGTGCGTTTGTATATGGCACAGACCGCCTTTGCAGACATTGCATCAAATGTGGAAATCAGCAACTGGGAGGGCACAAACCTGCAGGAGGACTATACATACCGCACCCTGCAGCATCTGCAAAGCGAATATTCCGATGCTGAAATATATATGGTTATCGGTTCGGACAGCCTTTTTACCCTCCACAGCTGGAAAAATGCGGAATTTGTTATGAAAAACTGCACAGCACTTGTATTTGCAAGAGAGGACGAGCTGGAGGATGATATTGCACAGCGTGCTGCAGAACTGGAAAAGATGGGGGCAAAAATCCGTTTTGTAAAGGCGGAAATTATCAACGTTTCCTCATCCCAGTTCCGCCGTGAGGGCGAAATAAATGCGGATATTATCACCGATGAGGTACAGAATATTGTGGATGAATACAGCCTCTATTCTGCCGACGAAACTGCACGCTTAAAAGGCACTGCAAAGCTGCTTGCAAAACTGCTGCTGGACGAAAAACGCTATATCCACACCCTCAACGTGGAAAAGCTGGCGGCAGAGTTGGGAGAGATTTACTCTCTTGATGTGGAAAAACTGCGTATTGCGGCACTGCTGCACGATATAATGAAAAACGCTCCTAAAGATATTTTATTGCACAGAGCAAAGCAAAGTGGTATAATTAATAAAATTGAAGATAAACCAAAACAGACCCTGCACGGTTTTGCTGCGGCACATTACGCAAAAACAGAGCTTGGAATAGATGATGACGAGATTCTGTGGGCGGTAAAAAGCCACACCTGCGGCAGAAGCGGTATGCAGGATATAGAAAAGGTTATATATCTTGCAGATATGCTTTGTGAAGAAAGATGTTTTGAAGGCAAGGATTATCTCCTGTCTCTTGCAAAACAGAATCTGGATAAAGCCATGTTTGCTTCTCTGGAACATTCACTTGCATTTGTGAAGTCCAAAGGAAACACTGTGGACACAGACAGTCTGGAAGCACTGGAATATTTCCGTGCCCGTCTTGCCCGCAACCTTTAAGGAGGAAAAAATGAGCGATAAAAAAACATACAGAGCAGAAGAAGCTGCCCGAAAAAGAAAAAAGAAGAAAAAGACAGACCCGAAAAAAACTCTTGTGGCATGTCTGCTCACAATAGCAATCATCGGTGTAATGATTTTTACTGTCGATAAGGCAATCGGCAATATGTACAATGTAGGCGAAAATATCCCTGAAGACCTTCAGACAGATACTTCCATCGACCAGGATGTTGTAAATATTCTGGTTTGCGGTATAGACTGGGACGACAGCCGTAC
>JAFSFT010000009.1 GCA_017435045.1 Oscillospiraceae bacterium
TCATTCTTCCAAACGCATTAGCGTCTCGAAATTACTTAAAAGCGTTTTTATAGTGTTTACTCACTGTTTCAAAAGAATATCTAAAGTTATTCCTTCACAAGCTTCTGTTCTTTTCTTATATTGTTTAATTTTCAAGGTCCTCGCTGTCTCTCGCGACAGCCTTTATATATTATCACAACTGATTAAGTTTGTCAAGCACTTTTTTCAAGTTTTTTAAACTTTTTTCAGTCGCCTTCGCTGTCTCTCGCGACAGCCTTATTATATTACCACAACCTCTTTAGTTTGTCAACACTTTTTTGTGACTTTTTTAAAACTTTTTCAAGGTTTTTTGTGGATTTTGCTACCCTCTCTCGGACAGCTTGATTATATTAACACTATTTATGCTTTTTGTCAACACTTTTTTGACAATTTTTTCAAAATATTTTTAACGCTCTATCAGTTGTATATCGCATTATTTATAATCACTAAATATTGTCTGATACCAAAAAACGAAACCGTGTATACTCTGGCTTTACTCCTGCCAACAGTATACACGGCTATATATTATACTATATATATGTATTATATATAATAATATATATTTTAAAAAATATCTATCATCCATCCATTATGTGCACTTGCAAATTCTGCAAGAGACGGGACAAGCCACATACAGATAAAACCAAAAATAAAAATCATATACAAAAATGCTTTGTCGGAGATTTTGTCATATTCCACATCTGCAGTCAATTTATCCGAAAAGGTTGTGCTGCCAAACGGGAACTTAAAGATGATATTTGCAAAAATTGCTCCTGAAAACATAACCGGAGCAAGCTGGAACAAAAACGGAACTTTGCCCAGCAGCACATCCAGGGCCACCCAGTAAGGCGCAGTTGCCACGCGGAACCACCATATGCTGTACAGCCAGCCACCGTCAAAAAGCACTGCTCCCGTCTGTGTGCCGTAATGGCAGAAGCACAGCAGGAAAAATCCTGCAGACATAACCATATCCAGCCAGTACCACGGACTGCGGGTTTTGTGCAGCGCGGTTGTGAGTACTACAAACGGCATAAGCAGCACAACCCACTGTGGGTGCCAGAAAATGCTGTGGAACAGCAACCCGAACACCGCCATTGGCAGATAAACCGCCATATAGGCTGTTTTTCCTTTTGGATTATAAAGGAAGGCTGCAAAAACAATAATTGCGTAAACAGTCACAAAAAGAGCCGCACCGCCCTGACCTGACGGTATCTCGGCAGAGAACATACGCCCTATCATTGTGGAAACAAATCCGCCTGCTTCTCCGGTTCTGCCCATAAAGAGCAACGTTGTAGGGATATACAGCCACATTGAAATTATGCCGTACTTTACTATTTTAAGCAGACGTTTTTCCGCCAGCAGAATAAGCGGTACAAAAATGAGCAGTGCAAAGAATTTGCAGACAACCCCCACACCGATTACCAGGCTGAATTTTGTATAGTTTCCGTCAAGGTAAAAACACAGTGCCCAAAGTGTGAAGAACAGGCAAAGAGTGTCATACTGCCCCATAACCATAGGCGAGAAGAATGCAACCGGATTGAAAAGGAAAAACGCTGCTGTAAGCATCGCTCTTTCTTTTGTAAGACCCAGCTTCTGTGCCAGACGCATAACCATATAGCCACAGCCAGCAAAGAATCCTGCACACACCGCCTTTGCCCAGAGAATTATAAAGCTTTCCACCAAAGGCAAATCTGCAATCCTGTTAAACAGGAATACAGGCAGCTCCCACAGTGCGAAAATTATATATATAAATACATTATAATTCGCACCATTGATATAGTAGTAACCGTTGTTGTGTGCCGCAACCACGTTATAAAAATCTATAAACTGTCCGCTGAACAGACATTCCAGAAACACGTAACTGTGGTTGGCAGTCTCCCACAAATCCGGATGGGACATGAAAAAGAATGACACCAGTGCCGCAAGGGAGAAGAAAATTGTATCGTAAAAGCGGAAAGGTGTGCTGTCCGCCAGAGTTTTTACATTTATTTTTTTCATAAATCAGTTTTAAATTCAGTTTTCAAAATTTTTAAGCGTACCCACAAAGCTGTAAAGTATAAGCAGCGGATAGACTGTGGAAAGATACATACCGTAGGTGCCTATATTGAATGCAGAAACCTCCACATACGCTATCATAAAGCAGCGCAGAAGCGCCATGCCCACAACCCCCAAAAGCACTACATTGAGTATTGTATCGCAGGTTATTCCTCCGCATTTTATATCCCACAGCAGCTGTTTTATCTGCCAGCAGAGTGCCATAAGGAACATAATCGGTATGCAGATTTTATATACAATATTCATAAAACGCATAAATGTGTGGGTAATACGCTGCAATGGCGGCAGATATACAGTGGTGGTATTTGCCACAAGCACCGTTCCGCCTTTCTGATGTATAAACTGTTCCACCTCGGCTATTTCTTCCGCTGTGCCCACCGCCATCTCGGCAAGAGGGTCGCACTGTCCAAAGGTTACAGCTGTATTAAAGCCCCGGAAGCCCTCGGCTATCACAGGCAGAATGTACTGCGGCTTAATCGGACTGGTTACCGAAGCCCCCAGTTTACCCGCCTGCAAATGCCCCTCTGAAACCGCAAGCTCAATTTCGGCACGGAGAGTTTCGTAATACTGCTGGGCTTTCTGCGGTGTTTCATAGTAGCCCTCGTTCTGCAGGGCAGTTCTTACAGCCCAGTAGAAGCCGCCTGACTGAAAATCGTTAAGTGCAGGGCGGAAGTATCCGTTTTTGAGTATGGGTTCTTCCAGTGCTTCCTCCATAAAGGCAAAGGACGGAACCTCATTGTACAGTTTTTCACGGACATCATCCGGCACCGCAATCAGCGGATGCCAGTTTTCGTGCTCTATGCTCATAAGTGCACCATAAGCCTTTTCAAAATCGCTGCTGGTGAAATCACTTACAATAAACCGTCCATAGTGTATATAGTTCATATAGCAATAGGAGCAGATTACCCCTGCGGAGAGTATAAAGGGCAGACAAAGAGCTATTGCCTTTTTTATGATTCCGTGATCCTTCTCAATCATCCACAGAGCTACAAGAACAATAAATGCAATTATTGCAAACGGCAGCACCCATATACCATCCTCTCGGGACAGATATACAAGGCCAAAGGTTATGCCATAACCTATAAGCCATAAAACCCAGTTTTTTACAGGCTGTTTATAACGCAGCCCCACTGCCAGCACACAGCCAAAGAACAGCATACAAAGACCTGGAAATATGTTGTCGCGGTAAATTCTTGTGGAGAACTGTGCCCATACAGCAGGGTTGTAAAGCAGCCCTGCATAAAGAAACAGCCTTGCCCAGTTTTTCTTTATAACAGGGCTGACCGCCAGAACAAGCACCACACTGGCAACTGACCACAACGCTGCACTGCCAACCATATAAGGTATGCCCAAAATATGGAGAAACGCCAGCCACACCGCAAAAAATGCGTGTTTGGAAAGGGTGAGATAGTTATATTCACCAAACCACTCCCCTGCCACAATATTCTGTGCCGTGGTGAACATAAAATGGTCATCTATAGGTGCAAGAGGCGGATAGATTGTGGCATACTGTGTCCACGCGATGAAAAGCCTGCCCGCAGTAAGCACCAAGGCTATAATAATTAAAAGCTGTTTTGATATGTCGTTTTTTTTCAGTTTCAAAATCTACACCTTCTGAAAAAGATTTATAAACATTACCAACCGCATACGTACACATATACCCATGCGGTTGATTAATTTTTACAGATATTTCTGCAGATAAACTGCATTTATTTTGTTATCTTCTGTACACTCTCAATCACATACTGTTTGTGTGTAAATACCAGATTGAGGATAACGGACAGATATTTGAGCACAAAGGCCAGAATTACAAACAGGCCAAAGAAGCCAAAGGACATAACCAGCATTGTAGTTGTCCAGCCTGCCACAGGATTGGCCGAGAAGAACACTGCAACTGTATAAATGCCTGCAGCCACAAGCACAATGCTCATAAGCACTGTAAGTGCAAAGCTGATTTTGTAGCCAATGTCTGTAAACAGGATAAGGCTGTTGAGAGCAAGCTCTCTTTTTGTCTGTACATCACGCTGTGCTACAGTGCCTTTTGTAATTGGCGTGTATTCAATATGGGCAACCGGCAGACCGCAGGATGCATAAACTGCCTTGCGGTAAACTGTTTTTACCCCCATGGATTTTACACGGTTTATACCGCGGCGGCTGATAACAGAAAAACGTACCGTTGTAATTTTATGTTCGGATGTGGAGAAACGATTGAAAAGAGAGTAGAACAATTTTGAAGAAGCTTTCTGGCTCTGTTTTGGCACAGCAAACACAACATCATTGCCCTGCTGGCTTTTGCGGTAGATATCCATAATCATCTGCGGCTCAAAATCGCCGATTGTGGAGTCGAACTCAAACACAAAGTCGCCGATTGCAATATCCAGCCCTGCAATCATTGCATTTTCCAGACCCTGATAAAAACTGGTATTTACAACTGTAAGGCTTTTTACAGTATTTGCCTCACAAAAATCATTGATTGCTGATACTGTGCCGTCAGCAGAACAGTCATTTACACAGATAATTTCGTATTTTTCAAAATTCTCTTTCAGCGTTTCATTCACACAGGTGAGAAATGTGCCGATTGTGCTTTTGCTGTCACGGCAGTACACAACTGCAGAGACAAAGTTCTTTTCTTTATTTTTAATCATTGTCCAGTACTTCCTTTAAATCGTAAACTGTGTTGATTTTACCCGACAGAACACTTACAAAGGTTGGTTTATGTGAAAACTGCTTTACAAGTGTAGGACGGCTGTCATCGATTTCGCTGAGCTTTAAGATAGGCTTCATGGAGAACAGAGACGAGTGATACTCGAAACCGAATTCATCACGCAGATATTTTCTTGCCAGCTGGGACATATATCCCCACGCACTTTCAGGCTTGTGCGGACAGTCGTTACAGTTGCCCAGATGCTGCGGACTGCAATAATCCTCAATGCCCTGCTGACAGTCAAACTTAGGCAGCTTGTCATAGCAGGTAACGTGAGGGGTAAAGGTTACACTGGTAAGTGAGTGCAGCCCCGTCTTGCCAAAAGGCATAATGGAGAAGAATGGGCCATCCATAACTGTTATACCCACATCACGAAGTTTATCGTTGATGGTGCAGAGTATAATCTCGCACAGTTCATACTTGATAGGAAAAGTTTCAAAGCCTGCAAGGGTGTTTATCTGGTTTACACTTGCATAGGTGGAATTCAGCAGAAACGGAGTATAAAATTCTGCTCCGTCCTTAAGTGTAACCTTATAGTATTCCCCATCCTTATCAATGGCTGTGATAAAACTGTTGTAGCGTATTGTCACCTTATCTCCCAGCTTTTCTATATCAGCAAGAAGTCCGCTGCGGAGAATTTCCCAGTCGTATGTATATTCCAGTGTTTCAAAAGTGCCGTCGCACATACCTGGTTTAAAATATGTGGTAGGCTCAACCGAAACGCATGGTATGTCACCGTCCTTGCAGAACTTTATAAACTGGTCGCGGTCTGTCCAGGAAAAGTTTGCACTGGTGGCATATATTTTTTTAAAATCGGTTTTGATACTGTCAGGATAATCCTCGCAGAATCGGTCAAAGTAGTTGCGGCTCTTTACCGCTGTGGAGATGCTGCGTGGGTAGTGGTAACCCATGTGCACTCTTGCCTGATTGATGTAAGTAGCACGGGAAAAAGCAGTGCTGTCACATTCCAGCACCAGTACATTTTCGCCTTTTCTGCCGCAGTATTCTGCACTGTACAGACCATAAAGCCCTGCACCTATAATAATTCTATCGTAGATTGTTTTCAAAGTTGTTACCTCATATGGAGATATTTGTTGTTAACGCCTTTCAAATCCAGGCTTTAAACAGGTTGTACAGCAAGGACGCCGCATGGCATGTCCTGCCGTCATCTAAGGGGGAGACAGCAGATTTTTTAAATCACTGTCGTGAAAAATGCGTCGTGCATGGGAAATTATCCCCCTATGAGAACGGCACTTGCCGTTTTCGCCCTGTTAAAATTACGGATTATATTTACCCGCTGCGTTTGCCAGCAAAATCTTCATCAGTTCGCTGTTGCCTTTGATGGGGCTTATTTTTGTAGGTATCTTGCCGCTGTTAGGGTATGCCCTTGTAACAGGCACTTCGCAGGTTTTCAGCTTAAGCTGACTTGCACGTGTAGAAAGATATGCCAGCAATTCATATGTTTTGAATATATTTCTGAAAGGCTGTACCAATGGGTGCAGCAGATATTTTGCTGAATAGCCACGGAAGTTGTTGGTGGTGTCGGTAAATTTTTCCCTTGCTGTAAGAGAAATAACAGGTGCATGGATAAACTTAACCGCAATATGTCTGCTGAGCGGTGTATTGATAGCTTGTCCGCCCTCGATAAAACGGCTGCCCTGTATAAAATCGTATCCGCTGTCCAGCTTTTCAATAAATTTTACAACATCTTCAATGGAGTCCTTATTGTTGCCATCTATGGTGATGACGCCTTCATAACCGCGCATAAGTGCCCAATAGAAGCCCATACGCAGCTGTGCGCCCTGTTTCCCCGGGCCTTTTTTTACAAGCAGGGTGTTTACCCCAAGACCCCGGAGCATATCCTCGTCTGTGCCGCCGTCGGTAGAACCGCCATCACAGATTATGATATCACATATTGTGTGTACCTTGTTGATGCGTGCACGATGAAGTTCCAGAGTGATGTTTTCCTTTTCGTTGATGATTGGAATACACAGGCAATACTTTGATTTTTTCTCTCCATATTCAAAACAGTCAAAATCAGGCACGCCTTTAAGGTTGCGGTAAGTCATACTAAAAATTCTCCTTTAAGTAGATAACTGCTTTTTTTACCTTTTCTATATCGCCAACGTTGCCCATCTCAATTGACAGGTAACCGTCATAATCTATTTTGCCCAGCACTTTTTTCAGTGTCTGATGTTCTTTGATTTTTTCCACATACTTCAACTGCGGAACCGACAGGTGAATGTGGTTTACCAGATTTTTATAAGTCTTTATAACGTGCGGATTTTCTCTGTTGTAAAGGATTGTGCCAAAGTCCACATTAAGCTTTACGCCTTCGCTGCCTACTTTTTTGCAGAACTCAGCAGTTTCGGCAGTTGTATTCATAAAATTAGTATTATAGATAACAGGATTTGCTTCCAGTGCAAGCACTGTGCCACGGCTTTTTGCATATTCCCCGAGGTTATAAAAGAACTCCAGTACATCATCTTCCTTTGCACCGTCAGGGATACTGCGGTTTTTAGGGCAGCCGAACACAAGGTTTTTTATACCTGTTGCATTGGCAAAATCCATTGCCTTTTTAGTGTAATCGGAAAGTGACTTTGCTTCCTCTTTATTAAAGATATTTCCGCTCTGTCCGTACCAGATGCTCTGCATACTGCTTATACCAAGACCAAAGCGGTTTCCAAGCATTGTGGCGTAAAGCTGTGCCTGTTCCAGATTTTCGTATGGATTTTCAAAGAGGCGTGTAGGAGCAATCTCTATGCCGTCCATACCAACACTCTGCAAAAATGTATACATTTCAAAATCGTGAGATTTGTCCCACGCAATATTGGAAATTGAATATTTCATATATTTTCCTTTTCATTATAAGGATAATTTTTTTGCTCTGATACTACTTTGTCATCTCGCCTATAAACTCTTTTATATCAGCCAGCACAAATTCCTTTGTCTGGATATAGCCGTCCTTGCCGCCAAAGATAGCTGCGTTTTCGGTTTTAAAATCGTAATGAGGCACAGGGTTTGCAAGCTCATTCACAAACTCTTCTCCTGTAATTGCTCTGTAAATTTCTGCAATTGTCACAGGTTCTGTGGCAATATTCATCACTTTTACGCTATTTTTAATTGCAGTCTGTATATTATCATATAAATATTTCAGATTGTAATACTGAAATATGCCTCGGCTGTCGGTAAAATTAAGTGCAGAAAAGCCCAGTTTTTTAAAGATTGCCTTTGTGCTTTCCCTGTCAACATCCTCGTTCAGCTTCCAGAAGCCGTTGTCCTGCAATGTGTACAGTTCACACAGCTTTGCTTCCTTTGCGGACAGCTCGCTGAACTTTGCCTCGTTGAGCATGGACGGAATATAGTTGAGATAATCGTAGATAAAGTTCTTTTTAAGGTTAATGCCGTAAAGTCCGGGCAGGCGAACAATAAAGTAGTCCTCAAAATTCTCTTTAACCTGCTCCTCAAGCCACAGGCGGTTTGCGCCGTATGGGTGAAGATTTTCCTTGTCCATTAAGCTGGATTCCGTTTTGCCGTTTGGCTCTTTGTAAACATCAACCGAAGAAATCAGCACCAGCTTTTTAGGATTAATCTTCTTCATATTGTCCAATGCTTCCTGAACAGTTGCAAAATCTTCCTCCGGGAATTTGTTGGCTATAAACTTCTGGGCAGGCACGCCACTGTAAAACAGCACGTCCGGATTTGTGCCGAAAGCCTCAGCAACATTGCTTTTATCATACTTGCCGTCAAAGTCAAAAGAAGCACAGAGATTAGACCCTACAAAACCAGAATATCCAACTATACTTACCATATATTTTCCTTTCAGAAATGTGTGCTGACACACCTTTTCACAATATCATATTATTTATATTATTTTACTATATATATATACAAAAATCAAACGTTAGGTGAATATATATATTTCAAAACTGTAAACTTTTGTATTTTTAAAGCATAAATATTACAATATAATTCCATCGGTACTATAAATTTGCAATTATCTTTTGACTATGCTAATATTAAAATATATATACTTATTTTAGATGCGGATATCTTATGGTGATATCCTGCAGAAAATCTATATATAAAGCGAGTACCCTACAATGATATTTATAAAGAAAGTTACAATTCCCCACCTTACAGGAAAGCAGAAACGCCGTGCCTACATCTATCTGCCGGACAGTGCAAAGCAGAATCCCGATATGCGCTACCCTGTGCTGTACATGTTTGACGGCCACAACGTATTTTTTGACAGTCACGCAACCTATGGCAAAAGCTGGGGTATGCTGGAGTTTCTGCAGCAGAATGATGTTCCTCTTATTGTGGCAGCCGTGGAATGCAACCACGGACACAACAATGAGCGTCTGAGTGAATATTCTCCCTTTGATTTTGACTATCATGAAGTCGGCAAAATCAAGGGCAACGGCAGAAAGACAATGGACTGGTTTGTAAAGGTGTTCAAACCTTATGTAGACAGCAGATTTCCTACTATGCCTGAAAGGGAATATACTTTTATTTCCGGCAGCAGCATGGGCGGTTTGATGACCATCTATGCCCTTACCCACTATAACCACATCTTCAGCCGTGGTGCGGCATTGTCCCCTGCCGTAAGCTTTTCCATAAACACTGTGGAACAGATGATAAAGTACGGAGATATAGGCGAAAACAGTGTGCTGTATATGGACTATGGCGAAGAGGAATTCAACCAGCATCCGCAGGCAATAGGTCACTACAACCGTGTTGCCGCAGCACTTATGAAAAAAGGTGTGCTGCTTAACAGCCGTGTAGTGCCAAAGGGCGACCACAGTGAAGCCAGCTGGGAAAAACAGATACCGATTTTTATGGAAACTCTGTTCTACGATTTATAATAAAGGCTCTGCCTTTGTAATATAATGCAAAAAACGCAAGTTAAAATATAAAGGAGGAATTTCGTATGGAAATTCAATACTTCAAGGAATACAGCCCATGTCTTAACAGAGATATGGAAATGAAAGTTTACGGACACGCAGGCAAGCCTGTGCTGTTTATCCCCTGCCAGGACGGCAAATTTGTGGATTTTGAAAACTTCCACATGATTGACTACTGGGCAAAATGGATTGAAGAAGGCAAGGTTATGGTGTTCAGCATCGACACAATCGACCTTGAAACATGGTCCGACAAAAACGGCGACCCCGGTCACCGCAGCTATATGCATGAACAGTGGATTCACTACATCGTTGATGAAGTTGTTCCATTTATGAGAGATATGACAAATATGCGCAACGGATGGGACAGCCACGGCGGTATCCTTGTATTTGGTGCAAGTATGGGTGCTAACCATTCCGCAAACCTGTTCCTGCGTTTCCCTTACATATTCGACAGCTGCCTTGCTATGGCAGGCATTTACCGCACAGATATGTTCTTTGGCGACTATATGGACGAAACACTCTATTACAACAGCCCTGAACTCTATCTGGCAAATATGCAGCCTGACCATCCATATGTTGACCAGTATAACCGCTGCCGTGGTGTAATCTGCGGCGGTCAGGGTGCATGGGAAGAACCTGGCACAGCACTGTGGCTTAAAGAAAACTTCGAACGCCTTGGTGCAAACGTATGGGTTGATATGTGGGGACACGATGTAAACCACGACTGGCCTTGGTGGTACAAGATGGTTGAATATCATGTGCCAAAAATTCTCGGCCTGTAATTTGCAGTTTCAGTTACATAATTTATACAATCTGCCGCAAAGGCTTTACAAAAAAGTCAGGTAATAGTAAAATACCCACTCGTTGAGATTATATATCAGTATTTTAAGGGAAGTATGGGGCAGAACCCCCAAGAGAAAAAAACAAAAATATATAAAGAGAAAAATCAAAGCAAAACAAAATAAAAAGAAAAAAGAAAAAAAGACAACAAAAAACA
>JAFSFT010000010.1 GCA_017435045.1 Oscillospiraceae bacterium
GGTCCTGAATACGAAACAGCAGCAGGCGTTGGTCCAAACTGCGGTATCACAGACCCACAGGTTATCCTTGAACTCAACTTCTACTGCGATACATACGGTCTCGATACAATCTCCTGGGGTACAATGTGTGCATTCCTTATGGAATGTTACGAAAACGGCATCCTGAACAAGGAAAGAACAGGCGGTCTTGAACTTAACTTCGGCAATGCTGCAGCAGCACTGGAACTTATCCACCTCACAGCTAAAAACGAAGGCTTCGGTAAAATTGCAGCTCTCGGTTCCCACAAACAGAAAGAACTGTTCATCAAGAATGGTTGGGGCGATGCAGACTTCCTTAATGACATCGCTATGGAACAGAAAGGTCTCGAATACTCCGAATACGGCTCCAAAGAATCCCTTGCACAGCAGGGCGGTTACGGTCTTACAAACAAAGGCCCACAGCACGACGAAGCTTGGCTTATCTTTATGGACCAGGTTAACAACCAGATTCCAACATTCGACGACAAGGCAGAAGCTCTCTACTACTACCCAAGATTCCGTACATGGTTCGGTCTTGTTGGTCTGTGTAAGCTTCCTTGGAACGACGTTGTGCCAGAAAACAATGCACTGACAGATGAACCTGCAAAAGTTCCTGAACACGTTGACAACTACCTCAACCTGTTCTACGGCGTAACAGGCAAGAAGATTGACAGAGAAGAACTTCTCGTTATGTCTGAAAGAGTTTACAACTTCCAGAGAATCTTCAACATCCGTCTTGGTAAAGGTCTCAGAAAACACGACGCTATCCCATACCGTTCCATGGGTCCTGTAACAGAAGAAGAATATCTCTCCCGTCAGGAAAGATACGACGGTCAGCTTGTAACAAAAGTTGGCTTTACAAAAGAACAGGTTGCAGCTATGTCTCTTAAAGAAAAAATGGCTGAAACAAGAAAATACCGCGAAGGTGAATACGAAAAACTTATCAACGCAGTATATCCAAAACGTGGCTGGACAATGAACGGTGTTCCAACAATCGAACACCTCAAGAAAATCGGTATGGATCTTCCGGAACTTATCGAAATTGTTGAACCGCTCCAGAATCTTGAACCATAATTAAGATTAATCAGAGGTAAAGTATTATGATGTTAAACGATTTGCCATATCCTGACTGGCACGAAGGCCTTACAATTCAGGGCGTAATAGAACATATGAACTACACCTGGCCAAAGCTTGTAACAAAGGTTAATGGTCAGTTGGTTTGGCCTGAAGATTACGGCAATGTAGTCCTGCAGGAAAATGACGATTTAAAAATCCATCATTTGCTTGCCGGCGGCTGATAAAAAACAAAAAACAGGGCTATTGTCGGCACACGGCAGTAGCCCTGCCTTTTTATAATGCTTTTATAAATGTTGTGTGCAGAGTATTTGTTGTGATAAAGTATAACTGGCGGTTATAACAGCGGTTATAATGTATGATAAATATTCCGCAGACGGTATTTACACACTTTTTCAGTAACAGCGAGGTGTTTTTATGGCATTGACACAGAAAGAACAGCAGAGATATAAAAGACATCTTATGCTGCCCCAGGTTGACGAGGCAGGGCAGGAAAAAATTAAAAACAGCAGGGTACTCATTGTGGGTGCAGGCGGACTTGGCAGTCCTGTGGCCATGGAGCTTTGCTGTGCAGGAGTGGGAACAATAGGTCTTGTGGATTTTGATGTTGTGGATGTTTCCAACCTTCAGCGTCAGCTGCTGTATACAGAAAATTCTGTGGGCAAAAGCAAGGTGCAGCAGGCAAAAGAACGCCTTAAGTCTATGAACAGCGATATAAAAGTTATCTGTATTGAGGATAAGCTGGATAAAAGCAATGCTACAGAAATATTTGAAAAATATGATATTATAGTGGATGCAACAGATAATTTTGATGTACGCTACATTATCAGCGACACCAGTGTAAAGCTTGGCAAGCCCCACGTTTACGGTGCAATCTACGAGTTTTATGGTCAGGTTGCAGTTCTGGGCGGCGACGGCCCATGTCTGCGCTGCTTAAACCCCGAACCTCCAAAGCAGGGCGAGATTGTCGAGGCAAAGGACGTTGGCGTGTTTGGTGCAATACCGGGGGTTATCGGCTCTCTGCAGGCCTGCGAGGTGTTAAAGCTTATTATCGGTGCAGGCAGAACACTTAAAGGCAGAATGATTTTTATAGATATGCTAAATATGACATTTGACGAGGTAGAGATACCAAAATATCCAAAATGCAGCTGCTGCGGAAAAGGAGAAAAGTAATGGAAAATAAGCTTACACATTTTGATACAGAGGGCAACGCTGTTATGGTGGATGTTTCCGAAAAGGAAGAAACCACCCGCACAGCTACAGCCAGCGGCATTATTAAAGTTAATGATGCGGTTATGGAGGCTGTGCTCAACAAAACAGTGCAGAAGGGTGACGTGCTGGGTGTAGCCCGAGTTGCAGGCATTATGGCTGCAAAGCAGACACCGCATCTTATTCCTATGTGTCATCCGCTGCTTATCTCCAAATGCAGTATCGATTTTGAAACCGACAGCGAAAACAATCAGATAAAGGCCTTCTGTACAGTAAAAATCAAGGGACAGACGGGTGTAGAGATGGAAGCACTGACAGGTGTTTCTGTTGCACTGCTTACAATCTACGATATGTGCAAGGCTATAGATAAGCGTATGGAAATTTCCGACGTACACCTTGAATACAAAAATGGCGGAAAAAGCGGAGAATTTATAAGATGATTGACAATTTTGGCAGAAATATAGACTATATACGCATCTCAGTTACCGACCGCTGCAACCTGCGCTGTGTCTACTGTATGCCTGAGGAGGGTGTGGAGAACATTCTCCACCGCAATGTTCTTACCTTTGACGAGATTCTGCGTATCTGCCGTGTGCTTGCACAGAATGGACTTAAAAAGGTAAAGATAACAGGGGGCGAGCCTCTTGTTCGCCGCGGTGTTGCTAACCTTATCAAGCAGATAAAGGATATAGAAGGTATCGAGAGTGTAACAATAACCACCAACGGTGTGCTGCTTACCGAGCAGTACCATAATCTTGTGGGTGCAGGGGTGGACAGCATAACTGTCAGCCTTGATACAATGGACAGGGCAAAGTATGAGAAAATTACACGCCGTGACGAGTTTAAAAAGGTTATTGAAGGCATAAGATACGCACAGAGAGAAAACAAGGTGCGTCTTAAGATAAATGCAGTGCCGATATACGGCCTTGACGAAACAGAAATACTTTCCCTTATAGATTTTGCAAGGGAAAGCGACACGGATGTGCGTTTTATAGAGGTTATGCCTATAGGTTCAGGCACAGAGTTTGAGTCAATAACCGAAGATGATATAAGAAAGGTTATAGAAAAGCACTGCGGCAGACTTACACTTTGTGAGGAAATCCGCGGCAATGGTCCGTCGGTACACTATTCGCTTGATGGATTTAAAGGTAAAATCGGGTTTATCAGTGCAATAAGCCATAAATTCTGCGATAAATGCAATCGTGTACGCCTTACAGCAGACGGATATCTTAAAACCTGTCTGCAGTTTGAAGCAGGCATAAATCTTATGCCTTATCTGCGTGAAGGCAAAACCGATGCACAGCTGCTGGAGGCTTTGAATTTTGGCATATCCCAGAAACCGAAAGCACATCAGTTTGACCAGAAGGAAAATTTTGAAAAACGAGAATACAGAAATATGTCCCAGATAGGAGGATAAACAAGATGGAAAAATTCAGAGTAGCGGTTATTACATCCAGCGATTCAGGCTATGCAGGTCAGCGTGAGGATAAAAGCGGCCCTGTTATAGTGGAATTTGTTAAAAATGCAGGCTTCGAGGTTGTGCATACCACACTTCTGCCGGATGACAAGCTTATGCTTGAAATGGAGATGGCAAGAATCTGTGATGAAAATATTGCAGACCTTATTCTTACAACAGGCGGCACAGGTTTTTCTCCCCGCGATGTAATGCCGGAAGCCACAAAGGCAATATCCCACAAAGATGTACCGGGCATACCTGAAGCTATGAGATACTTCAGTCTGCAGATTACAGGCAGGGCAATGCTGTCCCGTGCAGCAGCAGGTATCCGCGAAAAAACACTTATCGTAAATATGCCTGGCAGCCCTAAAGCAGTTACAGAATGTCTGGAATATATTCTTCCGCATCTTACACACGGGCTGGAAATTCTTACTGAAAAAACAAGCAACTGTGCAAGAAAATAGCCGTCGTTGTCCCAAAAGCAAAGCTTACAATCTAAACTGTAGATTGAAAAAATATTTTTGCAGTTAAGAAAAATAATATTTTTATTAACAATACGGAATATTATTTAATTAAATAATTAACAAATTAAATGACTTTACTTTATATTTATTAAATGATACAATAATGTATATGTAAAAAATTACCGAGGTGTTCCACTTATGGCGAGAATGAACAAGACAAAGGCAAAAATCACAAAGGTGGCATGGCAGCTTTTTCACGAAAAAGGCTACAGCGAAACCACTATTGATGATATCATTGCAGCATCAGGCACATCAAAGGGCAGCTTCTACCACTACTACAGCAGCAAGGACGAACTGTTATCATCTCTGTCCGAACTTTTTGATGCAAAATACGAGGAAGTAATGCAGACACTGGACCCTGAAATGAACAGCTTTGAAAAACTGCTGTATCTGTGCTACTCTGTACACGATATGATAGAAAAGGAAATACCTATCGGTCTTTTGTCTTCCCTTTATTCTTCACAGGTTATTACAAAAGGGGACAAACACCTGCAGAATCAGGACAGATATTACTATCAGATTATCACACAGATAATTTCCGAGGGTCAGGAGAGAGGTCAGATTACAAAGGATATGTCTGTAAGGGAGATTCAGCGTCTTTATACATTGGCAGAGCGTGCAATAATCTATGATTACTGTATCTCCAACGGCAGCTACTACTCTCTTGGTGAATATACAAGAAAAATCATGCCAAGACTGTTTGGTTCGGTAAAACTTTAACAAAATATTGCCTGAAAAGGATACGGCGGTTTGTTTTAACCGCCGTTTTTTATTGCATATAAATTTGTATATAGTATATTGGAACAGCACAAAACAAAATAAAATAAAGCAATGTAATGATTGAATGGAATAAAATAAAGTACAGACTATGGTCTAATTTACGAAAGAGCAAAAGATAATGTATGCGTATGTATAAATATTCAAAACATGCACTGAATGCTGATTTTAACAGTTTTCTAACCTTTGGTGTGCAGCTTACTGATACTATGTTCTGATAAAAAGAGCTTTTTGTGCAAAATGACAAAACCATAGCATAATTTTTTATAAGTTCACAATTTTTTAATAATTAATTGACTTTTTGTTAGCAATTGAGTATAATTAACCTGTATTTAATAGCGGTTAAGTGTGTAATTTTATACACAACCCTCTAAAATATCAGCCGCGGGTCCCGTAGACCGTTGCACTATACGCGCAGTGCAATTATGCGGCAAAAAAATCTTAAAAAGGAGAAAAAATTATGTTAGATGCTTTTATTAACACCGCTAATGGCTTCCTCTGGGGTATGCCGATGCTTGTAGTTATCGGTCTTGGCGGTATTGCTCTCACACTTTATCTCGGATTCCCACAGTTCAGACACTTCGGCGATGCTTGGAAACGCATCCTCGACAAAGGTGACCCAACAAAAACTGGTGGTGTTTCCCCATTTGCTTCCTTCTGTACAACAATGGCTATGCGTGTTGGTACAGGTAACGTTGCTGGTGTTGCAGTTGCTGTATACTCCGGCGGTCCAGGTGCAGTATTCTGGATGTTCCTTATCGGTATCACAAACTCTTGCGTATGTTTCGTAGAAACAACACAGGGTTCCATGTACAAAACAAAAATCGACGGCGAATACCGTGGTGGTCCTTACTACGTAGCAGAACGTGGTCTTGGCTGGAAAGCTTATGGTATCTTTATCGCTATCATTTCCTTCCTTGGTATCGGCTTGTTCATGCCTTCCGCAGCTACAAACACAGTTTGTGCAGCATTCTCTGTAGCAACAGGCGTTCCACAGATCGTATTCGCAGCAGTTATGGCTGTTATCATGTTCGTAACATGTCTCGGCGGTATCAAACGTATCTCCGATGCAGCTTCTGCAATCGTTCCATTCATGGTTGCTGTATACTTCGTATGCTTCGTTATCATCTTTGTAATGAACATCGGTGAAACAGGCCGCGTATTCGCAGACATCTTCCGCTGTGCATTCTCCGCTGACGCTCTTCTTTCCGGCGGTATTGGTATTGCTATCCAGCAGGGTGTTAAACGTGGTACATTCTCCTCCGCTTCCGGTATGGGTGAATCCACACCAACAGCTGCAGCAGCAGAAAACCCACATCCAGTTCGTGTAGGTCTTGCTAACATGGCTGGTGTTTGGGTTGACACAAACATCGTATGTACAATCTCTGCTCTCATGATCCTCTACACAGACTGCTACAACACAGCATTCGGTTATGTAGGTTCCGGTCATCCAAACATGGCAGCACAGACATCCGGTTCTGCAGCTATGATTCAGTACGCAGCAACAAACGTTCTTGGCGGTTTTGCTGAAGTATTTATCGCATTCATGCTCTTCCTGTTCTCCTTCACATGTCTTATCTCCTACTACTATGAAGCAGAAACAGCAGCTACATACCTCTTCCAGAAACCAGAACAGGCTGGCATCCGTAAAGGCTGCACATGGTTCCTCAGAATCGGTATGCCAATCCTTATTTTCTACTACGGTATCGTTGGCGCAGCAATGGCTTGGAACCTTGCTGACTTGGCTCTCGGTTCCATCACATTCTTCAACATGCTCGTTGTTGTTCTTCTTGCAAAACCTGTTAAAGGTATGCTCAAAGACTACGAAGCACAGAAGAAAGCTGGCATCGATCCTTACTACGATCCAGATAGAGTTAGCTTCAAAGGCGTTGACGTTGAACTCTGGAAAGATATCAACTCCAACTACATCGCTGCTAACAAATAATCTGTTGATTATAAGTGGTTAATTTAAAGCGCGTAACAGATAGAGATATCTGACAAAATCCCCCCGAATATTTTCGGGGGGATTTTTATATGTACAGTCCAATATTTGTTGCAGTTTCAATATAGCAGATAAAGGCTGTGAAACTGTAAATTGGATAAATAGTGATGTTTATTATATTTAACAGAAAGCTTGTTGACAAAGCAGTGTAAAAATAGTATAATATTTAAGCTGATTTTAGCACGCCGCTGTGGTGGAATAGGCAGACACAAGGGACTTAAAATCCCTCGTCCTTTAAAGACGTACCGGTTCAAGTCCGGTTAGCGGCACCAAAAAAGCTCCGACCATTATGGTCGGAGCCTTTTTTATTTTTACAGGATATTTTAAGCAGATGCTATCTGATATGCTGTTTTTCAGCGTTTTGAGCAGAAAACAGGTAGTAATTATATGTTTTTAAGTGATAGTATATTTGTATAAATATGGTTGGGAAAATATAGAATATAAGGATTGATTTTTCTGTGATATTGTCACAGATTTTTCACCTTAAAAGTGTTATATTATAGTCAGCTAAAGAAAACAAACATTCAAAGCTGAATTTAAGATATAAAGGAGATATTATTATGAAAGCTAAATTCTACATCTGTTCACATTGCGGAAATCTTATCGGTATGGTAAAGGACAAAGGTGTTCCAATGGTATGTTGCGGCGAAAAAATGCAGGCTCTTGTTCCTAATACAGTTGAAGCAAGCGGCGAAAAACATCTGCCTGTAGTTAAAGTGGAAGACGGCGTTGTAACAGTTAACGTTGGTGCTGTTGACCATCCAATGGCAGCAGAACACTTTATCGAATGGGTATATGTGGAAACAGAAAAGGGCGGACAGCGCAAAAACCTTAACCCGGGTGATGCACCGGAAGTTAAATTCTGGCTTGGCGACGACAAAGCTGTTGCGGTTTACGCATACTGCAATCTCCACGGCCTTTGGATGACAGAAGTTTAATGGAATGGTGATGATAAAGGTTTAATTGCTTTCCGACAAAGTAAATTCATCCTTTTCAGATAACAGAAGTCTTAGAAATTTAATAATAAAAATCAGGTCTGCCGATACGGTAAAAGATGTATCGGCAGACTTTTCTATCTGTAAGATTGAAAAAATCTGTTGTTTATAATACAATACCTGTAGTGTAAAAACTCCGGAAAAGAGGTGTACTATGATTTCAAAAGAGACATACAATATGGTTATGCAGTTCAGGGATGACCGCAACTGGAAGCAGTTCCATAACCCTAAGGACCTTGCCATCTCAATTAATCTGGAGGCAGCAGAGCTGCTGGAGATTTTTCAGTGGAGTGGTGATGACCTTGTGTGTGCCGACAGCCTTGAAAGAATAAAGGAAGAACTTGCGGATACAGTTAACTACTGCCTGCTTATGGCAGATGCCTGCGGACTGGATTTAAACGAGATTATTCAGGCGAAGGTAGCGAAGAATGCTGCTAAATATCCTGTGGAAAAGGCGTACGGCAACAAGGAAAAGTATACACAGTTAAAGGAAAAGAGCAGATAACAGCCGTAGCAGTGTCAGACAGTAAAATTTTTGCAGTTAATCCGTATAAATAACAATCAAATAAAATCTGTTTTATCGGCTTGCACCGTAATAAATATAAATTTACTGCAAATTTATATTTATTCTTTTTATGTATTGCAAAATATCTGCAAAAAGATGTAAAATATACATTAAGTATTCTGTTTTATTTTCACTTTGTATTGCAGCAAAAGGCGGTTGCTTATGAAAGACAAAATCAAAAGATTCGCACAGATGGTTAAGGAAAGTCAGAAAATTGTTTTCTTTGGCGGTGCAGGTGTAAGCACCGAAAGCGGACTTAAGGATTATCGCAGCAGGGATGGTATATATAACACCTGCAAAAAATATGGTATTCCCCCAGAAGAAATTTTAAGCATAGACTTTTTCTGGGAACATCCAGAAACTTTTTTTGAGTTTTACAGGGAATATTTTATATCTGACGCCCTGCCAAACAAGGCACACACAGCTATTGCACAGCTTGAAAAGCTGGGTAAACAGGTTACTGTGGTAACACAGAATGTGGATGGTCTCCACCAGAAGGCGGGCAGCACACGGGTGCTGGAGCTGCATGGGTCGGCTGCAAAGTACTACTGTGACCGCTGCGGAGAAAAATACGGGGTGGAATATGTTGCAAATAGGGCGAATGCTGTGCCAAAATGTGCAAAGTGCGGCGGTATAATCCGCACAGACGTTGTGCTGTACGGCGAAAATCTGGACCACAATGTTATGGAAAGCACAGTGCGTGCAATTTGGGATGCGGATATGCTTATAATAGGCGGCACATCGCTGACAGTGTATCCTGCGGCATCTTTTATAGAATACTTTCACGGAAACCACCTTGTTGTAATAAATAAGGAACAGACCCGCAGTGATGATGCGGCAGATTTGGTTTTTCACGACAGCATAGGTCAGGTTATGACAGCAATGCTGGACGAAATAAAAGGTTAAAAGCAAAAGGAAACGGGGCGGTATTTTGGAAAATACATACTCACTTAAATCAGCACACAATAAAACAGCCTTTGCCGAAGGCTTAAAGGACGGCGTGCCAATAGCACTTGCCTATCTGGCAGTATCATTTTCTCTTGGTATTGCGGCAAAAAATGTAGGCTTTACCCCATGGCAGGGCTTTGTGGTAAGCACTCTCTGTGCGGCATCTGCAGGGGAATACATTGGCTTTACAATGGTTGCAGCAGGCGCCACACTTATGGAAACTGCAATCGCAACACTTATAACCAACGCAAGATATATGCTTATGAGCTGTGCCATGAGCCAGCGTACTGACCCCAAAATGCCGTTTTTTCACCGCATTTTAGTTGGACAGTATATCACTGACGAGCTGTTTGGTATAGCCATAGCACGCAAAGGCACATTAAACCCATTCTATTCCTACGGTGCAATTGCCATTGCTGTGCCTGCGTGGTCAATCGGCACCGCACTTGGGGTTGTTGCAGGCAACATTATGCCGCTTAGCCTTGCAAGTGCATTCAGTGTGGCACTTTACGGAATGTTTATCGCAATTATAATTGCCCCTGCACGCAAGGACAAAGTGGTTGCCCTTGTGGTTGTGGCAAGCTTTGTGTTAAGCAGTGTGGGTGCATATCTGCCGTTGTTTGCGGAAATTGCCGACGGCACAAAAACAATGGTGGTAACTGTGGTTGTAGCCGCCGTAGCTGCTGTGCTGTTTCCACACGAAGATGAACAGGAGGCGGAATGATGAAACCCGGTATCTACGCCTATATATTGACTATGTTTGTGGTGTCCTTTGCAGTGCGTGTTCTGCCGCTGACCCTTATCAAAAAGCCTATCACAAATAAATTTATAAAATCCTTTCTTTACTATGTGCCATACGCCACACTTGCGGCGATGACATTCCCTACAATCCTCTACGCCACACAAAGCCCGATTTCGGGTGCGGCGGCACTTATTGTCGGCCTTGCAACAGCATGGTTCGGTTTTGACCTGTTCAAGGTTGCGGTGTCCTGCTGCGGTGTTGTGCTGCTGGTAGAGATGTTTATACGATAATAAGAAAACTCCCTTGCAGATTGAACTGCAGGGGAGTTTGTTGCTTTGTTGGTATGGTCTATCTGCCTTTAAAAATTTTGGAACGCAGGCGTGTTCTGTAAAGGATAAACATTATTTTTGCGGCAAGGTCGTACAGCATAAAGGTGATGACAAACAGCACAAAAAATGCAATCACAAGGCCGATGGTCATATCGCCAAAATCGCCTGTCAGCACAGGACTTGGAAATACAAACAGCAGCAGTGCATAGGTTAAAAAGGTGGTGACAAAAGCGTATGCCGCTTTGAGTGTAAGCTGCAGAAATTTTGGCTTTATTCTGTCTGCCCTGAACTTGAACACTGAGTACAGCCCGAATACGCAGACGTACATAAGCACAAATTCCTTTTCCGCAATCATTATCATACTTAAAAGGCTTACAGCAGTATATAGGGTAAAGCCTGTTTTTTCGCCGTATTCCGCAACAACTGGCAGAATTAAAAATGCAGCAATGGCAGGGCACATATAGGTGGCCATAGGTATAATGGAGCCCATCAGCATCACAACGATGGACAGGGCACCGAATACGCCGCAAAGGGCAGTTTTGTGTGTAGTTTTCATAGCAAATCCTTAAGGTGTCGTTTTATGGTAACAATTATCCCTTTTTTTAGTGTGTAAAATGTGATATAATACAATGAGTTTAAAGATACAGCGAGGTAATTATGACCGATAAATATATTTTCTATATTATTATAGCACTGCTTGTGGTAAATGTGGTGCTTTCTCTGCTTAAGCTTGTAAAAAAAGATAAGTCGGAACAGCTTGGTATGCAGATTAAAAACCTTGGCGACGAGCTGGAGGAGTATACCGATAAAAGTAAAAAGGATACCCTTGATTTTCTTGCTCGCCAGCAAAGTCTGCAGAATCAGAACCGACAGAATGTACAGCTTATGGAGGAGGCACGCTTCAAGGCTTTCAGCGATACCACACAGGAAAATATCGACACTCTGCGTAAAACAGTAAACGAGATGGCAGCAGGTCTGGACGGACGTTTTGCAAAGTTTCAGAAGCAGAACGAGGACCAGCTTGCAGAAATGCGTAAAACCCTTGAACAGAAGGTAAGCGATATGCAGCAGAGCAACGAGAAAAAGCTGGACGAAATGCGCCAGACCGTTGACGAGAAACTGCAGAAAACACTGGAGGAACGCATCAATCAGAGCTTTAAGCTGGTAAGCGACCGTCTGGAACAGGTTTACAAATCCCTTGGCGAAATGCAGAAGGTGGGCGAGGGTGTAAATGACCTGCGTAAGGTGCTGTCAAATGTAAAGACACGCGGTATCTTCGGCGAGGTGCAGTTGGGTGCTATTCTGGAGGAAATTCTTTCTCCCGAGCAGTACGAGGCCAATATTGCAACCAAGAAAAACTCTGCTGACAGAGTTGAGTTTGCAGTAAAACTGCCGGGGCACGACGACGGCTATGTATACCTGCCAATCGACGCCAAGTTCCCGCTGGATGCGTATCAGAAACTGCAGGATGCATATGACTCCGGCGATAAAGAACAGCTGCTGGCAGCCCGCAAGGAGCTGCGTCTGCGCATAAAGGGCTTTGCAAAGGATATACGCACAAAGTACATAGATGTGCCAAACACAACCGAATTTGCCATTATGTTTCTGCCGCTGGAGGGACTTTATGCCGAGGTTGTCCGTGAGGGTATGGTGGAGGAACTGCAGAAGGACAAAATCAATATTGCCGGGCCAACCACAATGGCAGCACTGCTGAACAGCCTGCAGATGGGCTTTAAGACACTGGCAATCCAGAAAAGCTCCGGTCAGGTGTGGAAGGTGCTGGAGGAGGTTAAAACCGAATTTGGCAAATTTGGCGATGTGCTGGCGAAAACACAGGACCGTATGCGTCAGGCCAGCGAGGAACTGGACAAACTGGTGGGTACACGCACCAATATGATAAACCGAAAACTGCGTGATGTTTCGGAATTTTCGGCTTTGGAAAATAATGAAAAAAATATTAAAAAAAGTGTTGACAATACGCTGAACATGTGATATTATAATTAGGCACTCAAATGAGAGTGCAGTTTGCGGATGTGGTGGAATCGGCAGACACGCTAGCTTGAGGGGCTAGTGGTAGCAATATCGTGCAAGTTCAAGTCTTGTCATCCGCACCAGAAAAATCTCAATCATTTGATTGGGATTTTTTTATTTTTATAGAGATTTTTCTTTCATAGGGGGATTATCCCTCTCCATGACGAATTATGTTACAGATAAAGCTGTAACATAATTTCTGTCACACCTCAGATGAAAGTGGCACATGGTGTACGTCGTACCTGCTGCAATTTAAAAGTTTTGGATTATGAATATCAGCATCAAAAGGTCTGGACAAATCGATTGTGCCCCTTTTATTTATTTAAAGTGAAATCTGATAATTGTATATATTGTATAATATTTAAAGAGAGTTTATTTAAAAAAATTGCATTAAAAATTTGAAATTTTTTTAAAAAAAGTGTTGACAAAGCGGATATTATGGTATATAATAAATCACGTTGTTGAGAGACAGCAACGGGATGTGGCTCAGTTTGGTAGAGCGCCTGGTTTGGGACCAGGATGCCGCAGGTTCGAATCCTGTCATCCCGACCACGAGAGGTAGTTGAAAAACTACCTCTTTTTTTGTACCTAAACATAGTTAAAAGCCACCTGAATAGGTTTGTTCGTTCTATTTGGTGGATTTTTGTATTTTTTAACAAGTATTATTTTGTAGCGATTTTGTAGGGAATGCAGGGACGAATTGACACAGTATTGACACAGTAAATTTACTTGAAATGCTCGGTAAGTTTGCTTGCAGTGTCAGCCTTTTCTTTGCCTTGTGGGTAACACTCTGGAGCACGTTATTGCGGCAATGAAAACCGATTACATCGACTATATTATCCCATTCCACAGAAGCCAGATTAAAACCAAGGACTTTGGCAAGCTTGACATACAGGGCAATGATGACTTTACAGTTATTCAGCTTGAAAAGATAAAAGACCCGAAGACAGGCAGATGGAGAAATCCAAGAAATGCCGAGGAAAGAAAACTTATTCCGTCTGTTGATGACTGGTGGGATTACGATGCAACAGCCGAACAGAATGCAAGAAACTACCTTAAACTTTGTCACGAAAGAGGCATAAAACCGAAGTTTATCGGCAGCATAGGCAGCAAGGCGAAAGGCACACAGAAGAATGTTAACCTTGCCTATGAAACCGATGATGCCAGTGTGATTTACAGCGAAACACTGCCTATCCGTGAAGGCTATTACAAACTGCTTGTTGACTTCCGCAGATATGACAACAGCGGAAAAGCGATAAGACAGCAGCCTGTTGTGCCGAACTTTAATGTGAATGTTATCAAGGAAATGCTTGATGCATATAAGTATGAAGGCAGCCCGACTGATGCAAACTACAAAAACGATGCAGTGCAGGAAATTGTTGATGAATTTATCAGCAAATTTGGCGACAAAAAGCCTACAGAGGCAGATATCCTTGGCTACAAAGGCGAATACAACGAACTGACAAGCATCCGCAACTACAACGAAGATGCCACAGAGGATGTGGAGAGGTTGTATGGGGTGAGGGAGAGCAGAAAGATGGATGCTGAATATATGGATGCATACTGGGATGGTGATGATGACAGAATGCAGGAACTTGTTGATGAAGCCGCATATAAAGCAGGCTACAAATACAAGGCGTATCACCATACAGAAAATGGATTCACAGTATTTGACCTTGATAAAGCAAGAAAAAATATGGACATTCAGGGATTCTACTTTTTTGCTGATGCAGAGGAAGGCAATGAGTACGGCTCTGTGACCTATGACACCTATCTCAAGATGGAAAATCCATACATTGTTGACAGCAGGGAAAAACAGAATGCGATACCTTTTGATATGTCCAAGGACAATGCAGGGGTAACTGCAAGAGAGTGGTTGCAGGAACAAGGGTACGACAGTGTTATCCGTAAAGCTGAATACTTTGGTGCAGGAGCAGATGAATATATCGTATTTGATTCCAGCCAGATAAAATCCGCAGAAGCTATGACATTTGAAGATGACGAGTATGGCGAAGGCGACATAATCCCATTAAGCGAAAGATTTAATGAGGATAATAAGGATATTCGTTACAGTACAAAACCTGGTCCTATGGAGCGTGATATTGAAAATATGGATGAAGAAGGTTACAATAGGTATGGGTGGGCCATTCTTAACAAAGATTATGAGGGAGAATGGTTGCTTACCGATGAAGATGTAGCTATCTTCCATGAAATAAAAAGAAAAGTAGATTTTGATGCTTATAGAAACATTGAAAATGAACAAATGTATTTTATAGGGAGAAAAGTCGTTTATTCTGATGGAGATAAGAAAGATGCTTCATTTGATGCTATAGTTATTGTACATAGTGGCTCAAATGAGTTTGTCGCAGATGTGCAGGAGAATTTTTATGAAAACAGTAAATACCTTTCCATACAAGATGCGTATGGAATTATTAGAGAAATGTTTAAAAATGCAGATATCCGCCTCTATACTCCACAAAATGTCCGAAAATATTGGGGGGCAAAAAACGGAGGAACTTTGCGAGGAAAAAGCCAAACAGCTTTTAGCAAAAATAAGGGACAGCAAAGATAAAACAGAAGTTACAAAAATAATAATCAGATTTCTCGAGGAAGATTAACAGGATATACAAGCGAAAACTTGGGAGAGTACAAACTTGATGGCAAACATCCTGTTGTGGTTCTTGTAGATGGCAAAAAACACACCATATACAATATGCAGGATGGATACCTGTCTATTTCAGGCAGAAAAATGTTTGATACTTTGAGGGAAACTATTGAAGATTCCAATGATTATATCGAAGAACTAAATCCACCAAACCCTTACCGAAAAGAACACAAAGGAACGTACCGCGACTCCCGCAAACGTGAGCTAACCATCCCAGACGGTCACAAAGAACGTGGTTTCAACGAAAGTGTCCGCACAAAATCTGACTACGATAAGGTTATACAGCAGGAGTTTATCGATTTCCCTGAAATCTACAAACAGCTTGCCAACAAGGTAACAAAAGCAAAAGCGAAAGCTATTATGGATAAAGGCTTGGCATTTGCCGAAGCAGAGTTCCCGAAACTGCTTGAAAGAATGGATGCCACAGCAATCGCCCTTGGCGATTTGATGGCAAGGGAATACAGCAATATGGGTGAATATGACAAGGCTGTTACAGTAATCCGTGATATGGCAAGACAGCTTACCAAAGCCGGTCAGTTCTCGCAGGCTGCGGTTATTGCACTGACAAAGAGCAACCCTATGACAGCTTTGGCTTATGCAAAACGTGATATCGCAAAGCTGAATACCGATGGACACATAGTTTTGTACAGTCAGCCTGCTTGGTATGATGTTTGTGAAATTTAAATTATTAGAATTTGTGCAGCATAGATTGACCGCAATAATATTGACTTTAAAAGCTTAATATGGTAACATTTTTTACAGAAGATTTTGATGGAGGTAGTTATAATGACACATATCAAAACAATTGAAACTCGCAATCTCTGTGAAAGTGCAAAGAACGGCGGCTGCGGCGAATGCCAGACATCCTGCCAGTCTGCTTGCAAAACAAGCTGCGGTATTGCTAACCAGCAGTGTGAAAACATAGAAGAATAGTAAGTGCACAAGATGCCGCCATAATGGCGGCATTTTTTGTAGAACAAAGCTGCAGAGAAATTTCTGCGGATTACATAAAAGGGGAAAAGAGAATGATACATCAGTATAAATTAGGCGATTACAATATTGTGCTGGATGTCTGCTCCGGCTCTGTGCACGCAGTGGACGAGGTTGCATACGATATAATCGCTATGTACGAGGATAACGAAAAAGCGGATATCATTGCTGCGATTGCAGAAAAATATGCAGACCGCAAAGATATAACCGCAGAGGATATTGAGGAATGCTATGCACAGGTTACCTCACTTAAAGATGCGGGCAAGCTGTTTGCACCCGACACATTTGAAGGTATGGCAGGACATCTCAAGGCAAAGACATCGGGCGTTGTAAAGGCACTGTGTCTGCATATTGCACACACCTGCAACCTCAACTGCGAATACTGCTTTGCATCCCAGGGCAAATATCACGGCGAACGTGCTATGATGAGCTTTGAGGTGGGCAAGCGCGCCTTCGACTGGCTTATAGAAAATTCAGGCAGCCGCAGAAACCTTGAGGTGGACTTTTTCGGCGGCGAACCTCTGATGAATTTTGACGTAGTAAAACAGTTGGTGGAATATGCCCGCAGCATTGAAAAGGAAAAGGGCAAAAACTTCCGTTTTACACTTACAACCAACGGTGTGCTGGTGGATGACGATGTAATTGATTTCTGTAATAAAGAGATGAGCAACGTTGTGCTCAGTCTTGACGGCAGAAAAGAAGTTCACGACCGCTATCGTGTGGACTATGCAGGCAATGGCAGCTGGGAAAAAATTGTGCCTAAATTCCAGCGTTTTGTGGAAAAACGCGGCGGCAAAAACTATTATATGCGCGGCACATTTACCCACGCAAATCCGGATTTCTTAAAGGATATTCAGGTCATGCTGGACCTTGGCTTCAACGAGCTCAGCATGGAGCCGGTTGTGTGTGCAGCAGGTGACCCGTCCGAACTGACAGAAGCAGATTTTCCTGTTGTATGTCAGCAGTATGAAGAACTTGCAAAGCTTATGCTTAAAAAAGATAAAGAGGGCAAGCCTTTTACCTTCTATCACTATATGATTGACCTCACAGGCGGCCCTTGCATATATAAACGCATTTCGGGCTGCGGTTCAGGCACAGAATATATGGCGGTTACTCCTTGGGGTGACCTGTACCCATGTCACCAGTTTGTAGGTGATGACAGATTTAAGCTGGGTGACATCTGGAACGGTGTTACAAACACAGAAATTCAGGGCGAGTTTGCGGCCTGCAATGTATATGCACACCCTGAATGCCGCGACTGCTGGGCACGTCTTTACTGTTCCGGCGGCTGTGCAGCAAATGCCTACCACGCAACAGGCAAGGTTACAGGTATTTATGAATACGGCTGCAGACTGTTTAAAAAACGTATGGAATGTGCAATAATGGTTGCGGTTGACAGAGCATTGGGAGAATAGTATGACAACACCAATATGCGACTTTGTGCGTAAATATGCAGCACAGAATTCTCTGCGTCTGCATATGCCCGGTCACAAGGGAACGGCTTTTTTAGGCTTTGAACATATGGATGTCACCGAAATTGACGGTGCAGACAGCCTTTACGAAGCAGACGGGATTATAGCGGAAAGTGAGGCCAATGCATCGGCACTTTTTGGCTGCGATACCTTCTATTCTGCTGAAGGCTCGTCCCAGTGTATACGTGCAATGCTTTATCTTGCCTGCATGAGCGGGGAAAAGAAAGAAAAACCGCTGGTGCTGGCGGCAAGAAATGCCCACAAAACCTTTTTAAGTGCAGCAGCTTTGCTGGATATTGATATCGGATGGCTGTATGGTGAAAACAGAGGGGCATATCTAAGCTGCGATGTAACGACACAATACCTTGAAAGGGCAATTGTTACTTCGGACAGAAAACCTGCTGCGGTGTACATAACAAGCCCGGATTATCTGGGCAATATTGCCGATATAAAATCACTTGCGGAGGTGTGCCACAGACACGGAGTGTTGCTGTTGGTGGACAACGCTCACGGTGCATATCTGCGTTTTTTGTCACAGACACAGCATCCGATAGACCTTGGTGCTGATGTATGCTGCGATTCTGCACACAAAACCCTGCCTGTGCTTACAGGCGGTGCATATCTGCACATATCACCGAGGGTATCGGAAAAACTGTCTCATATGGCAAAAAATGCACTTGCAATGTTTGGCTCCACCAGCCCGTCATATATAATTATGCAGTCGCTGGATATGGCAAATAAATATGTTGCGGACGGATACGGCAACAGGCTTGAAGTGTGCTGCAAAAGGGTGGAAAACTTAAAAAAGGTACTCAGGGAAAAAGGCTTTATACTTTCGGGCTGTGAGCCGTTAAAGGTTACGATAGCCGCAAAAAACTATGGCTACACAGGAAAAGAACTTGCAGATATTCTGTTTGAAAAAAACATAGTCTGCGAATTCAGCGACCCGGATTTTACAGTGTTTATGTTTACACCCGAGATAAGTGATGAACAGTTTATATATCTCGAGGAGGTTATCTGCAATATACCCCGTAAAGAGACTATAAAATCTGTTCCGCCTGAATTCTGCAAAGCCAATAAGGCAATGTCGGTAAGAGAAGCGGCATTTTCAATGTGTGAAGAAATATCTGCAACGGATGCCGTTGGCAGAGTGCTTGCCGTGGCAGCAGTGGGCTGTCCGCCTGCTGTGCCTATCGTAGTATGCGGTGAGTTAATTGATAAAAATGCTGTTGAATGCTTTGAATATTATGGAATAGACAGCTGCTGTGTGGTTAAACAGCAGCCGTAGCTTGTGTACAGGCAAACTGATATTTGTTATAAAACAAGTAAGCAAAAATTGTACAATAATAATCAGATATCCGCTGTTCCGCTTAGTGCAGGGCAGCGGATATTTATATTTGCATTGTTTTGGCAGTACGGGTTATAGGCAACCAATTACATACTGTACAGCAAAATAAGTTGTGTGATAATTGAGATATTAATAGTAAAAATTTGTTGCAATAATGTGACAGATGGAATATAATATTGATGTATTGGTTGACTTTGACAATACAGACTTTTGGTGAAATTACATAGGAGAAAAATAATGATAAGAAGCGTTGAAGAATTTAACAGAAGCATTAAATCCGTAATGATAGCCGAAGAAGAAATCAAAGACAGAATTGCACAGGCAGCAAAGGAGATT
The DNA here is from genome assembly GCA_017435045.1 of Oscillospiraceae bacterium. Taxonomy (GTDB): domain Bacteria; phylum Bacillota; class Clostridia; order Oscillospirales; family Ruminococcaceae; genus RGIG3102. The sequence continues at coordinate 19,482 of JAFSFT010000010.1, forward strand.
GACTCCTGGTACGACGGCACCCCGATTTTACTGGTAAGTATACTCAAGGGTGCTTTTGTGTTTATGGCAGATATTTGCCGTGCGGTTACAGTTCCTTGCGAAATTGGTTTTATGTGTGCACAGAGTTATTACAGCGGCACAGAATCTTCCGGTATTGTTAACATCACAATGGACCTTGACCGTGATGTTACAAACTATCACGTAGTTATTATCGAGGATATTATCGATACAGGCAGAACACTTAATGACGTTGTAAAACTGTTAAAAGCCCGTAATCCAAAATCATTGCGTATTGTTACTTTGCTGGACAAACCTGCAAGACGTGTTGTGAAACTGGAGCCTGACGTTGCACTGTTCACAATTCCTGATAAGTTTATTATCGGTTATGGTCTGGACTATGATGAATACTTCCGCAATCTTCCATATATAGCAGAATTTAATCAAGAGGAATTATAATTATGTTGGAAAAAGTTTTTAGATTAAAAGAAAACAATACAACAGCCAAAACAGAAATTGCAGCAGGTATTACAACCTTTATGACAATGGCTTATATTCTGGCTGTTAACCCTAGCATCCTCAGTGATGCAGGCATGGACCCTAATGCTGTGCTTATCGCAACATGTCTGGCATCCTTTATCGGCACAATCCTGATGGGCCTTTATGCAAATCTTCCGTTTGCACTCTCTGCAGGTATGGGTCTTAACGCATATCTTGCATATACAGTAGTTCTCGGTCAGGGTGTTTCCTGGCAGGTAGCACTTTTTGCAGTATTTGTAGAAGGTCTTATATTTATCCTTCTTTCCCTTACAAATGTGCGTGAAGCAATATTTAACGCAATACCACTTACACTTAAAAAAGGTGTTTCTGTAGGTATCGGTCTGTTTATTGCATTTATCGGTCTTCAGAATGCAGGCCTTTCTGTAGACTCTTCCACACTTGTAACAATTACAAGCTTTACAGATAATTTCAGCACAAAGGGTATCTGTGCACTGCTTGCAGTTATCGGTCTTCTGATTACAGCTGTTCTCTATATCAAGAATATCAAAGGTTCTATCCTTATCGGTATTGTTATCACCTGGGGTCTTGGTATGGTATGTCAGTTGGCAGGCATCTATGTTCCAAACCCAGAGGTTGGTGCATACAGCCTTTTCCCATCCGGTGTTATGAGTGCTGACTTTTCTGCACTTGGCAAAACATTCGGTCAGTGCTTCAAGATTGATTTCAGCGGTGTTGGTATCTTCAACTTTATTGTAATTATCTTCTCCTTCCTGTTTGTTGACCTGTTTGATACACTGGGTACACTTATCGGTGTTGCAACAAAAGCAGATATGATTGATGACGAAGGCAAGCTGCCAAATATCAAACCGGCACTTATGGCTGACGCTGTGGCTACAAGTGCAGGTGCTGTTCTCGGTACATCCACAGTTACAACATTTGTAGAATCCTCTGCAGGTGTTGCAGCAGGCGGCCGTACAGGCCTTACAGCAATCACAACAGGTGTTCTGTTCCTGCTTGCTACATTGTTTTCACCATTGTTTACATCAATTCCTTCCTTTGCAACTGCTCCTGCACTTATCTTTGTAGGTTTCCTTATGTTTGAAACAGTTGTAGAAATTAAATTTGATTCCAAAAACCTTGCAGAAGCAATTCCTGCATATCTGTGTATCCTTGCAATGCCACTGTTCTACAGCATCTCCGAAGGTATCTGCCTTGGCGTTATCTCCTATGTTGTAATTCAGACACTTACAGGCAAAGCAAAAGAAGTTAAACCACTTATGTATGTTCTTGCAGTTCTGTTTGTTCTCAAATATGTATTCCTTTAATATATAACTGAACTATATAAACAAAGCACCGACGAATTTGTCGGTGCTTTTGGATTTTGGAATAAAATATCTGGCAAAACTTGTTATGTACATTATGCTGCATTGAAAAATTGTATGTAATGTGATATGATTAATCGGTTTGATTTTTGTTTATCAGAATAAAGATAAATGATTATATGGAGGCAAAATATGAGATATGATGTAATCATTATTGGTGCAGGCCCTGGCGGTATTTTTTCCGCTTACGAGCTTACAAAGCTTAATCCACAGCTTAAGGTTGCAGTTTTCGAGGCAGGACATTGTCTTGAAAAACGTTTCTGTCCTATTGACGGAGATAAAATCAAAAGCTGTATCAGCTGTAAAAGTTGTTCTATTATGAGCGGTTTTGGCGGTGCAGGTGCGTTTTCTGATGGTAAGTATAACATCACAAACGATTTTGGCGGTACGCTTTATGAATATATCGGTAAGAAGCAGGCACTTGACCTGATGAAGTATGTTGACGACATCAATATGCATTATGGCGGAGAGGGCACAAAACTGTATACCACTGCAGGTACAAAATTCAAAACTCTCTGTATCCAGAACGACCTGCATCTGCTGGATGCCTCTGTACGCCATCTGGGTACAGATATCAACTATATAGTTCTTGGCAATCTTTACAATCACCTTAAGGACAAGGTTGATTTTTACTTTGACACTATGGTGGAAACAGTTTGTACTGCAGAAAACGGCTATGAGGTTAAAACTGCACAGGAAAGCTATTTCTGCAAAGACTGCGTAATTTCCGTAGGTCGTATCGGCAGCAAATGGATGGAAAAAGTGTGCGGAGAAATGAATATTCCTACAAAATCCAACCGTGTTGACATCGGCGTAAGGGTGGAACTGCCTGCTGCAGTTTTTGCACACCTTACAGATGAACTTTACGAAAGCAAGATTGTTTACCGCACAGAAACCTACGGCGATAAGGTGCGTACCTTCTGTATGAACCCTAAAGGTGCTGTTGTAAACGAAAATACAAACGGTATTATCACAGTAAACGGTCACAGCTACGAAGACCCTGAAAAACAGACAGACAACACAAACTTTGCACTGCTGGTTGCAAAACACTTTTCCGAGCCTTTCAAGGACTCCAATGGATATGGCGAAAGCATTGCAAGACTCAGCAATATGCTGGGTGGCGGTGTTATTGTGCAGCGTTTTGGTGACCTTATCCGTGGCAGACGCTCCACACCTGACAGAATGAAGGACAGCTTTATGACACCTACACTCAATGCAACACCGGGCGATTTAAGCCTTGTGCTGCCAAAGCGTATTCTGGATGGTATTATCGAGATGATTTATGCACTGGATAAAGTTGCACCGGGCACAGCAAACGATGATACACTTCTCTATGGTGTAGAGGTTAAATTCTACAATATGGAGGTTGAGGTTAATGAACAGCTGGAGACAAAATACGATGGTCTTTACATTATCGGTGACGGCAGCGGCATAACCCATTCTCTTTCCCATGCTTCTGCAAGCGGTGTACACGTTGCGCGCAATATTATAAATAAACAGTAATAAAAATACACAGCTGAAAACGGTTATGTGCCGCAGTTCAGCTGTGTTTTATTTATATAATTCTGTTTTGTTGTATTAAATTTGATGTGCAGGACATAACAAAACAGCAGGGCTATATACAGGTTAAAGCAAGGTAAACTGATTTTTGTGAAAGTAAAGCAGTCCCTCATCACGCATTTTGCACAGCTCATTGGACATGGCACTGCGGTCTACAGACAAAAAATCTGCCAGCTGCTGACGGTTGAAAGGAATGGTGAAACTTTCGCTGTGGGACAGTGCTGCCTGCTCTGAAAGATAGGAAATCAGCTTTTCTCTTGTGGAACGCTGGGAGATATGTCCCATCTTCTGAACCAGTCTTATGTTTTTTTCTGATAAAGCCACAAACAGATTCTGTATAACCTTTGCATGAAAAGGGCAGGAGGAAGAACAGGTGGTAAGCAAGGCTTTTATATCAAAAAAGCCTGCAACACAATCTTCCACGGCTACGGCATCATTAAGCATAACCTTGCGGTTGGCAAGGGCATAGGATTCTCCGAACATATCGCCCGCCTCAATAACGCTGACAATACTGCGGTTGCCCCAGAAGTCATCCCTTTGTATATGCAGACTGCCCTCAAGCAGTATAGTCAGATATCGTGGACTGTCTCCCTGACTGAAGATATACTCGCCTTTTTTGTATCGGCGGATTTTTGGCTGCATACAGTTTGACAAAAGTTCTATCTCGGTTTCAGATATATCTGAAAAGACAGGGGAGTTTTTTAAAACTGAAATATATTTTTTCATACATATCACCTTTTGTTGTAAAAACAACGGAATATTTGGGAAAATTATACTATAATATGAGCATAAAATCAATTGAAAATTAACTTATAAATGCTATAATATAGTTATTAATTTAACATTAATCGGAATTGTAAAAAGGAGAAAACCCAAAATGTACATTTCAAACGACATCAGATATATTGGCGTAAACGACCATAAAATTGACCTTTTTGAAGGTCAGTACGTTGTTCCAAACGGTATGGCATATAACTCTTATATCATTATGGACGAAAAAACTGCAGTAATGGATTCTGTTGACGGCAATTTTACACAGGAATGGCTGGATAAAATTGCAGCAGAACTGAACGGCAGAAAGTTGGACTATCTTGTTGTGCAGCATATGGAGCCTGACCACTCCGCAAGCATTCTCGATTTTACAAAAGCATATCCGGAGGCAAAAATTGTTTCTTCCTCCAAAGCTTTTGCAATGATGAAAAACTTTTTCGGCACCGATTTTGCGGAAAAGCAGGTTGTTGTAAACGAGGGCAGCAAGCTTTGCCTTGGTAAGCACGAACTTAACTTTGTAACAGCACCAATGGTTCACTGGCCGGAAGTTATAATGACATACGACAGCACAGACAAGGTTTTGTTCTCTGCTGACGCTTTTGGCAAATTCGGTGCACTTGACGTGGAAGAAGACTGGGCCTGCGAAGCAAGAAGATACTATATCGGTATTGTTGGCAAATACGGCTCTCAGGTGCAGGCAGTATTGAGAAAAGCTGCAAAGCTGGATATAGCAACAATCTGTCCGCTCCATGGTCCTGTGCTCAGCGAAAATCTTGGTTACTACATCAACCTCTATGACATCTGGTCCAGCTACAGACCGGAAGAAGAAGGTGTTGTAATTGCATATACATCTATATACGGCAATACAAAAAAGGCTGTTATGCAGCTGGCAGAACAGCTGGAAGCCAAAGGCTGCAAAGTTGTGGTTAACGACCTTGCACGCTGCGACTGGGCAGAAGCTGTTGAAGATGCATTCCGCTATTCAAAACTTGTTCTGGCAACAACAACCTACAATGCAGATATTTTCCCGTTTATGCGTCAGTTTATTGACCATCTTACAGAACGCAATTTCTCAAACAGAACAGTTGCTTTTATTGAAAACGGCACATGGGCACCTGTTGCAGCAAAGATTATGAAAGGTATGTTTGAAAAGAGCAAGGAACTTACATTTGCGGAAAACACAGTAAAAATTATGTCTGCACTCAATGCAGAAAGCTCTGCACAGCTTGCAGCACTTGCAGAAGAACTTGCAGCAGGCAGCATAGAAACTGTGGAAGAAGCACCAAAGGGACCAAGCAAACGCTTTGAATGTTCTGTTTGCGGTTATATTTACGAAGGCGAAACACTGCCTGAAGACTTTGTATGCCCGATCTGTCAGCTTGGTGCGGAAGTTTTTGAAGAAATTGAATAAGAACAAAATATATTTTTACACAGCATCCCTGCATAGAATGCGGGGATGTTTTTTGTTGATTTATGTTATAGTGTATTATATAATTTTAATATTGAATGTAAAGCAGGCTTAAAAAAGGAGTTAATATATTATGTTCAGAGAACTTGTAAGAAAAAACAAACAGCTTTCAGATGAGGAATGCAGAAAGCTGCTTATTGAAGAAACAAGAGGTGTTTTGTCTGTGCTTGGCGATGATGATTACCCCTATGGCATGCCAATGAACCACTGGTATAACGAGGAAGACGGCAAAATTTATTTCCATTGCGGCAATATAGGCCACAGGCTTGAAGCACTGCGCAAACATGACAAGGTATCATTCTGTGTGTATGACAAAGGTTATAAAGAAGACGGCCACTGGGCATATAAGGTTAAAAGCGTTATCGTTTTTGGCAGAATAGAAATTATTGACGATATGGATAAAATTATTGATATTACAACAAAGCTCAGCTATAAGTTTATTCAGGATGATGAATATATCAAAGGCGAAATTGCATCCAGTGCACACAGAACACTGCTGCTGCAGCTTAACCCAGAACATATCTGCGGCAAACTGGTTACAGAGTCGTAAAATTCTATTTAAAACAGCCGACAATCAATTTTGTCGGCTGAACTTGTACTAAAAAAACGGATTTACTGAAAAAATGCAAAAAAAACGAAAATCAAAATTTTTATAAAAATATTTTAAAAAAATTTAAAAAAAGGCTTGCTTTTTGTAAAAAGATGTGGTATTATAATTGAGCGCTCAGATGAGAGCACAGTTTGCGGATGTGGTGGAATCGGCAGACACGCTAGCTTGAGGGGCTAGTGGTAGCAATATCGTGCAAGTTCAAGTCTTGTCATCCGCACCATCGGAATGGTCATAAAAATGACCATTCCGCTTTTTTTTGTAAATTTTAAACATATCATATACGCAACCAACATATCCGAACTTCTCAGCAGTTGCTAAAAAGCTCGGATTTGTTTTTATATGTAACCATTTTATTTGTTTCAGAGGTACAGAAAATGATTTTTGAAATTATTTTGCTTGCTGTTGGTTTTGCAATGCTTGTAAAAGGTGCTGACTGGTTTGTTGGCGGTGCAGTTTGTATTGCTGACCGTTTTCATATTCCGCCCATTATTATAGGTCTTACAATCGTTGCAATGGGCACAAGTGCCCCGGAAGCTGCTGTAAGTATTACATCGGCTTTTCAGGGTGCAGCAGATATCACTGTAGGCAATATTGTAGGCAGCAACATTATGAACGTACTGGTTATTCTTGGCCTTTCTGCTGCCATTGTTCCTCTTGCTGTTACAAAATCCACAATCAAGGTTGATATTCCTTTTCTTGGTGCAATTACTGTACTGCTGCTTATATTGGGCTTTGACGGCACAATCAGCTTTTTTGATGGTATTATCCTTATTGCCTGTTTTGCAGCCTATATCGGATACCTTATCAGCCGTACAATCAGATATTCTGCACAGGTTGAGGAGGAAGAGATTACAACAATGACCCTTTCAAAGGCAATTCCGCTGCTTATTGTTGGTATGGGTCTTATCATCCTTGGCAGTAACTTTGCGGTTGACGCTGCAACTGAAATTGCAAAAATTCTGGGTATGTCGGAAAGAACAATCGGTCTTACAATAGTTGCACTTGGTACAAGCCTGCCGGAACTTTGTACATCTGCAGCAGCAGCTATCAAGGGCAATGCAGATATAGCAGTAGGCAATATTGTAGGCAGCAACCTTTTTAATATTCTGTTTGTTGTAGGTATTTCTTCCCTTATTATTCCTGTTCCATTTGCACAGGCATTTATTCCTGACATGATTATTGCAATTGTCACAACTGTTTTTATCTTTGTGGTGGCAAAGACCAAACGCAATCTTCCTCGCTGGAGCGGATTTGTAATGCTGGCAGGGTATGTGGGATATATGTTTTATCTGCTGTAATATAGTGTAATCAAAAATATGCACTGTCTGATTTTTTCAGACAGTGCATTTGTGTTTTGATTTTAAATCTGATATTGCATATAAATTAAAGTGTCTGCTTTGTATCTTTTTACAAAGCAGACACTTTTGCAATTAAACTTTGTAATCCCCTACACCGGAAAAGTTGTTTACTTTATCCTGCATATAGAATTCTGTCGATAACATCAGTCTGTCAGCAGCTTCGCCGTCTGGCATCTGCGGACGTTCGCCGTTTTTAAAATCAAACTCTCCCTCGCCGCCAAAGCCGATCGGGTTGCCGTTTTCGTCAACTGCAGCACCTTCGGGCAATTGTGGCTTTTCGCCCTGTGGCAGTTGAGGTCTTTCTCCAAAAGGCATTTCGCCATTAGGTTTTGGTTTCATTATTTCAGGGTCAAATTCTTCTCCGTCAGGAAATTCGGGAGGAGTCATTTTATCAAAATCCTGCTGGGCACCCCAGAACTCTCCCTTGCCGCCTTTGCCGCCGTGACCTCTTACGTCTGTGCCTGTATATGCCTGCTGTACTGCATCAACAGATGTAATGGTGGAAATGTCGTATATACCGTTTGTTTCGCTGCCGTTAACAGCACCGATATATACATTGTATGTTTCTCCCACAGCAAAGTGCGGGCAGGAGATAACAGCACCCATAAATTCTCTTGCATTTTCAGATATGATGCCGTCTTTGGAAATATCATAGGCAAATATAGCACTTCCGTCTTCTTTAGTAACTATAATCGCACTGTCACTATCCCTGTAGCTGTCAAACTGCAGGTTCATTGTAACCTGCTGGGAGTCACTTTCTGCCCAGTCCATTGTGCTGCCAAGAGCCACAACAGTACCGCCGTTTATATAACTTCCCATTGTGCTGTCAAGGCCGGAATCGGATATCGGTTTTGCGGCAGAAATCACAGTGCCGCCGTTGATAACCAGCCAGCCGTTGCTGTCCACACCATCGCCTTCTTCACCAAGGCCTGCAACGATGTGCACATTACCGCCGTTGATGGTTGTAACAGACACATTGTCTTCGTTTGTATTTATGCCGTCATTGTCAGAAAATATATTGATGTTGCCGCCGTTTATGGTAAGATGCAGTTCGGTATCAAGCCCTTCGTTGTCAGCATTTATATTCAGTATACCGCTTTCTCTTGCTTCGCCGTCAATATTCATGGACATATAGGAATAGAATGCACCGTCCTGTTTCCACAGTTTCTTTTCGCCCTCTTTGTCCTTGAATATTTTGGCAACATAAGCGCCTTCAACATTGTTTACACTGCCGTCGGAGATAATTACATTTGCACCTGCAGCAGAGGTGTCAACATCACTGGTTGCGGTTTCTGTATCCCATCCGTTGTCGCACTCGTAAACATTCATAAATATTACAGCAGGGGCCACATCACAGTTGATATCAAGACCGTCGAGAACAAGTGTTACAACAGCCTTTTCATCTTCATTGGCATCTTCGCCAAGGTCAACACGAATCTGTCCGTGGCTTATTTTGCCGCTGAGGCGGTATGTGCCCGGTTCTGTGATGTTTACAACAGTAACCTTTGCAGCTTCTTCTGCAGTGTGTTTGTCGGCATCTGTGCCTTCACCATAGGGGTTGCCGCTTTCGTAGCTGTCCATATCTTCATAATATATAACATCATTGGAAGTGTACACATTTTTGCTGCTGTCGGTCACATTGCTGCCGTTTGCGGTTATGCCGTCATCAGACAGTATAACGTGCACCTCGTTTTCGTAATAGATTTTATCGTTTTCTGTTTGTCCCTGCGGATTGCTGTCAGGTGTTTCGCTGCTGCAGCCTGTAAAAGCAGTAACAAACATCCCTGCGGCAAGCAGAAAAGCGATTGCTTTTTTTACTGTTTTGTTCATTTTTTCTCCTTTTCGGTTTTAACCGGTATATTTGTAAAAGGCGGCACAAAACCACCCTGCACTTGCACCAATATACTTTTATTATACACACATTTATGATAAAATTATATAAAAATTATGATAGAATTGTATCGCAAAAGGCTAAAGGGGGACTAAAAATGAAGGAAAACTGGCAAAAAATACTTAACGTACTTTCTTTTGCTCTTCTTGTAATATGCTTTGTAAGAATTGGCTGGATAGAAAACGATATAGACAATCTGCGTAACACAATGAACAACAACCGCAGTATGCTGCAAAGCAGTATCGATTCTATCAGCAGCAATGTACGCTATGAAATGGAGCAGGCAAACAACCTTCTCAGCGACAGTGGATGGAATACTGACGGACTGAATATAGAAGAAAAAACTGCCATTTTCAACTGTTATGTGGTACCAAAAGAATACAACCCCGAAAAAACTACCGCACATATAATATGCAACGGTACAGCATACCCTTTGACACTGGAAAACGGCAGATATACAGCAAAAATTGCCCTGCCGCTGTTTGATGAAAGCGGAATAACCAGTGTACAGTTTACAGAAGACGGAACAATCCGCACCCAGCAGCTGGACTGGTACATAAACCCCAAATATGATATGGTACCGACAGCTTATGTTTATTATTCGGGCGAAAGCAGCCAGAGCTATGAGGGTGCAAATATAACAAGAAGATATATGGGTGCTCTGGAAATTGATTTTGAGCATAAAGGTTTTGGCGGAGAAATGAAGGATGCTGAAATTGTTCTGCTTGTAAACGGTGAGGAAAAATGGAGACACAAACCTGTTCTTGAAGAATTGTATCTGGATGAATACATATCTCATTATGTGGGAGATATTGAGTACAGTTTTGACCTTCTGAGAGGCGACACTGTAAAAATGTATGCCGAAATCACCGATAGCAACGGATGGGTATATCGCAGTGTGCTTGAAGATGCAACGATAGGCGAAAAAGGCAATCCTATCCCGAATGGTACTGAATATCGTGCTGAAGCTGATATGTATGATGCAGAGGGGAATCTGCTTTTCAGTCCATACAATTGATAAAAAATAAAATCCGTGGAACAGATTAGTTCCACGGATTCTTTTATTCGCTCAGTATTTCAAATAGTTTTTCCATATTATCATCGGAATATTCCACCTCTGAAGAATATATGCGGCAGATTTCTGCCATATCGTCAAGGGTGATATCCCGGTTTATGTTATACTGCAGGGCACACAGCCAGTATATGATTCTGCAGCTTAAAACCACAAATTTTATTCTTTCGGCAAGTCTGTCATCATCAAGACTGTCTGCAAGATGGCGGTATGCAAAATATACGGCAAGCTGCTCAAATGCAGTTTCGGTTTCCTCGCTTTGCGGCACAGCAAGGCGGTTGTGGTCTGCATTTTTCATTTTGTTCAGCATAATATCCCAGCTGCCGTCAAGCCTTTCAAGACCAAGAAAAATATCTGCCCATTGAGATGCACTTTTCTGTGGCATGGATATATTGCAGAAGGTCAGCATATCTTCAATGCGGTTTTCAACAGTTTTTGTTCTGTCCTGCAGAATATCAAAAATATCATCTCTGAAATCGAGAAAATCGCATTCTTCTTCCCACAGGAATTCTCCGCCGTCATTTTCGGCGGTTATAAGCACAGATGGCTCTTTCTGCGACAGAATAAGTTTTGCGGCAGCTTCGCAGCTTAAACCAAGCCCTGTTTCCGTTCTGTCGGAATAAAAATTGCGGAAACGTGGGTGGTCATCACATATCTGACAGAAGCCCTCCTGCCCAAGCTCTGTGCAGATATCACAAAGATTTTTATCGTTCAGAAAAGGGCAGCGTTGGTCAGCACAGAGTTTAAAATGACTTGTGCCGTCAGCTTCGGTAATTATGTTTTCTGCAAGACGTTTTCCAAGATTGCCCCCTACGGTTCTGTAATATTCAAGGCTGTCTGCGTCGATGTCTATTTCCCAGCCTATGCAGCAGCTGTGGCGGCATCTGTCGGCAATGCAGCGGAACTTTTTGTAATAATTGGGTACAACAGTAGTCATATGTATTTTACCTTACTCAATAAATTTGGCAGGAAGTTCTTCGTATCCCATATTCCTTAAGGCGTGTGCTATTGTCTGTCTGCCGTTCAACACCAACAGCTTCGATGTGCCGTGGGCAACCACACGGTCATTGTCGTCCTTTACAACCGCTTCGCACAGACACACACTGCGCCCTTCTTTTATGGCTGTGGCGTGTACAGTCAGCCTGCCTTCCTTTGCCATGGCCAGATCGGTTACAGATACGTCAAGGGTGGTAAAGCCTGCATCCTCGGGCTGATGATAGTATGCGGCCCAGTAGGTTGCAGTGTCAATAAGGGATGCGTTAACGCCGCCGTGTACCGAGCCAAAGGGGTTGTGGTGTTTGCTTTTGTCTATATCAAGTTCAACCTTTGCATATCCCGGGCTTATATCCATAAGTCTTATCCCAAGCAGTGAAAAATAGGGGCTGTTGTTTACCAGTTCCATAAGCTTTTCTATATGCAAAGGGTTAACCTTTTTCTTTTTATCCATATCGGTTCTCCCAAAATCATTTTTACTTATTCTATCATAAATGCAGTTTGCTGTCCATTTTAAAGCACACTCTACGCACCGCAGGTTGAGCGTGTGTGTTAAGTAATGTTATAATTAAAGCGAAAAGAAACGAGGTGCATACTATGGACAGCTATATCACGGCATCAGCAATAAAGAATTTAAGAGAGAAAAAGGGGATAACACAGCTGCAGCTGGCAGAACAGATAGGTGTCAGCGATAAAACCGTGTCCAAATGGGAAACAGCAAAAGGGCTGCCCGATATTTCTCTTATAGAGCCGCTGGCAAAGGCTTTGGGTGTATCGGTAATGGAACTTATGTCGGGGGAATATATAGTTAACCGCAATATCTCCTGCAATATGCTGCGTTCAAAGTTTTATATGTGTCCTGTCTGCGGCAATATAATCCATTCAAGCGGAGAAAGCCTTGTAAGCTGCTGTGGCATAACTTTGCCGCCACTGGAAGCAGAGGAGTGCGATGCCGACCACGCAGTCACAGTGGAAGCTGTGGAGGACGAGCATTTTATAACAGTTTATCACCCTATGGAAAAAGATCATTTCATAACTTTTATTGCCTATGTAACGGGGGACAGATGTCAGTTTGTAAAGCTTTACCCCGAGGGCAATGCACAGACAAGATTAAGTCTGCGTGGCAGGGGACATCTGTACATCTGCTGCAACCGCCACGGGTTGATGAAATGTAAACTGTAACAAACTGTACACGGATATTTAAAAACTAAAAAACTCTCTGCAGAAACTGTTACCGCAGAGAGTTTTATAATTTATTTGATTATTTTCTCAAACTGTGTGCTTTTGTTATGACAAACTGCATTATAATTGTAACGCACAGCATTATCACTGCTGTTACAATAAGCACTGAAAAATAGCTGCCTGTTATGTCATAGCCCAGATTTGTAAACGGCGTGCCGATAGCATAGCCTGCTGTATTGGCGGATACAAATATGCCCATAATCCTGTCAAAGCTCTTTTTGCCAAAAAGGTCAGCGGCATAAAGTGGAAGCATTACAGTTTCCAGAGGGAAAGCGAGAGATGAAAATATGGCGTAAATTACTGCTGCGGTTTTGCCTGCAGAACTTGTTGAGGTAACTGCCAGCGACAGCATGCATATTATTGCGGCAAGACAACATAAGGTAATGGTTATGCGCAGTCCTGCTTTGTCATACATAACCCCTGCAAGAAATTTTGATGCAGTAAGTACAAGAAAGGTTATGCTGGACATTGTTGCAATAAATGGTGCACTCAGCCCAACATCACGCATATGTGCGGCATATATGCCCACAACCCCCTGCAGACAAAAGCCTGTAAAGAATATGCATACAAGGGCGGCATAAAAGCAGGGAGTGCGCTTTATAAGTGCAAAGTCTATCCCTTCCAAGCTTTTCGCTTTGCTTTTCCTGTCGCTTGTGTTCTGCGTTTTTACAGCTTCTGAAGAAGGATTTTCTTTGAAAAATACAATTACAAGGACAAAAGTAACTGTCAGTATGGCAGCGATAAATCTAAAAGCGTTGCGGTATCCAAAGATATTTCCCGCATCGTAAATCATAGGGGAGATAATCTGTGCGGCAACAGCACCGCCTATGCCATTGGCACACAGCACAGCACCCATAATTGTACCTTTGTTTTCGGGACACCAGCGGTTAATAACGCACCCCACCATGGCGGTGCCTGTAAGGCTGAAGCCGATGCCTGCACATATTTCGCCAAACATAAACAGCGGCACACCAGCAGCCAGAGAACTTATAAGACAAAAAATTATAAGAAATACGAAACCTGTGCCGATAAGCTTTTTTGTGCCGTATTTCAATACAAGCTGCCCAAAAAAGAAATTGATAACAGAGGTGGTAATATATCTGCAGCTTGTAGACATAGAAAAGACAGTCCTTTTAAGGCCAAGTGCATCACAAATAGCCGCCAGGAAAAGGCTCTTGTTGGCACTGCAGAACCCCAGACAGACAAAAATCATGGCAAAGCAGATAAAAATATTTATCCGTTTGCTTCGGTTATAGTCTGTGTTCATGGTCATCGCCTCTTTTTGAACTGTATCGGTGTGTTTGTTTTCATTATATTATCGGTATATTTGTATGTCAATAAAAGCAAAAAACATCTGCCTACAGACATAATAGGCAGATGTTTTTTTTAATATTTTGTTATTCAGCTTTTTTGCCGAATTCGTAGTCGTTGCCTGGAAGAATTGCGTTGAGTGCAATGCCAAGGATAGCAGCGATTGCAAGAGCTGTAAGTGTGATTGTTGTGCCTGCAACTGTAAATGTGATACCGCCGATGCTGTTGAAGCCAAGTGCGGAAACAAGGATAACAGCTGCGATAATCAGGTTGCGGCTCTGAGTAAAATCAATTTTGTTTTCAACAATATTTCTGATACCAACTGCAGAAATCATACCGTAAAGGATAAGGGATACACCGCCGATGATTGCGGCAGGAATACTGTTTACAACAGCGTCAAATTTTGGCACGCAGGAAAGGATAACCGCAATAACTGCAGCAAGACGAACGATTGCAGGGTCAAACACTTTTGTAAGGGCAAGAACACCTGTGTTTTCACCGTATGTTGTGTTTGCAGGACCGCCGATAAAGCCTGCAAAGCTTGTTGCAATACCATCACCAAGAAGTGTTCTGTGAAGGCCCGGGTCTTCAATATAGTTTTCGCCTGTTGTTGCGCTGATAGCGGCAATATCGCCTATATGTTCCATCATTGCAGCAATGGCAATAGGCATAATTGTAATTATTGCACTGATATCAAATTTTGCAAAGTTTGCAGGAATAACAGGAGAACCAAACATATCTGCAGCTGCAACAGCTGTAAAATCAACTGCACCTGTTACAAGAGCAATAATGTAGGAACCCACAACGCCGATAAGGATAGGGATAATCTTAATTATGCCTTTGCCCCAGATGTTGCAGATAACGATAATTGCAAGTGCGATAATTGCCAGAGGCCAGTTTGTGCTTGCATTTGTAATGGCTGTAGGTGCAAGGATAAGACCGACGGAAATGATGATAGGACCTGTAACAATCGGAGGGAAGAAACGCATAATTTTTCTGATGCCGAAAGCTTTGATAAGGGCGGACATAAGGATGTAAAGCAGACCTGCGGCAACAACACCGCCGCATGCGTATGGCAGCATTTCTGTGTTTGCCATTGCCTGTCCGTCAGGTCCCAGCAGCTTTGGGGCAACTACCTCAAAACCGCCAAGAAATACAAAGGATGAGCCAAGAAATGCAGGAACCTTGCCTTTGGTGATAAAGTGGAACAAAAGTGTGCCGACACCTGCCGCAAACAGTGTGGTGGATATATTAAGGCCTGTTATAAGAGGTACAAGTACCGTTGCACCAAACATTGCAAATACGTGCTGAAAGCCCAGAAGAAGATTTTTAGAGGTCATCTGGGGCAAAATTCTTGGATTATTCATAAATTTGTTCTCCTTTTTATAATATTCTTTTTTAAACCAAGATTATTTTAACAGAAAAAGAGACACAATAAAAGCTGTTTTTGCATTTTGTAACAATATGCATATAAAAAACTGTAAATATGCAGGGAATTTGTAAGGTTTTACATCTTTTACACCAATATTTCACAATCAACCTTATTTTATACCTGTCGGGTGGGGAGATTTTCACAGATTCTTAATAAAATTAACATAAAATATGATAAACAGCAGATGAATAAAGGCTTTGTTCATATAATGTTATTGATAACAATATGTCTGCAGTGTATAATTTAACAAAAACAATAAGAAGGAAGGTCAGAAAAAACATTTATACAAAACAGGTTAAAAGGAGGATTTGTATAATGAATAGAAACTTGAGAAAAAAATTAGTGGGTGCTGTATCGGCTTTGTTTCTTGCGGTCTTTATGCTGCCTATGGCGGCATCTGCCACAAGTGCAGAAGCCTCTCCGTCTCCGTCACCCACTGCTACACCAAAGCCAAAGGTGCAGATATCCATAGGATCGGAGTATTCAAAGGTTTATGACGGCAAAGAAATTTCCAAATCCGATGTACTGGCACTGGTAAGTGACAAATCGGGCAATGGTGTTTCTAAATTTACATATAAATGGTACGATGATGACGGCGACAGGATGAGTAAAAATCCTGTTAAAGCAGGTAAATACAAGCTTAAAATCACCGTTTCGGACAAGGACCCTGTCTACACAGGCAGTGCAACAGTTACCTATAAAATCGAACAGCGTCCGCTGGAATGGAATATAAGCGGACTCAAGGCTTCAAAGCCATATGACGGCACAGCTGCAGCGGCCAATGTAAAAGGCGAACTGCTTGTGGACGGCATTGTAGAGGGTGATGATGTATATATCAGCTTTGACAATATAACTGTTGCGGATTTCCCAAATGCAGAAGTACAGCGTACAAAGCTGCCGCTGACCATTGAAAACGCAAAGCTTAAAGGTGATGACGCAGAAAACTACATTCTGCCAAAGATTGCACCTGAAATTGAAGCAGTTATTGTAAAAGCCTATATTACCGAAATTACCTTCCCTGACAACGATAATAAATACCGTGCTGTTGTCGAAGAGGCAGTATATCCAAGCGAAGAACTTGAAGACACAGATTTTTCCACAGCACAAGCAATTAAAAATGCCCTCAAAGCAAAAGCAGCAGAGGAATGGGCAGATAAAGAAGATGTAAAAACCGTGTATTATACAGCTATACTGCAGATAAACAAGGACGGCGAATGGGTGGATGTAACGGCAGAGAACAACCCTGCTGACGGTGCAGTAATAGTGTTGCCATACCCTGAAGGCACAAAAGACTCCTCCCATGAATTTGTGGTTTATAAGATGAAAACACAGGGCAGCGATGCAGGTATTATCGAGGTATGGGCACACACAGAAAAGGTAGAGGGCCTTGAAATTACACTTTCTCAGGGCGACCCTCTTATCGTGGCATATGCCCCTACAAGCCGCATCAGCAAAGGCCTGGTTATGGGCATAGGTGGTGCAGCAGTAGCAGTTATAGCGGTTATCGTGTTCCTTAAGCTGCTCAAAAAGGACAGAGAAGATACCGAAGAAATTCTTATGCTGGAAGAAAACAATAACAGTAAAGAATAGCAAAAACTGTGCACAAAACCGATAATTGATGTATAATAAAAGAGGACATTTGATGCCCTCTTTTATTTTTGAATATTGTAATTTAAGGATAAGGTATGGAGAAAATAATTAAAAAAATACTGCTTGCAGCAGTGGCATTGGCAGTGCTGTGCTTTGCAGCTTTATATATATACTCAATGGATTTTTACCGTGCAGACAGTACTGTGGCAGCAGCACTGGAAAGTACAGACGATATTTCTGTGGAAATAGCTGATAATATGGCGATTTTCCGCCCGCAAAATATCGAGGCAGGTTTTATTTTCTATCCCGGAGGCAAGGTAGAATACACCGCATATGCTCCGATTATGCATCATCTGGCAGAAAACGGAATAGTGTGCATAATAACAGAAATGCCTTTTAACCTTGCGGTTATGGATGTAAATGCAGCAGACAAAGCGTACGAAAGAATTGCAGATGTGGACAGTTGGTATATTGGCGGGCACTCCCTTGGCGGCAGCATGGCGGCAAGCTATCTTGATAAAACCGAAAACAGCTTTGACGGTCTTGTGCTGCTGGCATCATACTCCACAGCAGACCTTGCAGATAATAACGTGGAGGTGCTGACAATATATGGAGACAGCGACGGGGTGCTGAATATGGAAAGCTATGCCGAAAACTACGGCAATCTGCCTGATGATACCACCGAGCTTGTGATAGCAGGGGCAAACCATGCACAGTTTGGCAGCTATGGGGCACAGGATGGTGACGGAGAGGCTTTAATCTCCGCAGAAGAACAGATGACACTTACAGCAGAGGCTGTTGTGGAATTTATAAAGCAGTAGTTATATATCAAAATAAAAAGTGCCTGCGTTCATCTGTACTGTTATGTACAGACAATGCAGACACTTTTCAAAGTTGTAAGCAATTATTAGTCATTATTATTGCGGAACAATGCCACGGCAATAATTACAAAAGCAATCACAAGTGCGGCAATGCCCAGCATAAACACCAAACTGAAAGCCATAAAAATCTCCTTTCGCAGAAAAAGGGAACATAGTTTGAGTTTATTGTAGATTATGCCGGTGAAAACTTTGTGTTGCAGTTGTAAAAACAGATGTCTGCGAAAAAACTATGTCATGGCAACGAGGAACAGTAGTATAAAGTTGTCGGAAAACGGCTCATAAATTGTAGTATCATAGCACATTTGTTGACAAAACCGCTTAAATATTATAATATATAATCTACACCGATTTTACAGAAGGGGGATGGAAATATGTCAATCACAGTTAATCGTGCCGCAAGACACGAGTATTTTGTGCTGGAAACATACGAAGCAGGCATTGAACTTTTCGGTACCGAAATCAAGTCCATCCGCAATGGTTCTGTAAATCTTAAGGAGTCCTGGGCAGATATCCAGAATGGAGAGGTTTTTGTTTACGGCATGCATATCAGCCCATACGAAAAAGGCAATATCTTTAACCGAGACCCTTTCCGTGTGCGTAAGCTGCTTTTGCACAAGAAGGAAATAAACAAGCTTTTGGGCAAGCTTAAGCAGGATGGTCTTACTCTTGTTCCGCTTTCCCTTTACTACAAGGGACCAAGAGTAAAGATGGAACTGGGACTCTGCAAAGGTAAAAAACTCTACGACAAGCGTGACGATATGGCAAAGCGAGATGCACAGCGCAATATCGACCGTGCGATGAAGGATTTTAACAGACGTTAATCTTCGCAACAAAATCACTGTCAAAAACGGATAATACCGTTTTATATATGGGGGCGTATTGGCTTCGACAGGGAGTTTGCAGTGAGGGCAGCAGGTAGTGGTGGGGCAGCACTTTAATCGCCTCGAAAAAATAAACGCTAATCATAACGAATTAGTAGCTGCTTAATTAACAGCAGCCGTCATGCCCTGTTTTCTATCGGCAGGGGTCATGGCGTGACGCAGATAGAGCCCGTGAACGAGCCTAAGCTTTGCGGCACGTCACGCATTTATGAAGCTACCGACCATACGGCCTGTTTATCGGCTTGTATGCGGGGGAATCTCTGTAGATAAACTAAACTTGTAGATACCGTCATGAATAGCTTTTTGGACACGGGTTCGACCCCCGTCGCCTCCACCAAATTTCAAGAAACGAAAAACCCAGAAGAGTAGCGGATTTTCTGCTGTTTTACTGGGTTTTTTGCTGTTTTATAAAGGTTTTGAAAAGGAGTAAAAAGTGATTAAAAGTCGTGAAAATTGACACAGTATTGACACAGTAAGTTGTCAGGATGTGCTTATATGAAAACAAACTTATATGCTGTCAAATAAATTTGCATAACAAAGGGCTGCTCCGTTTTTGAGGAGCAGCCCAAAGTTGTTTTATATTATATTCTGCTGTATACAATGTCGCCGCCGATAACCGTCATATCGATTTTAACATCCTTGATGTCATCAGCACTGATTGTGTACAGGTCTTTTTCGCAGATTGCAAAGTCTGCGTTTTTGCCGGGTTCTATTGTGCCGTTTTCCTGCTCTGTGTAAGAGGCATAGGCTGCATATTTTGTGAACAGTTTTACTGCTTCGTCTATGCTCAGCTTTTCGCTTGGAATCCAGCCGTTTTCAGGCAGACCGCATAGTTTTTTTCTTGTAACCGCAAAGTGGATATTTTCCATTATGCTGAAGCTTTCTACAGGTGCATCAGAACCGCCGCAGGCATGGATGCCCATATCAAGCATAGTTTTCCAGGCATAAATCTTTGGCATACGGTGTGCACCGATTCTTTCTTCTGCAATATCCATATCATAGCCAACAAATACAGGCTGGATATATACCATAATGTCGTTTGCTGCCATTCTGTCGAGAATACGCTGATTGGTTATCTGTGCATGAACGATGCCGTGTCTGTTTTTGGTATTCTGCTGGCGGTAAGGCGATTTTTCAATAGCTTCAATCACCATATCCATTGCTCTGTCGCCGATGCAATGCACTGCAACCTGCATATTGTGCTGGTCGTGGAACGCCATGATATCGTTAAGTTCATCCTGAGTATAGATGCTGATACCGATATTGTCAGGCTGTCCCTCGTAAGGCTCGTTCATAGCAGCAGTTCTTGCACCAAGGGCCCCGTCCTGCAGCATCTTCATTGGGCCGACAGTAAAACGGTTGCCTTTATCACCTGTGCGGAAGCCTTCATTTACAAAGGCTTTTGCATCTTCTATACGCTCAAAGAGACACTGTTCGTAGTATCTTACATTCATTTCTCCCTTGTTGTCCACTGCACGGTATGCATCGAGAATACGTCTCCAGTTTTTGCCGGGGAGAGATGCAAGGTCGTCTGACTGTACCCCTGTAATGCCGCATTCGTTGAGCTTTTTTATACCAAAACGGATTAAATCTTCAACTTCTTCCTGTGTGGGTGCTTCAAGGACAGAATAGTAGAACTGAACCGCATTTTCTTTGATAAGGCCTGTTTCAAAGTCCACATCCTGCTTGATTTCATCAAACTGTGGGATTTTTCTGAGAAGTTCCAGACCACAGCTGTTGCATACAGCCACGTGGCCGCAAACACGCACCATAATAATTGGTATTTCTGTGGAAAGCGCATCCAGCTCGTCTTTGTGAGGATAACGTGGCACATAGAAATGCTCGTGATTCCAGCCGCGGCAGAAAAGCCAGGAAAGTGGCTGTTCTTTGGTTTCTTCCAGACGTTTTCTGGCAAGTGCCAGTGCATCCTCTACGCTTTTGCAGTCAAAAAGTTTAACAGATTTTTCTACAAATGCATAGTGCAGCAGATGCATATGTGTGTCCACAAAACCCGGCAGCAGCAATCTGCCGCCAAGGTCAATTTTTTCGGAACATTCCAGCTTTTCAGCTTCGCTGTCGGTGCCGATAAATGCAATTTTTCCGTCTTTTATGCCCACAGCCTGTGCAACTGTGTTTTCATCGTCAAGAGTTCGGATTATACCGTTGTAAAAAACTTTATCCATAATTTTTCAGTCTTTGATTATTTTGTTTTGTTAACTTTATCTTCGTAGAACAGTTCAATTTCAGGGTCAACTTCACCAATGCCCATATAACGTGCTTTGTAGTCCTTGAGCAGTTTGATAAATGTGCCGCTGAGTGCAAACAGTGTAATTACGTTGAAGAATGTAGGAACGATTGTTGTAAAGTCGCAGATTGTCCACAGCTGTGCTGGTGTGCCGTTGCTGTATACGTTGAGGATTGTTACAAGCATACCCCAGAGTGGTGTGCCAAAAATAAAGATTTTTTCTGCAACGTTGAGCAGTTTCTTTCTGTTGCCAAGCCAGTGTTTGAGAATTACGCTGTAATATGTAAACCAGCCTGTGGATGTTGTAAGACCAAACAGGAAGATGGATACTGCAACGAGAACACGGCCAAGGAAGCCGATGCCGCTTTCAAATGCTGTAAGTGTAAGTGTTGCACCCTGAAGACCGGAGTTCCAGTAGCCTGTTACGATAATAACAAGACCTGTCATGGAACAAACAACGATTGTGTCCATAAATACTTCAAATGCACCAAAGAGGCCCTGTTTTACAGGATGGTCTGTTTTTGCAGATGCGTGAATCATTGGAGATGTACCCCAGCCTGCTTCGTTGGAGTATACACTTCTTGCAAAACCAAGACGCATTGCTGTTGCAACACCTGCACCAAGGAAGCCGCCTGTTGCTGCCTGTGCTGTGAATGCACCTTTGAGGATGAGTGCAAATGCACCAGGGATAGCTGCTGCGTTTCTGATGAGGATGATGATACAGCCAACTACATAGAACGCACACATAAGAGGAACCATATAAGATGCAATTTTACCAACCTTTTTAACGCCGCCGATGATAACCACATAGATAGCAATTACATAAACGATGGAAGGCACAATAAATGGAATGTTAAATGTGGAACCGATAGCTTCAGAAACTGTATAGTTCTGTGCTGTGATGAACCATGTGCTGAAAATCATTGCACCAAAGCCAACTGCGAGAATGCCCCAGAGCGGGAATTTCTTTTCTTCGCCAAGACCTTTCTGCATGTAGAAAGTAGGACCACCAATGTATGTGCCGTCTTCCTGCTTCTGACGGTAGTAAACGCCAAGTGTAACTTCGCACATCTTTATAACCATAGCAAGAAGAGCTGCAATCCACAGCCAGAAAAGTGCACCAGGACCACCTGTTGCAACAGCTGTAGCAACACCGGACATATTGGAAACACCAACTGTACCGCCGATAGCAATTGAAATTGCCTGGAATGGTGTAAGGGCTTTTTTGTCTTCGCCACTGCCGTCACGGCTTTCTTTGTTGAACATATTTTTTACAATATATACAAAGTGACGGAACTGGAAAAAGCCTGTTCTGAATGTCAGAAATACACCTGTTACGATAATTGTGATAAGAAGTGGGAGTCCCCACAACCAGTTTGTAATGCTTTCAAAAATAGCAAACATAACTTTTCTCCTTTATTAATAATATATTTTATCATTATATCAAATTTTTATAATATGTAAATACTATTATATAACAATCTTTGTTTTAACAGTATAAAATGTGATAACTGGCAGTATCACATTGACAATATATGGATGGTGGTATAAAATAAAAATGGAATTTTACGGCTTGCCTTGAGTGTAGGCCGTTTATTGTGAACGATGGGTTAGTCTTTGCTAACCTTTATGATTGTAATATAAGAGGTATGTGAAATGACAAAAATTGACATCTTTTCAGGCTTTCTCGGTGCAGGTAAAACAACACTTATCAAAAAGCTTATTTCCGAAGCTTATGCAGGAGAAAAGCTGGTGCTTATAGAAAACGAATTTGGCGATATCGGTATTGATGGCGGTTTTCTGCAGGATGCAGGCATAAATATTACAGAGATGAACTCTGGCTGTATCTGCTGCAGTCTGGTGGGCGATTTTGGCGAGGCACTCAGAAAGGTGCTGCGTGATTATACCCCTGACCGTGTGGTTATCGAGCCATCCGGCGTGGGCAAACTCAGCGATGTTATCCGTGCAGTGCAGGATGTAAAAGCGGATGTTACACTCAATGCTATTGCTGCAGTTGTAGACGTAAATAAATGCAAAATGTATATGAAAAACTTTGGCGAATTTTTCAACAATCAAGTTGAAAGTGCCAATACAATAATCCTCAGCCATACAGGAAAAACTTCTGACAGTAAGCTGACTGCCTGCGTGGAGCTTCTCCGCAGCCACAATGACCATGCAGATATTCTTACAACCCCTTGGGAACAGCTGACAGGTGCACAGATTCTTGAACTGCTGGAAAAGAAAAATACGCTTAAAGCAGAACTGGAACAGCTTGCAGGCGAGGTTAAACATCATCACCATCACCACGATGAAGACGGCGGCTGTGAACATGAACATCATCATCACCATCATCACGATGAAGACTGTGAACATGAACATCACCACCATCACCACGATGAAAACTGCGACTGTGAACATGAACATCACCACCATCATCACGATGAAGACTGTGGCTGTGAACATGAACATCACCACCATCATCACGATGAAGACTGTGACTGCGAACACGAACATCACCACCATCATCATGATGAACACTGCGATTGTGGCCATGACCACCATCATCACCATGCTGACGAGGTGTTCACAAGCTTTGGTGCAGAGACAGGCCGCCGTTATACAGCCGAGGAAATTGCAAACGCACTTTCTGCCCTTGAAGATGAAGAAAAGTACGGCATTATCCTCCGTGCAAAAGGCATTGTAAACGGTACAGACGGATTTATCCACTTTGACTATGTGCCAGGAGAACCGGATGTCCGCAGCGGCAGTGCTGCACCAACAGGACGTATCTGTGTTATCGGTGCCGAAATCAACGAAGCAGCAATCAAAGAGCTGTTCAAACTTTAATTTAAAGGAGTTTATATGAATACTTTTGTTTATCTGGTTACAGGCTTTCTTGAAGCAGGCAAAACAAAATTTATCCAGGAGGTTCTTGCAAGTCAGGACCTTGGCGAGCACGGCAATGTTCTGCTGCTCACCTGCGAGGAGGGCATAGAGGAGTATGAACCATCCGAGTTCAAATCCTCAAATATATATTGCGAAAGCATTGACGCAGAAGACGAGCTTACGCCACAGCTGTTTATTGATTTAAAGAAAAAATACAATACAAACCTTGTGTTTGTGGAGTACAACGGTATGTGGAGAATTGATAAATTCTTTGACAGCCTGCCGGACAACTGGTCTGTATATCAGGAGATGTTTGTGGGCGATGCAGCAACCTTTGAAAGTTACAACAAAAATATCAGAAGCCTTGTGGTGGACAAGCTTACATCCTGCGACCTTGTAACCTTTAACCGTGTTGCAAGCCAGGATGACTTTATGGCACTGCACAAGGTTGTACGCAGTGTAAACCGCAATGTGCAGATTATGTACGAGCTGGAAGACGGCACTATTGTACCTGACACAATTGAAGACCCTCTGCCGTTTGATTTAAATGCAGATGTTGTGGTTATCAAAGACCAGGACTATGCATATTTTTACAGAGAACTGGCTGCCGAAACTGAAAAATTTGAGGGAAAAACCGTGAAGTTCAAAGGCCTTGTTTACAGAGATCCATCTCTGCCGAACGACAGCTTTATCTGCGGACGCCATATTATGACCTGCTGTGCTGATGATATCGAATACAGTGCAGTGGCCTGCAAATGGAAAAACAGCACATCACTGCAGATGCGTCAGTGGGTTATGGTTACAGGCACAGTTGCAATACAGAAACATTCGGGCTACAAAAAGCCTGGTCCTGTTATTCAGGTTACATCTGTGGCGATGACTTCTGCCCCGGAAGAAGAACTGGCAACATTCTATTGATAAAAACAGCAATTGTTACTTTGAAATAGAGGATAATTACGTGATAAAAAGCAAAATGTCATTCAAAGGAGTGTTAACTCCAGAGAATGACATTTTTTATTTGCTGAATTTTATGTTTATATCAATATGAGACGTTGACACAAAAGTGTAGCCAGCAGAACAAAAGGCAGTTACTGTAAAGAAACATCCTTGTGTGGGGAATATATATGCAGGATGTTGCAAAAAAATCAGTTTACTGTTGTGGATAAATATGTTATAATTTTACATTATTAATCATTGACTGCAATTTGTTCAGCAAAATAAGATATGTTTTTAAAAAGCATTGATATTAATTGCTTTTTTAATATTACATAACAAAAATAATTTGTATTTATATACATCAGAATATTTGAAAGGATAATCACAAAATGGCAAAGACAAAAAAAGTGATAATGCTTGGCAACGAAGCCATTGCCCGTGGTGCATTTGAGGCGGGTGTAAAGGTTTCGGCTGCATATCCCGGCACACCAAGCACCGAGATAAGTGAATACCTTGTACAGTATAAGGACAGTCTTTACTGCGAATGGTCACCAAACGAAAAGGTGGCGGCAGAGGTTGCACTTGGGGCATCAATTGCGGGCAGCAGAGCAATGGCCTGTATGAAACACGTTGGCTTCAATGTTGCGGCAGACCCTGCCTACAGTATATCTTATATAGGTGTAAACGGCGGCCTTGTTTTTATGGTTGCCGACGACCCTGGTCTTTACAGCAGCCAGAACGAGCAGGACACAAGAATGGTTGCACGTGCTGCAAAGCTGCCTGTGCTTGAACCAAGCGACAGTGCCGAAGCCAAGGAATACACAAAGCTTGCCTTTGAAATAAGCGAAAAATTTGACCGCCCTGTAGTGCTGCGTATTACCACAAGACTTGCCCATTCCCAGGGCATAGTTGAACTGTGCGAACCATGTGCAAATCAGGATAAACCATATGTAAAAAATATCGGTAAAAATGTTATGATGCCAAACAATGCAAAGCCACGTCATGCTGTTATCGAACAGAAAAACGCAGAGCTTGCACTTGCGGCAAACACAATGGATATAAACAGGGTGGAAATGGCGGATACATCTATTGGTGTTATCACCAGCGGTATCCCTTATCAGTATGTTAAAGAAGCACTGCCGAATGCTTCCGTATTAAAGCTTGGTATGGTAAATCCTCTGCCAAAAGAGCTTATCTGCGATTTTGCTTCAAAGGTGGACAGGCTTTACATAATCGAAGAACTTGACCCTGTTATTGAAGAACAGGTAAAGGCCTGGGGTATAGAAGCTGTGGGAAAGGAACTGTTTACAGTTCTGGGCGAATACAGTGCAAATATGATAAAGGCTGCAATTCTTGGGGAAAAGGCAGATTTTGCACAGCCTGCACAGGCACCGGGAAGACCACCTATTCTCTGCCCGGGATGTCCTCACCGCAGTGTTTATCACACCCTTAAAAAACTTGGCCTCCACGCAGCAGGCGATATAGGCTGCTATACACTTGGTGCGGTTGCACCATTGAGTGTTGTTGACACAACAGTATGTATGGGCTCCAGTATATCCAGCCTGCATGGTATGGAAAAAGCAAAAGGTAAGGATTTTATAAAAAACTGGGTTGCGGTTATCGGCGATTCCACCTTTATGCACACAGGTGTAAACTCCCTTATTAATATGGTATATAACAATGCCAGCGGTACGGTTATCATTATGGATAACTCCACAACTGGTATGACAGGCCATCAGGACCATGCCGCAACAGGCAAAACCCTTATGGGCGATGCGGCTTATGCAATTGATATTCCGACACTCTGCAGGGCAATCGGCGTTAAAAATGTTATCAGTGTAAATGCCTTTGACCTTGAGCTGCTGGAAAAAACAATAAAGGAAGAACAGCAGAAAGACGAGGTTTCTGTAATCATAACCAAAACACCTTGCGTACTGCTTACAAAGGGCAGAAAGCCTTTCTGTGTTGTTGATACAGAAAAATGCAAAGGCTGCGGTCTGTGTCTTAAACCGGGCTGCCCTGCAATTACCAAACAGGCAGATGGAAAAGTTATGATTGACGATACAATGTGCACAGGCTGCGGTTTATGCGCAAAGCTGTGTAAATCAGGTGCAATAAGACTGGTTAAGGAGGGGTAATATGGCAACAAGAAATATTATGATTGTCGGTGTTGGCGGACAGGGTACTCTCCTCACCAGCCGTATTCTCGGCGGCCTTGCCATCGAAGCAGGATATGATGTTAAGCTGTCAGAGGTGCACGGTATGGCACAGCGCGGCGGCAGTGTTGTAACCTTTGTACGCTATGGTGAAAATGTGTACGAGCCTATAGTGGAGGAAGGACAGGCAGATGTTATAATTGCTTTTGAAAAGCTGGAAGCTCTGCGTTATGCACATTTTCTCAAAAAGGATGGTGCCCTTGTTATAAACGACTGGCGTATTGACCCTATGCCTGTTGTTATCGGTGCTGCAGAGTATCCGGAAAATATAATTGAAAATCTTAAAGAGAAATATAATGTATATTCTGTAAATGCAACAGAAGAAGCCAAAAAGCTTGGCAATTCCAGAGTATTCAACCTTATTGTTCTTGGCGTTGCAGCACAGCATATGGATTTTTCTGTGGAACAGTGGCATAAGGTTATAGAAAGAACTGTTCCTCCGAAAACAGTGGAAATTAATAAGAATGCATTTGATGTGGGCTATCAGCTCGTAACTGAATAACCCGCTTGTATGGATATTAAAATGAAAAGAGGAAAACAAAATGGCAAAAACCGCATTGGAAAACTGGTCAGAAAAAATTCGTGATCCGGAAATCGAGTGTATGAGCAGAGAGGAGATGAAGGCACTCCAGAGTGAAAAACTGGTAAAACAGGTTAAGAACGTGTACGAAAACGTTGCATTTTACCGCAAAAAAATGGACGAAGCCGGCGTTAAACCTGAAGATATCAAGAGTATTGATGATATCGGCAAGCTTCCTTTCACTACAAAAGAAGACCTGAGAGAAAACTATCCTTTCGGTCTGCTGGCAGTGCCGCAGAGCAAAATTGCACGTGTTCAGGGCACATCTGGTACAACAGGCAAACTTACACTTGCATCCTACACAGAAAAAGACGTTGATGTATGGGGCGAATGCGTTGCACGTGCCCTCACAATGGCAGGCCTTACAGAGGAAGACAAGCTTCACGTTTGCTATGGCTATGGTCTGTTTACAGGCGGTATGGGCCTTGACCTTGGTGCCCGTGCACTGGGCTGTATGTCCATCCCTATGTCATCTGGTAATACACAGCGTCAGCTTATGTGTATGGAAGACTTTGGTGCAACAGCATTTGCCTGCACACCATCCTATGCAATGTATCTTGCAGAAGCAGCAAAGGAAGCGGGAATTGTAGAACGTCTGCAGCTTAAAGCAGGTATCAACGGTGCAGAACCATGGACAGACGAAATGCGACATCAGATTGAAGATACACTCAATGTAAACTGCTTTGACATCTACGGCCTTTGCGAAATCACAGGTCCTGGTGTAGCCTGCGACTGTATCCACCACAAAGGTCTTCACGTTTACGAAGACCACTTCTTCCCGGAAGTGCTCAACCCTGTTGACCACACACCTTGTGCAGAGGGCGAAACAGGCGAGCTTGTGTTCACAACACTTTCCAAAGAGGGTATGCCTCTTATCCGTTACAGAACAAAAGACCTTACAAGTATTGAATACTCCAAGTGCGAATGCGGCAGAACTTTGCCACGTATCCAGAAATTCAAGGGACGTACAGACGATATGAAGGTTATCCGTGGCGTTAACGTATTCCCGACACAGGTAGAAGCTACACTTCTTTCTGTTGGCGAAGGTGTTGCACCGCACTACATGATGGTTGTAGACCGCGAAAATAACCTTGACGTACTTACAGTTATGGTTGAAGTGGACGAAAAATACTTCTCTGACGAAATCCGCAAACTGGATGCTCTTAAAAAGAGAATTGAAAATGCACTTAAGCAGGCTCTCGGCATAGCTGTAAAAGTAAAACTCTGTGAACCAAAATCTATCCAGAGAAGCGAAGGCAAAGCCAAACGTGTAATCGATAACCGCAATCTGTAAGGAGGTATAAGTATGAATTACACAATCCATCAGTTATCAGTATTTCTTGAAAATAAAGAAGGCCGCCTTGACAGTGTTCTCAAAACACTCGGTGCAGGCGAAGTTAATATTGTAGCACTCAGTCTTGCAGACAGCTCTGAATACGGTATGCTCCGTATGATAGTTTCCGAGCCTGAAAAAGGTGTGCTTGTGCTTAAGGAAGCAGGCTTTACCGCAATGCTTACAGAGGTTATTGCTTTGCGTGTTCCTCACGCTGCAGGCTCTCTCAGCAAAGCAATGCACGCTATTATGGAAACAGGTGTAAATGTTGAATATATGTATGCCTTTGCAAACGGCGAGGATGCATCTGCAGTTCTCAAATGCAACGATGCCGAAAAAGCGGCAGATGCATTGCGAAAGGTTGGCTTTGACCTTTACGAAGCTGACGAAGCATATCATAAAGTTATTATCTGATAATATAATTCATGGGCAGGTATGGCAGGTTAAGTGCATACCTGCCCTTTATTTTGCGGATAATTAATCGCAAGGAGGCGGTTATTTGATTATAGATTTTCACACACACAGTTTTCCGGAGAAAATTGCTGCATCGGCAGTGGAAAAGCTGAGCAGTACAGCACATATAAAAGCATTTTCAGACGGTACAGCCAGAGGTATCTTAAAATCAATGTCAGAAGCTGGTGTTGACCTTTCGGTTATGCTGCCTGTTGCAGTTAAAGCATCCAATGTGGAAAGTATGAACACCTATTCGGCACAGTTTAATGAACTGTATGCAGATAAGGGCATATTTTCTTTTGGATGTATGCATCCCGACTACGAAAACTGGAAATATGAACTTGGCCGTGTGGCACAGCTTGGACTCAAAGGCATAAAAATACACCCTGTATATCAGGGGGTAAATCAGAACGATATCCGTTATATCCGTATACTTGAAAGGGCAGGAGAGCTTGGTCTTGTTGTTGTAGCCCATGCAGGTCTGGATATAGGCTTCCCCGGAGCAGTTAACTCTACACCTAAGATGATATCAGAAGCTTTAAAGCAGGCGGGTCCTGTAAAGTTTGTGGCGGCACATATGGGTGGCTGGAAGCTTTGGGATGAAGCGGAAGAGCTTCTGCCGATTCCAAATGTTTATCTGGACACGGCATTTACTTTGGGAGGCATTACACCAAGAGAAAACGACAGCTATTATGCCGAAAATGACAGCTTATTGATGAACAGCGGACAGTTTTGCAGTCTTGTCCGCAAATTTGGTGCAGACAGGGTGCTTTTCGGCTCTGACAGTCCGTGGGACAGTCAGAAAAAAGCTGTTGAACGGATAAAAAGCAGCGGGCTTTCGGAAAGTGAACTGGAAAAAATATTCTGCACAGCAGCGTGCGGCCTGTTGAATATCAATGACAAATAGATAATAAAGATAGTATAGAATTGCTGGCAGAAAATGAAAATCAGACAAGGTAACAACAGTTAAAACTGTATAAAATGTTGGTATATCTTATGCCATTTTATTTATGGAACATTGCGATATTGTATGACAATATAAACTTATGGTATTATAAAAACATATAATTTCGGCGAAAGGGGCTGCACTATGAACAGAAAGATATCAATAATGTCATCGGTACTTTTGTTTTCGATTGCAATCACTCTGATTGATGCTTTTGTGCATCCGAACTACTTTGTTAAAATACCCATTAAAATTTTGTTCTTTCTGGCTTTGCCTGTGATGTTCTTTGCAAAAAACAAGGATGCAGTCGATGATTTCAAAAAGCTGTTTGTTCTTAAAAAAGACGGTATAGTCAGAGCCTTGTTGCTGGGCATTGGTGTGTATGCGGTTATTGTGGGCGGTTATTTTCTGACAAGAGGAATAATCGATTTTTCCAATGTGACCTCCAGTTTAACCCAGGGTATGGGTATTACTGCTAAAAACTTTATATATGTTTCGTTGTATATTTCACTTATGAATTCATTCCTTGAAGAATTTTTCTTCAGAGGCTTTGGCTTTATAACCTTAAAAAAATACACAACACGTAAAACTGCCTATATATTCAGTTCAACACTGTTTGCAGTGTACCACGTTGGAATGCTTGTAGGAATGTTTAATTTGTAGGCGTTGCTGCTGTTGCTGCTGGGACTTATCATCGGCGGATATATATTCAACTGGCTCAATGAGCTGAACGATAATATATACCCATCCTGGTTTGTCCATATGTTTGCGAACTTTGCCATAAACACAGTTGGTTTTATCTTGTTTGGCGTGTTATAAATTGCAATCTTTATTTTGGGTGTATTATGAAAAAAGCATTGTTTTTGGAAAATGCAAAATTACTTGCAGATAAATTTGGAATCACTCCACTGATGTACGGTTCTTTGGGTCTTGAATATATAACAGGTGAAAATCTCAATTCCGATGACATTGATATACTGATACCAAGTGTTTTTGTGCAGGAAAGATGGGCAGAATTCAAGGATGTACTGGCAAAAGAGGGGTATGTTCTGATTGATGAATATGAGCATACCTTTCAGAAAAACGAAATTTGCTGTTCTTATGCACCCCTTGAAGAACTGGAATCTTTTGCAGGAATCAGCCTTTCCAATATTGAGTATAAAAACGATTGCGGTGTCGGTTTCAGACTGCTTTCTCTGGAACAGTATTTAAAGGTGTATGAAGCATCCTCGAAAGATGGATACAGAATAAATGTCCGCAAAAAGAAGGATGCCGATAAGATTCTGTTTATTAAAAATCGTTTAAAACGACAAATAAATTCCAATAAGCACAGCGGATTAACATAATTTAAATTGTATATACAGAACAGCCCTTGTAGTTAAAGACAGGGGCTGTTTGTTTATAGAAATTTCTCATAGTATGTGTGCAAATTGCACAAAAGTGTAGCAGCAAAGATGTTGATTTTATCCAAATTGTAAAGCTGGTAAAATAAACAAAAATTTTTTAAAAAGTTGTTGACCATACCGGACTTGAATTAATGCGTAATAACACTAATATATTTAATGGAATGTTAAATAGAACCGCATCACTTGACACTTTTTTAACTTTGTGCTATGTTATTCTTAATTTAATATTGCTTTCTTCACCACCGGGTGGGGACCAAAAGGCATTCAGAGCGTTTCCGTAGGTACGGCGTATTTTACGTTATAAGGAAAGGCTCTGAGTGCCTTTTACTTTTAAGGAGGAAAACTCATGAAAATCAAACCTTTTGCAGTGGAAGAATGGATGAACGAATGGGAGGTCGGTGCAAAATACAACATTGCTGAAACTTGTGTGGATTCCGTTTCTCTTAAACAGCTTTTGCAGCTTTGCGGCGAGGACGAAGCTGTCTTTGTCGATATGCTGCTTTCCAGACGCCTTTCCTATGGCGATATAACAGGTATGCCGAAGTTCAAAGAGGGGGTAAGCAGACTTTATAAAACCATCACTCCTGATGAAATTGTGCCTACCCACGGTGCAGCAGGGGCAAACCATCACGTGTTTATGTCCCTTATCTCTGCAGGCGACCACATCATAAGTATTATGCCTACCTATCAGCAACTCTACTCCATACCGGAAGCTATGGGTGCAAAGGTGGACATTTTGCAGCTTAAAAAGGAAAACAGCTATCTGCTGGATATAAACGAGCTCAAAAGCCTTGTTACACCGCAGACAAAGATGATCTGTGTAAACAACCCAAACAACCCGACGGGTGCACTTATGAGCAGGGAAATGCTGCTGGAAATTGTGGATGTGGCAAAAAGTGTTGGTGCATGGGTACTGTGCGACGAGGTTTACCGCCATCTGACCCAGACAGATGTATGGTGCGAATCCATAGTTGATTTGTATGACAAAGGCATCTCTGTAAGCAGTATGTCCAAGGTGTTCTCCCTTGCGGGTATACGCCTTGGCTGGATTGCAACCCACGACAAAGCTGCTGTGACGGCAATGCTGTCCCACCGCGACTACAACCTTATCAGCTGCGGTATGCTTGACGAAACAATTGCGGCACTTGCCCTCAGCCACAGCGACAAACTGCTGGCAAGAAACAGAGCAATTGTGCGCGAAAACCTTGCGGCAGTGGACAGATGGGTTGGCGAAGAAAGCCACGTAAGCTATGTAAAGCCAATGGCGGGCACAACTGCACTTATACATTATGACCTTGATATTCCGTCCTATGACCTTTGTGTGGATATGTACAAAAAAACAGGCGCATTTGTAACTCCGGGGGACTGCTTTGAAGAAGAACACTGCTTCCGTCTTGGATATGCCTGCGACAGCGAAACACTCAGAAACGGTCTTGCGGCAATCAGCGAATATTTTGAACTGGTGACAAAGGGAGAATAGTTATGGCAAAGATAAGAGTACTTAATAAGGAAGATATAAAAAAGGTGTTTACACTTGCCGACGCATTAAAGGCGGTGGAACAGGCATACAGCGAAAAGAACTCGGGCACGGGGGAAATCTGGCCTATGGTTTTCCACGAATTTGAACCCGGCAAGGCTGACCTTGACATCAAATCGGGCAATCTTAACGGCAAGGGTATTTTCGGCTTCAAGCTGGTAAGCTGGCACATTGAAAACCGCACAAAAAATCTGCCAACACTACACGGCACAACAATGGTGTTTGATATTGCCAACGGCCAGCCAAAGGCACTGCTCAATGCAGGGCCAATCACCGACTACCGCACAGGGGCAGCAGGGGCAATAGGTGTAAAATATCTTGCAGACAAGGACGCAAAAAATTTGCTTATGGTGGGCTGCGGTGCCCTTGCACCGTATCTTGTTGCGGCAACACTGCTGGTAAAGCCTGATGTGGAAAAGGTTGTTCTTGCAAATCCGCATAATCCGTCTGCAGCGGAAGAACGTCTTGGCAGCATAGCAGAAAAGGTGGAAAAACTGCTTAAAGAATCCGGAGCACAGCTCAACTGCACAATCACAGCAGAAGAAGATATCGAAACAGCGGTCAGAAACAGCAATATTATCCTTACGGCAACACCGTCACGTCAGCCTATGATAAAAGCGGAGTGGGTGCAGAAAGGCACACATATCAGCTGTGTGGGTGCAGACCTCAAGGGTAAGCAGGAGATTGACGGAGCAATATTTGCATCGGCAAGAGCCTTTGCCGACGATACCATACAGAGCTTTGATGTGGGCGAATGTGAAATCCCGCACATTGAGGGTGTGCTCGCAGATCACTGTGGTGAAATCGGTGAGGTTATAAACGGCACAGTGGCAGGCAGGACCTCTGCGGAAGACATCACAGTGTTCGACTCCACAGGTATCGCTCTGCAGGACCTTGCTTCAGCGGCGCAGATACTGGAGGCGGCAGAAGAAAATAATATCGGCACAGTTGTAGAACTGTAAAATCAGCATATACAATCAGAAAAAGCGAAATAAGGAGAATACACAATGGCAAGCTTATGGAGCGGAAGATTTGAAAAGGATATGGATGACATCGTAAAGGAATTCAATGCGTCCATACATTTTGATAAAAGAATGTACAATGAGGATATAGACGGCAGCATTGCTCACGTTACAATGCTGGCAAAGCAGAAGATTGTATCCGAAGAAGACAAAGAAAAAATTATAAGCGGACTTGAAGAAATCCGCAGAGACATTGCAGAGGGCAAAATTATTTTTACCACCGAGGATGAGGATATCCACATGGGTGTGGAAAAACGTCTGATTGAGCGCATCGGCGACGTGGGCAAAAAACTGCACACCGCACGCAGCCGCAATGACCAGTGTCAGACCGATACAAGGCTGTATCTGCGCAGGGAGATGCGGGAAATTCTCGGGATGCTTTGTGAATTCGAGAGGATTATCCTGCGCAAGGCGGAGAAATATGCAGACACAATAACTGTGGGCTTCACCCATCTGCAGCACGCACAGCCTGTAACCCTGGGCTTTATGTTTATGGCATATTTCCAGATGTTTAAAAGAGATATGGAGCGGTTGCAGGATGCCCTTGAAAGAATGAATGTAAACCCTCTTGGTGCCTGTGCAATGGCAGGCACAACACTGCCGACCGACCGCCACTACACAAGCGAATTGCTTGGGTTTAAAGCCCCTTGTGAAAATGCAATGGACGTGGTGGGGGACAGAGATTATACAATCGAGTTTTTAAGCGTGGCATCAATGTCCATGATGCATATTTCCCGCTGGGCAGAGGAATTTACCTGGTGGAACTCAACAGAGTTTTCCTACATAGCAATCGACGACAGCTACTGTACAGGCAGCAGCATTATGCCGCAGAAGAAAAATCCTGACATTGCGGAGCTTCTCCGTGGAAAGGTCGGCCGTGTGTACGGACATCTTATGCAGATGCTCACGGTGATGAAAGGCACGCCTTTGTCCTTCAACAAGGATTTTCAGGAGGATAAGGAAAGCCTGTTTGATGCCATTGACACCTGGAAAGCCAGCATAAAAATATTTGCAAAGATGCTGGATAAAACCGAGTTCCGTATGGACATGATAGAAGCACAGCTTGACAAGGGTTTTCTCAATGCCACCGACATTGCCGAACATTTTGTAATGCAGGGCATACCGTTCAGGGAAGCCCACTCCATAGTAGGCAGAATGGTAAAGCTGTGCGAAAAGAAAAACTGCGGCTTTGAACAGCTGACCGATGAGGACCTGCATGGTATTGACGCAAGAATTACAGTGCAGTCTCTTGGAGATATCAGCATAAAAGGGTGTGTGGAAGCACGCAAATCCTACGGCGGCACAGCACCTTGCGAAGTGTTAAGACAGATAGAAGCAGGCAGAACCTGGCTGTCTGGTTATACAAAGACAACATCCGAAAGTATCAATGTATAATGTTTTATATTTAGTGTATAATTATCTCTGAAATAATTGTAATTTATCAAAAGCAGAAAGCTTGATCCTGATTGTAAAAGAGGGGAACCGGTAAATACTTTTAAAAAACATAGGAAGCAGACATTTGCTTTTAAAAAACTATGTTTACGAGAATAAATATATTAGAGGTTTGGATTGTAACACAGTAATTTGGAACTGTTGGTGATGTTGCTCACAATATCGACCGTCGTTTGAGAGAAATAGACTTTGGCATTTTTGAGATGAAGAGTTATAATGAGTTAAAGGATACTGCCGAATATCAGCAGTGGCTGAATGGCGACAACTATACCAACGTTGCTCCAAAAGGCGAAAGCGGGTCACAGATGGAAAAACGGGTGCTTGCGGCGTTAAGAGATGTTGCTGCAAGCGATAAAGACACTGTGATTATCACCCACGGCGGTGTTATTGCCACAATAATGGCAAACTTATTTAATAACGAAAACAAAAACAGATATCAGTGGCAGCCAAAGTGCGGACACGGATATCTGTTAGAAAATGATAAATATTATATTCTGTAAACTATGAAATTTTTAACCAACCTTATCGCAAATAAAGACTGTCTCGGTGACTATTGCGACAGAGAAAAACTGAATAATTTTTTGGAAGAAACTAATCTTGACGGCTTTGAAGTTATCTGTGCGGGAGACTATCCGCAGGAAATAGACAGCAGCAGGGTTATTGGCCTGCACCTGCCGTTTTTTAATGCCTGGATGGACTTGTACAAGGGAGATTTTGCTGCCCTTGATGAAGAATACGGCGGCAGAGATGTATGGCAGCAGTTTTACGGCGGCGACAGCTTTGATGCTGTATACAGCCAGATTGAAAATCAGCTGGATTTTGCACAGCAGCTTGGTGCAAAGTATGTTGTAATGCACGTTGTGGAAATCGGCACAACCGAGACACTTACAGGGCAGTTTAAATACTCTCACAAAGAGGTTATTGATGCTTTGTGTGATGTGGCAAACAGACTGTTCAAAGACAAAAACTACACCTTTGCACTTCTGCTTGAAAATCTGTGGTGGCAGGGCTTTGATTTTACAGACCCGCAGCTTACAAAATATATGCTTGATAATATTGAGTATAAAAACAAAGGCATAATGCTGGATATCGGCCATCTTATGCACACAAATAAAGATTTGCAAAGCTGGGAAGATGGGGCGAAATATATCCACAAAATGCTGGATAAACACAGTAACCTGCTTTGCTATGTAAAGGGTGTGCATCTCCACGGCACACTCGAAGGCGCTTTTGCAAAAGAGTTCTACAAAAATGGTGTGGATATAAAGGAAGACTTCTGGCAGCGCTTTGCCCAGGCTTACGACTATGTGATGAAAGTTGATGTTCACAGACCGTTTGCCCACAAAAGCATCAGAGGGATAATTGACAAAATCAGCCCTGATTATGTGGTGTATGAGTTCAGCGACAAATCAATGAGTGATAAAGAAAATTCTATCAGAGAACAGAATAATTATATGGAAAGATTGTGCCGTTGAGTATAATGAAAGATGAAATATAAAAAGCCTTACAAAGTAAAACTCTGTAAGGCTGAAAACAATTAAATTTAAGCACAGGAGCAATAGACTTTAAATCTGTATCGTATCCGGAATTGTATCGTATAATCACTGAAGTTACTGAGAAAGTTATTTCAAGCGAAAGTGTTTATCGTAAAATTCGGGATTTTATGATTTGTACATAGAATAATTGAAAATCAGAAGAAATCGTCAGAAAATAGAAAATTGCAGCAAAATAATTTAAAATGGTGCAAAAAACTTGAAATTACTCCGAAAAGTAAATACTATTATGAATATAAAATATAAAACTACAGTCAGGTGAATCGTAATAACAAAAGGGCAACAGAGACTTTTGTGTATCCCAGTGATACAGAGTCAGGAGATATAAAAGTTGCTTTGGCAACCATAACACGTGTATTACCCGTGCTTATTTTGAGCTATTTGTCAGGATAAGTGCGGGTTTTTCTCTAAAAAAATAATTAGAATTGCAAAAGAAAGGAAGTGATTTTATGGATAAAATCAGAACAATCAGCGGAGTAGTTGAAGAACTTAAAAAACTTGATCCCGATTGTGCAATTACTGAAGGTTTTATACGCAATTTGTGTAAAACTAATCAAATAAAATATCACAAATCAGGTAAAAAGTACTTAATCAATATGAAAGATGTGTTTAAATATTTTGAATAGGTAAATTTAGTGATTTATAGTTACGTGTTGTCTTATGTAAATTTATCATTATCGCTTTGATGAAGTCTTGTATAAGGTTTTTGATACAATATATACGGAGATAATTTTATGAAAAAAGTTTAATTTGGGTTTATTTGGTGATAACACTGATAGTATTTTGGGTTACATTATAATTTCCAATATATTATGCACCGCAATTGTAACTTCATCAGCGGTTACAATTGCATTGTTAACTTCATCAATCTTTACAATATTCACAGTGGCGGTAATGTATTTACCGCCCATTTTTTTATAGTCGGGGACAAAGTATGTAACCACTGCCTGCGGTCTGGATTTTATATTATCCCTTATCCACATCAGCGTTCGGTTGATGTCGGTTATGGTGTCCTCGGCAAGTTCAATTTTGCTGTCGGTCAGACGTTCGGTTTCTTTTATCGCCTCGTTGTGTCCTGTCAGTGCAGCAAAAGGAGAAAACTGTGCAGCGCGGTTTTCCATAGACATTCGCGGGTGCTTTTTTGGTTCGGGATGAGGCAGGTTGATTATGTCGTCGTATTTGCCCATTACGGCTCCTTTTCTTAATAGGTGAGAATATCACAGAAATCCGCTTATTTGTATGGTAAAATAAAAACAAATAGTAATAACTATACTTCTGAAACGGAGGATATTCATATGAAAAAAGTTTTGATGATTGTAGGTTCTTTAAGAAAAAACTCCTTTAATATGCAGCTTGCCAGATACGTGGAAGAAATGCTGGCGGAAAAAGCACAGGTTAGTTTTATGGACTATGCAGAACTTCCGTTTATGAATCAGGATATAGAGTTTCCTGCTCCGGACAGCGTGGCAAAAGCAAGACAGGCGGTTATGGATGCTGATGGCATATTGATTTTCACGCCTTAATATAATTATCATATTCCGGGTGTGCTTAAAAATTTATTGGACTGGTTGTCCAGACCACTAGCTCCAAACGACTGGAATCGTGGTTCAGCGGTAAAAGACAAAGTTGTTACCATTTCTGGAGCAGCGGGAAAAAGCGGCGCATCTGGTGCCCGTAAAAATCTTGGCACACTTCTGGAAATTATGCGAATGAAGCTGGTGGAAGGTTCAGGGACAGGCATATCTCTTGACGCGGAAGCATTTGCCTCGGGAATACTCAAC
>JAFSFT010000001.1 GCA_017435045.1 Oscillospiraceae bacterium
CCTTCATTGTGTGGTATCTTGGAATCATATCCTTGATAACACGGGTGAGAACGTGGCCGATGTGTGGCTTGCCGTTTGCTGTAGGAGGGCCGTCATAGAATGTGTAGGTAGGGCCCTGCTTTGTTACTTCCATGCTCTTTTCAAAAATCTGGTTTTCTTTCCAGAAATTGAGCACTTCTTTTTCTCTCTGCACAAAGTTTAAGTCGGTAGGTACTCTTTTGTACATTTTCAATTCCTCCATAAAAATTTTTGTGTTTTGATGTATCGTAATAAATTTTTTAAAAATAAAAAAAGCCTTTGTCCCAATGTCAACAGGACAAAGACATAAAATCTTTGTTTATAAACCACCTATTACAACATACCATCATATGTCTTTCCCATAACGGTGAAATACCGTCAGTGCTTAATTACCCAAAAGTGTTCAGCACTGCAGCTCGAAAGTGATATTCCCCAAAAAACTACTCTTACACGGCTCTCACCTTTTCCGTGTTCTCTTGGAATTTCGTTTAAAAGGTACTGTCTTTGTCACAGCCTTTGTGTTTTTATAGGATATGCATTACAAACACATATCCTTATAAATATTATTATATTTTTATTTTATTGTCAAGGGGTAGAGTAAAATAAAGAAAAGACAGCAGGAGATAATGAGCATTCTGATAAGGAAAAATAAATATCCGCCAAATCACTGCAAAGTGATTTGGCGGGAACATTTTTTCTGGAGGTTGTTAACCTTTTTACCGGCTTTTAAAGTTTTACCAGTATCTGTAAGGGTCTTGCGGTACATCATCCTTGTCTATAATCTCAAAGTGGAGATGCACGCCTGTGGAAAGGCCGCTGGAGCCCATATCCGCAATATGCTGGCCACGTTTTACCCTTTCGCCCATCTTTGCAATAATTTTATTGCAGTGGGCATATTTTGTCCTGTAGCCGTTTTCGTGCTGAATGATAATATAGTTTCCGTATTCATTATCCACACCGCACATACTTACAATACCGTCTGCTGCCGCAAAAATCTGTGTATCAGCCGGGCCTGCAATATCCACACCTTTGTGTTTATCGGCATAATGGGATATTGTGTATTCCTGTGCGGAGATGGAGTTGTCCAGCACCGCCACAGGGGCATCAGCCTCTACCCAGTCGCCCTCTTTTACAAGTATTTGGGCACAATGGGTATAGCTTTGGCTGTATGTTGCGTTGGATATAACAAAGCTGTCCACACCCATATCGGTGATATATCCCGAATTTTCCGCACGGATTACGCCGTCCACAACCCGTGGGTTAAAGCTTACTGCAGAACCGTCGGAAAAGCCGCGTGTTATGCGTACCCCGCCTGCTGTCGGCCAGCCGAAAACCGCAGTATAACCGTCCTCTGTCTGATATCGGCCTGTAAGCTGCTGCAAGCTGATGCACTGATTTTTCTTCTGCGTGATGGTCTGACCGATGGTATATCCGCATTTTTCGCAGCTGTAGGTGCTGTTATACAGTCTTTCGCAGATTATATCATATCCCGTAAACTCGGTCAGTCCGTGGGTACATACCGTCTGTTCCACAGGCTGCCACTGGGTAAAGTTGCCTGTCCACACCACAACATTTTCGCCGCATTCATCACAGACCGACGGATAACTGCCCAGCAGTTCATAAGGGTCTTCGTAAACATAATTCCGTGAAACGCCAAAGTGCAGATGGTTGCCTGTGGAGTTACCCGTAGAACCGATTGTGGCAATAAGCTGGCCTTTTGCCACCTTTTCGCCCTCTTTTACAAGCAGCTTATCACAGTGGGCATAAAGGGTACGCAGGCCGTCACCGTGGTCGATAATTATATGGTTGCCGTTGCCCACAGTGCTTTCTTCCCTGGTTGTAACAGTGCCTTCTGCCGCGGCATAAATTTCGGTGCCGTTTGGTCCTGCAATATCAAGGCCGTCGTGGGCAGGATACGCCCCCGCAAACCCACGGGAAACGTGTACACCCATCTCGGTTGGCCAGGTAAACCTTTCCTCTCTTTCAGAGGAGTTGATTGCCTGCAGAAATTTGTCGTAATCCCTCAGTGCAAGGCCGTCCGGCTTTGCCACAATATGTGTGCGTAAATATTCGATGATATCGGTATAGGCTTTGCCTGTAAGGTTTACACCGTCAGGCCCTGCGTATTCTTCTTTAAGCCAGCCGT
Source organism: Oscillospiraceae bacterium (assembly GCA_017435045.1). GTDB lineage: Bacteria > Bacillota > Clostridia > Oscillospirales > Ruminococcaceae > RGIG3102. The sequence goes on from JAFSFT010000001.1 coordinate 2,165, forward strand.
ATTTGCTGTCATCCGCAAGTATTTCGTGAAGATTGAGATAGTATGCACCATTGTCCTTTGCAAAGTTTTCCAGCTGTCCGTTTATATATCCGAGGCTTTTGAAAATCGGCTTTGTCCGGGCAAAATCCGCACGCACAGGCGGTATGCTGCAGATGTAGATATCCTTGTCGGGCAAAGCTTCACGCAGTGCCTTCACCATATCCAGATAACCTGTGAGAAAATCTTTTTCCTCCATAAATGTAAGGGCATTTGTGCCCATAAGTATATACACCTTATTTGGTCGCAGCAGTATTGTGTGGTCAAAGCCTGTTGCACTCTGGCCGCCGTTCCACAGTTCTGCCTCCATAAATTCATAAGGCATATAGTTTGCCATTGTTACAAAATCCGCAATTTCCGCTATGGAGTTTTCCGATGTTGTATATACACGCAGGCCGTCGGCTATGCTGTCGCCGATAAACAGCGCATCGTTGAAGTATCCTGTACCTACAGTTGTGTAGTAAATTTCCTTCTGTGTACCGTCAGCTTCGGTCAGGCTGTCATACTTATTGACATCGTAGTCGGGGACAAAATCGGAAGAGCTGACCACCAGCGGAAATTCCGCCACACCGTTTTCGAGGAAACGATGGCTGAATGCTATAACCGCATTCTGTATGCCGTTTATCTCTATATACTTTCTTACATCCTTATGCAGCAACACCTTTTCGCTGATATTGGCGTAAATGTTGTTAAGGTCGGCGGTCTGCTTTGCCATTTTATTCTGGGTTTCGCCGTTGCCTTTAAGGAAGTAATCGTCCTCCACGTGATACTCTATACGCAGAGTTTTATCGGCAGCTACGCCAAACTTTTTAAGCATAAAGTTTGCGTTGCCTTTAACCGCATCAAAAGCAATTTTCTGTGCGGCAAGCTCGCTTTCGCTCTGAGCGGCATACCACACCTTTGTCCCTTTGGAATTCCAGTTAAGCCATATTGCAGGGTTTTCAAAGCTGTCGGTTACGTCTGCATCGCTGTTGGCAATTTTGCCGCCATTTTCGTTTTCCACAGTATATCCCGCTGCTTCCACCTTAAAGCTGAAAAACTCACTTTCTTCGGCAAGCCATTCCAGCATATCCGCCATATAGCTTTCTGCCTCGGTTTTGATATTCACGCCGTCATAAGGCAGCAGCTGTAAAGTTATATGAGCCGATGCGTTTGCCAGCGGCTTTCGGTTTTCGCCGTAAGCAAGTGTAAGATGGTCCTGACATACAGAGATGTCCTTAAACACCGCAAAACTGTCTGCCGCACAGTATTTTGTAAGCTTTTCTGCAAAGTAAGCTTCAATATCGCTGTCCGCTATGGTGTCCATGGCCTGCCATATCATCAGCTTTTCTTCGTCGGAATGCGGCACAGTGCTGTCCAGTTCTTCTATGGTCATACCGATAAACGGGTTTTCCTTTGCAGTTTTTTCCATTGTCGCCAGTGTTGAAACTGCCACCACAGCAACAATCGCAGCCATAGCTGCCGCAATAATTTTCTTTGGCTGTTTAAAGTTAAGCACATTTTTTATACGCTGACCGCAGTTGCTTTCGCCAAACAGCACAGCACTCATCTTGTACGGCTTATCCTTGAGGGCAAAGTTCAGCAGTGCTGTACAGTATTCTTTTTTGTCCTCGCCCCTGTATCGGCCTATAACCTTTTCGTCGCAGGAAAGTTCCATATCCCTTGTCATAAGGCTGAACGCCAGCCACACCAGCGGATTGAACCAGTGGAGAATGGTTATAAGCAGAAAAAGCGGCTTTGCTATATGGTCAAAGCGGCGGATATGAGCATACTCGTGGGAAAGGATATATTTTTCCTGCCCTTTGTCCATATCGGCAGGCAGATATATTTTTGCACTTAAGATGCCAAAGGTGAACGGGGTTCTGATGCTGTCGTTGTACCATATATTGTCTCTGTCATAAATGCTGAATTTAAGCAGGCTGATGATATCCAGCACATTTTTAAGGTACAGTGCAAACAAGGCCATAACTCCCATCATCCATATAAGATGGAGCTTGGGCAGAACGGTTTCGCCAACTGTTTTTGGCTGCTCAAGGGTATCCTTTGCGGTTATAACATAGTTTTCAGTCTGTGTCTGTACGGGAACAACGCCCTGACTTACCGCCTGGAAATATTCCGCTGTATCTGCAGGGTGGATTTCCACCTCCTGCGTGTAGCTTTCGGTAATAATCTCATACTGTTCCACCGCCGCCTGCTGCGGAGTGTTGAACGGGTTTTCAAAGCCCGCAGGCAGTGTTATCTGCACTATAAGGCTGAAAAACACAATACACCACAAAGCATAGCTGTACTTTTTGGGGTATCTTCTTATAATCAGCCTTATTAGCAGCACTGCAGCGATAAGCACACTGCCTTTAAGCGAAAGAGAAAGGATATAGTCAAAAATTGCCATAGTGTCCCCCCTATTCTCTGTAGTTGTCAATCATAGCCTTAAGCGTTTCTGCTTCTTCCCTTGTCAGTTTTTTATCCTGCATAAATGCGGCAATAAACTTTGGCAGCGAGCCGTCAAAAGCTTCGTTTACAAGATGGCTGGACTGATATTTTTCCGCTTCGCTGCGGCTTACAAGGGCGGTTACGGTGCTGTTTTCGTTTTTCAGCACACCTTTTTCGCACAGGCGTTTGAGGGTTGTGTAAGTTGTGGATTTTTTCCAGCCAAAGCGGTCGGCACATATTTCCACAAGCTGTGAGGATGGCATTGGCTGGTTGTCCCATATTATCTTTACAAAGCGGTATTCGCTTTCTGTCAGTTTGTATTTCTGCATAATCTGCTCCTTTTACCTTCTGTGTACGCACACGGTCTACAAGCGTAGACCTTTGTTGATTATAAGTCTACATCTGTAGACCTCAAAAGTCAACAGTTTTAATATATTGTTTACAAATTGCACACAAAGCGGCAGAAATATCAGAATGTCACAAAATAAAAAATGTCATTCTGAGTGGCTTTATTTCCGAAAATCTCTTGTGCAAATCAGACATAGAGTTCCTTCACTTTTACTCAGAATGACAATGATATTTTATTTTAAGTTGTTTCCCAGCTGCCAGAAGGCCACTGCACTTGCTGCGGCAACGTTGAGTGAGTCCACTCCGTGGGTCATCGGAATTTTAACTGTGTAGTCGCAGCCGTCTATAGTGCAGTCGCAAAGGCCATCTCCTTCTGTGCCCAGAATAACCGCCATCTTTTCCTCTGACATAAGCTGTGGATTGTTGATATTGACAGTATCCTCTTTAAGTGCCATGGCGGCAGTTTTAAAGCCAAGTGCTTTAAGCTGTGCCAGCCACTGTGTGCTGTCGCCATCGAGATATGTCCACGGAATCTGGAATACAGTGCCCATACTTACACGGGAAGCACGGCGGTACAAAGGGTCGCTGCAGCCTGATGTCAGCAGCACCGCATCCATACCTAAAGCCGCTGCCGAGCGGAAGATTGCCCCTATGTTAGTAGGGTTCATTACATTTTCCAGTATTGCTATACGGCCTGCACCATGGCATATCTGCTCCACAGCAGGCAATTCTCTGCGATGCATACAGCAAAGCATGCCACGGGTAAGCTCAAAGCCCGTAAGCTGTGTGAGGATATCAAATTCCGCTGTGTATACAGGAACATCAGTCCACTGTGCAATTATATCGGCCGCCTGTGTTTCTATATGTTTTTTCTCCACAAGAAAGGAAACTGGCGTATGGCCTGCGTCAATAGCACGCTGTATAACCTTTGGGCTTTCGGCAATAAACAGTCCGCCGTTTGGCTCAAAATAATGTGCAAGCTGCTTTTCGCTGAGACGTGCATATACATCCAGCTGCGGTGCATTGAAATCGGTTATCTCTATAATGTTGGGCATGAGATTCTCCTGCAATACTCTTTACTCGGTATATTCATTATTTAATATATCCGCCACGCCGTATGTCATGTGGCGATTTCATCATACATATAAAAAACGGCCAAGTCCCTATAGACTCGACCGTTTCTTGGTGCACCATCAGGGACTCGAACCCGGGACCCACTGATTAAGAGTCAGTTGCTCTACCAACTGAGCTAATGGTGCATTTTTGTTAGCAAAAATTATATTACCACCATTAAGTGATTTTGTCAACTGTTTTTTGCAAATTTAAGTAAAACTGCGGGGCTGTGTGGTTTTCAGCCCCGTATTCTTCAAAACAATTCTGACTACAATGTCCGTAATCATTCCGATTTCAGAAATTTTTCAGTTTACATAACTGTTGCACCGTTGATATTAACCTCAAACTGCATATCAAAATATGCTGCTGCACGGCGGCAGAGCATCATGCGTTCGAGAAAAATTTCGAAATATTCGGATATACGGCTGATTTTTTCGTCAATATTCAGATAAAGCACCAGCTTTTTGTTCTGCACGTCTACCGCCAGCTTGGATTTTTCCACAGCGTAGTTCACCCTGTCGTGAATATCATTGCTGATTGTTGCACGTTCCTCTGCTCTTACTCTGCTGCGGCGCACATCACTTTTGTCTGCCAGTATAAGGGCTGCCGCAATTTCATTAACGGGATATGCAGTTTTTTCATCGTGATTGCCTATGGCTGTTACCACGCGGGCAATCTCCTCTGCTTTCATACCCATTTTATCCAGCAGACGGAATGCCATAACCGCACCTGACTGAGCATGGTCAATGCGGTTTACCACATTGCCGATATCGTGCATATATGCCGCAATCCTTGCCAGTTCTGCTGTGCGTTCATCGTATCCAAGGTCAGAAAGAATGTTGCCTGCCACATCGGCACAGCGTACCACATGGGCAAAGCTGTGTTCGGTAAACTTCATGCTTTCAAGGGTTTTATCCGCCATCCTTATATATGTTTTTATATCTTCGTTTTCGCGAACTTCTTTAAAGGTAACCATACACTCACCTCTCTTACTGTATACAAATATATTATCACATATAAAAGTGTATATCAAATGAAAAAGCGGATACAGTGTATCCGCTTTTTGGTTAATAATTATTCTTCTGTCTGTCCGCTTTCTTCTGTATGTGCAGTGTCAAACACAACAGTCTGCTGTGTATCGCCCAGTGCAACAAATTCAAATGCGGAAACCTCTTTTACTGCGGAATATCCTTCTCGGAAGGTAACCTTTACGCTGTCGCCAGGCTGTGTAAGACAGAGCATATCGTTGAGAGAAGCCTGTGCTTCCAGCACTGTGGACATATCCTCGTTGAGGATAAAGCGATAAACTGTTTCGCCTGCCACAACCTCGCTGCTGATACGGTATATTGTACCTTCAACGGTCTGTGTGTCGGTTGAATCAATAATGGTAGAAGAACCCGGGTTCTGACGGAGTGCCTTTTCGTAGTCCACCTTGGCATCCTGCATACTTTCGCCAACGCCAACCACAAGGAAGTCCTTTACAGATACAAAGGCATACTGCTTGATAAGACCGTCAATATCCTTAAGTGTCATAAAGTAGGTTGGTGTGCCGTTGTAGTTGATGATAAGCGGGAAGGATGCGTAGTAGCCATACTGCTGAACCTTACCCTCGGCAGAACGCTGTGCTGCATATTCTGTTGCACCTGCCATCTGGTACATAATAGGCTCTTTTGTAACCATATCCACCATTACAAAGCCGATGGCACTTTCGTCGCTGCCTACGGATGTAATGCCTGTAAAGAGGAAACATCTGCCGTCGTTATAAACGATAATGTCGCCCTCGCTGGTCTGATATTTGTCCTTGTCAGCCCAGTTGAAAACGCCGTGAACATATCTGCCCTTGTTGTTTATCTGTGTAAGGATAAAGTCCTCCGGCTGTACACGGTCAACCCAGCTTGGAACATCCTGCAGTGCGTATCTGGTGCTTTTGCCCGTTGCAGTATCCATAATGATTGCACCTGTAGCTTCCGGCAGGGCAAAGCCACGGGTATACTTATAGGTTGTGATAACCCAGTGAGGCTTACCTGTATCGTCCAGCTCAAAGCTGAAGTCGGTTACGCCTGTAAACAGTGCCGCAGTATAACGTGTATGGAAATTGAGGTCGCTGAGCAGATAGGCGTTTGGCTGATATTTGACCTTGTAGCTGTCGATGTATTCAACATCCTGGCTGTTTGTGGCAGAAACCACAATATAGCCCGGAGTACCGCTCATATTTGTAAGCCATTTGAAAAATCCTGAGTGCTGCAGCGGGACAACCCACACCAGTTTATCGTTTACTGTCTGGATTGTAGGTTCGCCAAGAACAACCTGGCTGCCCAGAGACGGTTTTTCGCCAAGCTTTTTCTCTGCAATTTTAGTTGCAAGGTCCTGGTCCACAATAGGTATCTGTTCAGAATCCAGCACCTGAATTTCGCTGCTGAAATCGACCACACTATAGTCCGGCATCTGGTCACGGTATGCCGGTACATTGAAGAAAACAGTTGAACCCAGTGTAACGATGCCGTATGCAGCCCAAACAAGAATTACAAGAATTATAGGTGCTTTTGGAAATGGAGCCTTACGCTCGAAATCAACAGCCACCTGACCTGTTTCGTGGCGTGTAAGAATAATTTTACCTGCCTTGTTGATAACCCATATTGCAGAATATGTGGTAATCATAATGCAGTAGAAAAATGCTGTACCCGGGTAAAGCGGATTGAGATTGAGACAAGCAGATACCGCATTTACAACAAAGAATACTGTTGCAGCAATATATGCCAATGTCGAAATTTTTTTCATAAAATGACCTCTCGAGATTTTTCAGGTTATACCTGTTATGTAAAAAATGAAGCATAAACAGCAAGTCCAACACAGCAATTGTAACATTTATACAGAACTCTTTTAGCTTCTTTTTTCTTTTATTATACCCAGTTGATAAGCCTGTATCAACAGTTTAAGGTCACCTATCACAGTTTTTACATACTTTCCTTCGTCGGTATCCTCTACAAGCATACGTTTTTTCATAGTTTCAAAAACGTCCACCTTGTTGCGGATATCGCTGTTTTCCTTGATAACCTTTTCAACGCTTTCAAATGGCTCGTGTACTCGCAGTGAGAGTCCACGGGAGGAATATACCATGGTATAGCCAGCAATACCTGTCTTGCTGTGGTAGGCATGGCAGAAGCCGCCGTCGATAACAATAATTTTGCCGTTGGCTTTGAGAGGACTTTCGCCCTTTTTGCTCTTTACGGGAACGTGTCCGTTTATAATGCGTGCCATAGGGCCGTAGAGACCAAACTCTGCAAGAATTTTTTCGGCTATATCGGGGTTTTCCCAATGTATATAGTATGGGTCCTTGTGCTCTATTGAAAGCAGCGGATTTTCCAAAAATGCGTGTTCAAATGTGGTCATATTGCTGCGGCCGAACATAGGGCTGTTTTTACCGCACCAAAGGTACCACAGCAGGTCCTGACCAAGCTGTTTTTCATAGGTGCCGTCCTCGCCGAAGTACGCAACACGTGCCATCTTGTCACAGAAATCCATAAGAGCCTTGCCCTTGTAGCCCTTGCCTCCAAAGAAAATTTCGCGGAAGGAGCCGTCCTCATTGAGAGGGATTGCACCATGGAACATAAGCATGCCGTTTTCCACACGGTAGGCTGCACCCTTTGCATAGAGAAAGCGGATATGCTCCTGCAGTTTTTCACACTCGATAAAGCTGCGGCATAGCTTGTTTACCACCGCCTGCTCTTCTTTTGTAAGTTTTGCAGGGTCTTTCGGGTCTATTGTAGGAAAATCGCAGTCCAGCAGAGGATGCTTTTCGCCACCCAGTTCCAGAGTGCCGTTTTCATAGTCTATATGCAGCAGATGACAGCGGTCCTCCATATAGAAGCACGGGTTGCGGCGGATAACCTGACACTGCAGTTTGTACATTATGATGGAGATTGCCTTGTGCATCTTTGCAACCAGCTTTGCATCCTCGTCCTCGGGGTTTGCACCACGCGGCATAAATACAGGGCAGTCGTTGTAGTGCTTTTCGGCAAAGATGGCAAGTGGACGCAGGTTTATGCCGTATCCTGTTTCCAGTACGTCAAGATTGTTGTATGTAGCACAGATACGCACAACGCTTACTACCCCCAAAGGGTTGCCTGTGCCGCCGCACATCCACAGAACGTCGTGGTTACCCCACTGGATATCTACTGCGTGATGTTCCATAAGCTTATCGATAATAATGTCCGGGCGTTCGCCGCGGTCGAAGATATCACCTACAATATGCAGGCGGTGCACTGCAAGACGTTTGATAACGGTTGAAATTGCAGCGATAAAATCGTCTGCAGTCTTATTTTCGATAATTGCAGTTACAAACTGATTGTAATAAAATTCTTTGTTATGGTCTTCAAAATGGGCGTGAAGCAGCTCGTCGATAATGAACTCGTAGCCTTCAGGAATTGCCTGACGCACCCACTGGCGGGTGTTTTTGCTGGCCACGTGACGGCACACGTCGATAAGACGATAGATGGCAGTTTTATACCATTCGTTCATATCCACGTTAGACTGCTTGATTTCGTCCAGCTTCTGCACAGGATAGTAGATAAGGGTTGCCAGCACCGCGTTCTCCTCTGGTGTGGTTCTGCCTGCAAGGGCAACGTCAATCTTCTCGCGGATTACGCCCGAGGCATTGTTGAGTATGTGAGAGAAAGCCTCGTGTTCACCGTGGATATCGCTCATATACATCTCTGTGCTTTTAGGCAGTTTAAGACGGGCTTCAAGGCTGATGATTTCTGCTGCTGCACGCTGTACATTCGGATAATCGCGGGAAAGCAGGGTGAAATATTTTATATTGTCCATTATTGTATCTGTATACATAGTCATTCTCCATATCTTTTGATGTACACATTTTTACGATGTTTATTATATAAATGTAACATATTTTCATATTCAATGCAATAAATGTACATAAAATATCATGTTTTACTGTGTAAATTTTTGTTTTTATATGTTATATTTATATTATAAAATATTTGGAGGTGCGTTATGAGCAAAGTATTGGTTGTAGTTGATTATCAAAACGATTTTGTGGACGGCTCTCTGGGGTTTAACCAGAGTGAAAACATTGCAGGCAACATTTACACCCTTGTTATAAATGCACTTAAAAACAAGGACCTTGTTGTATTTACCAAGGACACCCACGGCAGTGACTATCTTTCCACCCGCGAAGGCAGATTTCTGCCTGTTGAACACTGCATAAAAGGCACAAAGGGACACCAGCTTTTCGGCGAACTCAAAGTCTTTGAAGAAAGCCTTAACCCCAATGTTATTGTGCTGGAAAAAGGCGATTTTGGCTGTGACAAGCTGTGCGAAACCATTGAAGACGCATTTGGCGGCGAACCTGATGAAATTGAGTTCTGCGGTGTTGTGACGAACATCTGCGTTATCTCCAACATTGTTCTATGCCAGACACATTTTAAAAAGGCAAAGCTGAGTCTGCATCTTGACGCCTGTGCTGCTGTAGGCGAAATGCAGCACCATGCAGTTGAGGTTATAAAAGGCCTTGGCGTGGAGATTATAGAATAAAATTTTTCTTATGCGTACATGCTGACATCAGTGGGCTTATATGTTTTTCCTTATTTGCCGCATATCAATTTTTGTGTCGGCTTTCATTATGCAATCACAGCAGTTATTATCTGCAAGAAATAATAATTACAAAAAACAAATCGGTTGATTTACCCTTGTGGTAATTCAACCGATTTTTATTTATTACATAACCGCAAAGCCCTGCTCGTCTATATCCTTTGCCTGCGGATAAGCTTTTTTAAGCCATTCGGCAAACAATCCATCATAAAACTGTGCAAGGCTGCTTTCGCCCAGCTTTGTTGCTGCTGTGCTGCAGCTTTTCAGCAGATTGCCGCTGTTACAGAAGAAAGTATCCTTTACAGTGCCATCTTCTGCTGTATACTTCATTTTTCCTGCAGAATATCTGCCCGACACAGCAGAGTGGGAAATGTGTGCATCATCTCTGCCTGTGATATCAGCATCGGTATCTGCAATTATAAACGGAATATCAGCTTTATCGCTCAACCCGTTGTAAACTGACGAAGGCTGACCGCCAAAGGATACGTCGGCATCTGTATATTCAAAGCACTCTGTAGACAGACTGCCGTTTACAACACCTATATATCTGCCCATAGAATCGTGTTTATGGAAATTTATAAATGCTTTGTCCAGAATTTTGCCGTAATCTATATATTTATCATCACCGTATCCGATTTTCTGGTACACCCATTCCGATGATGTACCAAAATCCATTCGTGGATGGTTTTTTACTATTATATCGTATCTGTCCCCATACAGAATGTATATCAGTTTTATCACAAAGACATAGTCGGCATAAATATTGAACAGTTCAGCTTTAGCCTGATTAATCACATTTTGTGGTGCGTCCTTATACTGCTCTGCTTCGCTGAAAGCATCTGCCATTATCTGCCAGTCTTCTTTATGTGCAAAGAGAAAAACAGATTTATACCTTTCGTCCAATGCTTCATATGAGGTTATGTTGGTTTCCTCTGCCTTAATGCCTCCTGTACCGTAAATTCTGTTGGTAACGGGATGTACAAACATAGTATCAAATCTGGCATTTATATATACCAGTTTCTTTTTTGGTGCAACAGCGTCAGCCCTGTTCTGTCTTGAAAATACATATCTGACCTCATCGCTGTACCTTCCGAACACAATACCCAGATATTTATTCATCTGTTCGTCCGAAAGTTCTGCCATTTTCTGTGCCAGGTTTTCGTATTTCACCCTGGCACGGCTGTCCGCTCCATCGTGTTCCACATCAAAATACTCCAGCATATACCTGTTACCGATAGCTTTTACTGTATCGTATACTTTGCCTTTATCCTGAAGTATATAGGTATAGTTTTCAAGTGCTGCCAGTGCAAAGGGCCATCTGTAATCTGCCTTAAGCACACTGTCATCGTGACGGTTGCTGCCTGAGGATATTATCTGTGCAAAAAGTTTTCCGGCTTTATGTGCAGCCTGTTTAAATCTGTTTTCGGCAATGCTGTCCATATATCTTTTTGCCGCTCCGCCCTTTTTTGCAGATTGCTGCAGCTTTGCGGCTGTTTTTCCTGCCAGCTTTGCAGAAAGCCATTTACGCTTTGTAAGTTTCATACAAAGTGTATATATGCGAAGATATATCTCCTCATAAGCCGCATTTTCGCCATAATTCCGTGCAAATTTTTTGTAGCTGTCTATACCGTCCTCCAACATAAAAATATGGAAGTCTTCTGCGGAAAGTCCGGAATTTGCCGCCAGTGCAGCACATTTTAAACCGCGGCTTTCTCCTGTGTAAATATAGAAGTATGCTTTTTCATCATTTGTCTTTATTTTTTTCATGGTATTGATTGCACAGTTAAACGCCTTTTCTCCATCCATAAACTGTACCTTTTCGGTATCAAATCCCATATTGTGAAATCCTTCAGCCGATTCTATACCGCTGAATGACCTGCCACGGTCAGTATATATATATGTTTCGTATCCGTTTTTTACAGCCATAAGTACAGCCATCATAGGTGGGATGGTGCCACCTGCAAATATTATATTGTAATAATTTCTACAATTCACATTTTCACCCATAACTTATCCGTATTATTCAGCGTTTGTCATTTATCTGCATTTTGCTGATATTTGTAGTAAGTATATCATATATAATACAAATTTAAAACACAAAACAAAAAACCCGCTCTATTGAGCGGGTTTGTGTGGTGAGCCATCGGAGACTCGAACTCCGGACACCCTGATTAAAAGTCAGGTGCTCTGCCAGCTGAGCTAATGGCTCTCACCGATTGGCATTTCGTTTTGGGGTTATCCCTTAACGCTCAATTATTATATCAAGGGCAACTGCAAATGTCAACACTTTTTTTAAAAAATTTTCAAGTTTTTTTCACTTTGTAATTCTTTGATAGTTTTTCACCTTTTTTTAAGATATTTTTATGCATTTTCACCTGATAATCCTGCTTTTTATTGCTGATGCACCTGTTTTTATGCTATAATTTATTATAACGTATTGCTTTTTGGGGAATTTTATGAAAAAAAGATTTCATTATCTGGATATATTAAAGTTTATTGCCATATTCTGCGTGTGCTTCTATCACTTTGCTCAGGTGCCCGTGGATTTGTCATCGGGTTTTTCTATTTCTGTATTGGCAAACCGCGGACTTTTCACCCTCTGCAGCGTCTGTGTACCGCTTTTTATGATGGTAAACGGCGCCTTACTGCTCAACCGCCCTCTCAACATAAAAAGGCATTACTGCAATCTTGCATTTTTCTTTGCAGTTTACTGGGTATGGCGTATTATAACCTTTGCGCTGCTGGGTGCACAGGCAGGTTACGATTTTTCGGGTTTAGGTGTCGAAGGCCTAATCAATCACCTTGTTCTTATGCTGGATTTCGGCAAACCGCTTCTGGTGGACCATTTCTGGTTTATCATAGTATATATCCGCATACAGCTTATCCTGCCATTGTTTAAATTTTTATTTGATGCAGATAAAAAGGATTTTTCTGTATGCACCCTTGTTATAATGGCTGCAATATGGATTTCATGCTTCGCTGTGAGAGACTACCGCATTATTGCCGCAGCCCTGCCACAGTCTCTGTCAGCACTCAACACCGATTCTCTCAGTGCATATTCGCCATTCAACGATATATATGGCATTATGGTATTTTACTTTATCCTTGGCGGCGTGCTTATCCGCTGTTCAGAAAGGCTGAAAAGACTTTCTGCCGCAGTTTATGCTGCCATTTTTGCCGCTGCCGCTACTGTACAGACTTTGCTGTATGTGCTGGAACACATGACATACGGGTCCGGCACCGACCTTGTTTTCGGCAGATACAACACCACAACCACAATAGTAATGTGCATCTCTCTGTTTATGCTGGCAGGTGCCTGCGAAAATCTATTTGAAAAGCATCACAGATTTTTTGCTGTTTTCGAAGCTGCAGGTCAGCATACTATAAGCATCTTCTATATGCACTGGCTTGCAGGCAAACTTGTATTGCCCGCACTCAACCTGCCGTCGGGCTATCCCGTATCGGTTGCGGCAATTTCAGCAATGGTATTTATCTGTACCGCTATCAGTCTTGTGGGACGAAAAATACCCGTTATAAAATATCTGTTTGGTGCTGTGCCGCACACAAAAGATGTAAAATCTGCATAATGCTGTAATACAGATGCAAAAACTCCCGTTCTCTGCGAACGGGAGTTTTTTATGCAGATTATTATCTGCGTCTTTCTTTGATTTCTGCTTTGATGTAGTCGATGAAGCTTTCAACGGACATAGCATCTTTGAGAATTTCTTTTCTGTCACGTGGAGCAACTGCGCCTGCTTCTGCTTCCTTGTCGCCAACTACGAGCATGTAAGGAACTTTCTGAAGCTGGTTTTCACGGATACGGTAACCCATTTTTTCGTTTCTGTCGTCAACTGTTGCACGGATGCCTGCTTCTTTAAGTTTAGCAAGAACTTCGTGTGCATATTCCTTGTGAGCTTCGGAAACAGGGATAACAACTGCCTGTACAGGAGCAAGCCATGTTGGGAATGCACCTGCAAAGTGTTCGATAAGGATACCGATAAAGCGTTCGATAGAGCCGTATACAACACGGTGAATCATTACCGGACGGTGTTTTTCGCCGTCTGCGCCAACGTATTCCATTTCAAAACGTTCAGGCATCTGCATATCAAGCTGGATTGTACCGCACTGCCATGTTCTGCCAAGAGCGTCGTTGAGGTGGAAGTCGATCTTTGGACCGTAGAATGCACCATCGCCTTCGTTTACGATGTAGTCCATGCCAAGTTCTTCAAGAGCACCGCGGAGACCATCTGTTGCAACTTCCCATTCTTCGTCAGAACCCATGGAGTTTTCCGGTCTTGTGGAAAGTTCTGCATGGTATGTGAGACCAAAGAGACCGTAAACTTCGTTAAAGAGGCTTACAACACCTTTGATTTCGTCACGGATCTGTTCAGGCATCATAAAGATGTGAGCATCGTCCTGATGGAAGCAGCGAACACGCATAAGACCGTTGAGAGCACCGGAAAGTTCGTGACGGTGTACAAGGCCGATTTCGCCTGCACGGATTGGAAGGTCACGGTAGGAGTGTGGTTCCATTTTGTAAACAAGGATACCGCCCGGGCAGTTCATTGGTTTAACTGCATAGTCTTCGCCGTCGATAACTGTTGCGTACATATTGTCTTTGTAGTGATCCCAGTGACCGGAGTTTTCCCACAGTTTTCTGTTGAGGATGATTGGTGTGGAAATTTCTACATAGCCTGCTTTTTCGTGGATTTCTCTCCAGTAGTCAAGCAATGTGTTGTAAACAACCATACCTTTTGGCAGGAAGAATGGGAAACCCGGGCCTTCGTCTGCCATTTCAAAGAGGCGGAGTTCTTTGCCGAGTTTTCTGTGGTCACGTTTTTTAGCTTCTTCGAGAAGGTTGAGGTATTCTTCAAGCTGTTTTGCTTTTGGGAAGCTGATAGCATAGATACGTTTGAGCATCTTGTTTTCGCTGTTGCCTCTCCAGTAAGCGCCTGCTACGGACATAATTTTGAATGCACCGATTTTGCCTGTGGAGAGAAGGTGTGGGCCTGCACAAAGGTCTGTAAATTCGCCGCCCTGTTCATAGAAGGAGATTGTTTCGCCTTCTGGGAGCTCGTTGATAAGTTCCTGTTTGTATTCGTTGTCAGGATATTTTGCAAGAGCTTCTTCTTTGGAAAGTTCAAAACGGGAGATTGCAAGGTCTTTCTTTGCAATTTCTTTCATTTCTTTTTCCAGTTTTGCAATCATTTCTTCGTCGATAGCAACATCTGTGTCGATATCGTAGTAGAAACCGTTGTCGATTGCAGGTCCGATTGTGAGTTTTGCATCAGGAATAAATTTGAGCACTGCCTGTGCAAGAACGTGGCTGGATGTATGCCAGAATGTCTTTTTGCCTTCCTTGTCATCAAATGTAAGGAATTCAACTGCTGCGTCAGCTTCAACTGTGTCGCGAAGGTCAGCAAATTCGCCGTTTACCTTTGCAACTGTTGCTTCTTTGTAAAGTTTGCCGCTGAGGCTTTTTGCCAGTTCAGCAAGGCTTGTGCCTTTTGCAACGTCCATTACGCTGCCGTCTTTGAGTGTTACTTTAACCATAATAATCTTCCTTTCCCTTTTCTTTTTTTGGTATATGGTGAGTAATAATTTGAGAATCAGGGTGAGGTTTGCCATAAAAACAAAAAACACCTTCATCCCAAACGGGATGAGGTGTACAATAACCCCACGGTTCCACCCGAATTGCAGAAAATTTCTGCCACTCTTAAGGATATAACGGTCCTGCCCGTACACAGTTCGCTGTGTCTGCTGATATGGTGGTACCCCGACCTGTTCTGCCGCTTTTTTTCACCTGCCAAAAGCTCTCTGTAGGCTTGACTATTGCCGGGACATGTCCATGTCATCGCTTTAATAAACAATATATTATCACCATTAAATTTTTTTGTCAACCTTTTTCAGAAGCTTTGCATTTGTACATTTTCGCATACAATATGTATAAATCACCCATATTATTGCTTGACATTGTATGCCATTTACCTTAAAATAATAAGGGTAGTTTTTACTATTTATGATATTTTATCTTTATTAAAAGTAAATTATAAATAATTTAATACTATTTAAACTCATTTTAAGGAGAACATCTATGTTATCTTATGGCATTTCAGCCTTGATAGCAGTTATTGGTGCCGCCGTAGCTGGTTTTATCTGTTTCCAGCTTGGCATTTCTCACAGACGCAAAACAGCCGAAGCAAAAATCGGAAGTGCAGAAGATGAAGCAAAAAGATTAATCAATGATGCTATTAAGACTGCAGAACAAAAACGCAAAGAAGCGCTTTTAGAAGCAAAAGACGAAATTTTTAAGCTGAAAGCGGAAAGTGATAAAGAAATCAAAGAACGCCGCAGCGAAATTTCAAGACAGGAACGCAGATTGAATCAGAAAGAGGAAAATCTGGACAAGAAAACAGAAAATTTAGAGCAGAAAGAACTTGAAGCTAAACAGAAGCAGGAGCTTATTGAAGCACGCCTTGCTGAAATTGAGCAGATGAAGCAGCGAGAAATTGAAAAACTGGAAGTAATTTCCGGCCTTTCCACAGAAGCTGCAAGGGTTATGATTCTGGAAAGACTGGATGACCAGCTTACGCACGAAAAAGCCCTGAAAATCTCTCATTACGAAAACCAGCTTAAAGAAGACTGCGAAGAAATGGCAAGAGATTTGCTGACACAGACAATTGCAAGATGTGCAGCAGACCACGCACAGGAAGCTGTTGTAAGTGTTGTGCCTCTGCCAAGTGACGAAATGAAAGGCCGCATCATTGGCCGTGAGGGCAGAAATATCCGTGCTCTCGAAACTGCAACAGGTGTTGATGTTATCATCGACGACACACCGGAAGCAATCACCCTCTCCAGCTTTGACCCTGTGAGAAGAGAGGTTGCAAGACAGACACTTGAAAAACTTATTGCAGACGGACGTATCCACCCTGCAAGAATTGAAGAAATGGTTGAAAAGGCACGCAGAGACGTTGACCTTGCAATCAAAAAAGAAGGCGAAAAGGCAATTATGGACGCCGGCGTTCATGGCCTGCATCCAGAGCTTATCAAGCTTATAGGTCGCCTTAAATACCGTACATCCTACGGTCAGAACGTACTCAAACATTCTTTGGAAGTTTCCTTCCTCTCCGGCCTCATCGCAGGCGAACTTGGTATGGATGTTACCGTTGCTAAACGTGCAGGTCTCCTCCACGATATCGGTAAAGGTCTTGACCACGAATATGAAGGCACACACGTTTCCATCGGTGTTGAAATTGCAAAGAAATACCGCGAATCCAACGCTGTTATCCACGCAATTCAGGCACACCACGGTGACGTTGAAGCCAAAACTCCTCTTGCATTTATCGTTATGGCTGCTGATGCTATCAGTGCTGCACGCCCTGGTGCAAGAAGAGAAAACCTTGAAAACTACATCAAACGTCTTGAAAAACTGGAAGAAATCTCCAACAGCTTCAACGGCGTTGAAAAGAGCTTTGCTATCCAGGCAGGCCGCGAAGTACGCATTATGGTTAAGCCAGAAGTGGTTGATGATGACCAGCTTACAATCCTTGCAAGAGACATTGTTGCTAAGATTGAAAACGAACTTGACTATCCCGGTCAGATTAAGGTTAACGTTATCAGAGAAAACCGTGCAGTTGACTTTGCAAAATAGTTTTATAAAAACCGCAAATTATGAGCAGTCTTTAACAGACTGCTCTTTTTGTTTGAGCAAGTTTGTGGTATACTGACACTGTAAATCCAATAATCCGTGCATAGTAAGCCTCTCATACCACTTAGCACACGGCAGTATGCTGACAGACTGCACTTATGCACATAACAGAGGTATACAGTATGAAAATTCTTTTTATAGGCGATGTTGTAGGTGAAAACGGACAGGACCTGCTGGCAAAGGCACTGCCGAAGCTAAAAGCAGAGTACAAGCCTGACGTTACAATTGTAAACGGCGAAAACAGCCACAAAAGCGGCACAGGCATAACAGAAAAAGACGCTCGCTTTCTCTTTGGCTGCGGTGCAGACGTTATAACCGGCGGCAACCATTCCCTGCGCCGCTGCGGAGTTGAGTTTTATGAGGAGAACGAATTTGTCCTCTGCCCTGTCAACTTTAACGTTGTAAGCGACGAAAGCTGCGGTGTATGTGTGCTGGATATGGGCAGAAACCAGATTTGTGTTGTAAGCCTTATCGGCACAGTATTTCTTGATGCCAACAGAAACCCTTTCTTTGAGATGGACAAAATAGTAAAGGAATACGGCCATATGCCGATTTTTGTAGACTTCCATGCCGAAGCCACCAGCGAAAAGTATGCCCTTGGCCACTATCTTGACGGCAAGGTGTGTGCTGTTGTTGGTACGCATACCCACGTACAGACAAATGACGAACATATTTTGCCGGGCGGCACTGCATATATTTCTGATGCAGGCTGTGTTTGTGCACTTGATAGTGTTCTTGGCATGAAAAAGGAAGCCTGCATAGAAAAGCAGAAATACCTTTCCCCTGTTAAATTTGAAGTTATGCAGGGTAATGGATTTATTAACGGCGTGCTAATTGATGTTGATACCAAAACAAACAAAGCTGTATCTGTCGAAAAAGTTCATATAAAGTTCAATTAGCACATCTTTAAAAGATTCCCCTTTCCATTTATAATACATATGTAAAATATATTATTATTTTTTCCTGACTGTATATGACTTGTCAGGCAACAATAAGATAGTAAAGAAAAACTATCAAAGGAGATTATTTTCAGATGGATGTGTTGAAAGTTTCATCAAAATCCAACCCTGTTTCTGTAGCCGGTGCAATCGCAGGCATCATCAGAGAAAAACAGGCTGTTGAAGTGCAGGGTATCGGTGCCGGTGCTGTAAATCAGGCACTCAAATCCATTGCTGTTGCAAGAGGATATGTTGCACCAAGTGGAATTGACCTTGTTTGCACACCTGCTTTCTCCTCCGTTGAGGTAGACGGCGAAAGCAAAACAGCTATGAAGTTAATTGTCGAAATTAGATAGGCCCTTAAGTTTACTTAGCAAAAAGCCCGCACCTTAGGCGGGGCTTCGTAAAACAGTTATTTTGAAAAATGCTTGAAAACGACTGTTTTCAAGGGACGGCGTGACTTCGGTCACGCCGTTTCCTTTTTTGCAAGTTCATCCAAAGGGATAAAGCCGATGCCATCATATTCGATGTGGATCTTCTGTCTGCGCTTGCCGCTGGATTTGTCGGGTGCTTCCACATAGATCGCCTTTATCAGCTCTCGCAGCATACACGGGTCGATTTCTTCGATGTCCACGTATTTGTCTGCCGTTCGGACGAAC
>JAFSFT010000011.1 GCA_017435045.1 Oscillospiraceae bacterium
AGCATTTCTACCATATATTTTGTGATACCGCCCATACCAAAGCTGCCTTTGATATTGTCTTCGAGCATCATTTCTTTGATGTATTTAGCAGCAGCAAGTGTTGCACCGCCAGCACCTGTCTGGAAGGAGAAACCGTCTTTGAGAAGGCCGGAAGCTTTAACAACTTTTGCAGCGTACTGAGCCATTTTGAGACCTACTGGGTCTTTTGTGATTTTTGTTGTACCGGAAACGATACCGCTTGGTTCACCGATTTTGTCAACAACTACAACGTGGTCAACATAAACTTCTGGAATGGAGAAACCAAGAACTGGGTATTCAACGAGGTTGTCTGTGATACATACAACTTTGTCTGCGTTGTAAGCATCTGCAAAAGCATAACCCATAGAACCACAAGCAGATTTGCCGTATTTACCTGTCATGTTACCGCGGTTGTCAGCTGTTGGTGCTGCAACGAAAGCAACGTCAATGTGGCTTGTGCCTTTTTCCATGTCGGATGGACGGCCGCCGTGGCTGCGGAAAATAACAGGATTTTCCATAACGCCTTCGCTGATAGCTTTACCAACTTTTGCGCCCATGTAGTTACATTCAAGGCCTGTAACTACGCCGTTTTTGATGTGTTCGATGATTGGTGCATGTGTATCGAAAACGCTGGATGCGTTAACTGTGATGTTTTTGATGCCCATTGCAGCAATTTCGTCCAGAACCATATTGAGAACGTAGTCACCGTTTCTCATATGGTGGTGGAAAGAGATTGTCATGCCGTCTTTAAGACCGCATGCTTCAATAGCTTCTCTGATAGAGCCGATTAACTTACTCATGGTCTGTACCTCCGTAAATTGCTTTTTCCATTTCGATAACCTGTTTTGCTCTGTTAACGATAGGTGCGTCAATCATTTTGCCTCTGAGGGAAACAACGCCGCGGCCCATACGTTTTGCTTCTTCGATGATGTCGAGAACTTCGTGTGCATATTCGATTTCAGCTTTTGTTGGGCTGAATACTTCGTTGATGCCTTCAACGTGACGTGGAGAGATGGAAACTTTGCCTGTAAAGCCAAGAGCTTTTGCAAAGCGTGCATCTTTGTAAAGACCTTCGATATCTTCAACGTCTGTAAATGGTGTGTCGTATACGTCTACGCCGCAAGCTCTTGCAGCTGTAACAAGTCTCTGACGGCAGTAGAGAATTTCTGCGCCTTCTTTTGTTCTTACACAGCGAAGGTCAGCTGTAAGGTCTTCTGCGCCAAGGAACATAGCTGTTACACGTTCGTCGCAGCCAGCGATGAGGAATGCGTTTTCAACACCCATTGTTGTTTCGATAAGAGTGATGATTTTAACAGTATTTTTTTCCATACCGCATTTTTCTTCGATGCCTGCAATATATTCGCTAACCTTTTTAACGTCTTCAGGACCGTTAACTTTAGGAAGCATAATCATATCTGGTTTGTGTGGTACGATTTCGTCAAGGTCTTTGTACCAGAAATCTGTGTCAACAGGGTTGATACGGATAACAATTTCGCAGCCTTTGAGGCCAAGATGTTTGAGTGTATTTCTAACAAGGATTCTTGCAGAGTCTTTTTCTGCAGGAGATACAGCGTCTTCAAGGTCAAGGATGATGCTGTCTGCACCGAGAATATCGCCGTTAACGATAAGGCTTGGTGTGTTACCAGGAATAAAAAGCATTGAACGTCTCATATTAATTGTCCCCCTGTGCTCTCTTTAATGCTGTTTCTACTCTTGCACGGATTGTGCAGTCGATAGCGCCTCTGTCATTTACAGAAACCTTTGCATTTGTAACTTCGTTTTCTGCCAGCACTTCCATAACAGAAGCTTTGATAGCATCGCCAAACTGTGTCAAAACAACAGATTCGAGTTCGATTTCGATACCTGCTTCGTTTGGACTAACCTGTACGTATGCATCGCTGGATTCCAATGTGCCTGCAACGGCATTTTTCACGATTTTCATAATGTACCTCCATTAAATTTAAAATTGACTTATTTTTGGTTAAGTTGTATTATGTATTTATAATTTTCTTAATTATATAATATACTAAAAACGATTGTATGTCTAATATATATAGTTCATCAAGACTATGAAATAAAGTTATAATTTCTTATACATCTATAAACAGGAGGTGACACACTATGCTGCTTAAAGAGCTTAAATATGTGCTTGCTATACATACCTATGGTACCATGGCAAAAGCAAGCCAGCACTTATATATATCACAGCCTGCACTGAGCAAATATATCCAGAACCTTGAGGATACTCTCAATGTAGAGCTTTTCCACCGCAACAACGGCAGGCTTACACTTACCTTTGCAGGGGAACAGTATGTTTCCGCTGCAACAAGAATGCTGGAGATTTTTGAAAATCTGGAAAACGAGCTTACCGACGTTCAGAATGCCGCAAAGGGCAGAATACGCCTTGGTATAGCCACCTACCGCGGACCTTACCTGCTGCCTAAAGTTATCTCCAAGTTTCACAGGGAATACCCCGATATCGACCTTAACGTTACAGAAGAAAGTGCCGAAAATCTGGAGCAGATGCTCAGCAGAGGCGAGCTGGATATAGCTATCCTCAATCTGCCTCTTTCCCTGTCCAACCTTGAATATACCCCTATTCTTGAAGAAGAAATCCTGCTTGCTATCCCGCCTGACCATCCAAAAGCGGATATGGGCACAGAAAAAGAGGGCTGCAAATATCCCTGGATTGATATCAAAAACTTTGAGACAGACTCCTATGTACTGCTTAAGCCCCATTTTAAATCCAGGCAGATTACCAACGCTGTGCTCAACTCCATAAACTTTGCGCCCAAAAGCGTTATCGAAACAGGCAATATCAACACAGGCTACCGCCTTGCGGCAAACGGCTACGGCGTAACCTTTATTCCTGAAACCTATGTTAACAACTCTTCCTCCAGTGTAAAGGCAAAGGTGTTCTCCTTTGGACATCCATGCACAAAAATCACACTTGCTGTTGTTTACAAAAAGGATGCATATATGAGCAAGGCCTGTCAGATTTTCCTTGATATGATTAAGGAATTTTACATGGGCACCGACAAGACAAAGCCCGAAAACGTTTAAAATAAAGATATAAAATATAAAACAGACATCTGAAATAGAAAATCAGATGTCTGTTTTTAGTTTTCGGTACTAAATAAAAAAGAAATATGCCACCGCTGTCATAACCGCAAGGAACAGTGCGTTGAGGCCGAGAAACAGCTTTATGTAATGACCTGTCTTTTCGGGATAAAGCAGACGGAACTCGCTTAAAGTTATTAAGCTGGCAAGAGAAGCTATAGGTGTGCCCGTACCACCGATGTTTACACCCAGCAGCAGCTCGCGGTAGTTGTCCGTAAAGTGAGAAAGCAGAATTGCAGACGGCACATTGCTGATAAACTGACAGCTTGCTGTTGTTACAAGCAGAGTGCTGCACTGCAGCAGGCTGCCCACAAATTCGTTTACTGCAGGAATTCTGGACAGATTGCCCGAGAAGATAAAAAACATAACAAAGGTACCAAGCAAAGGATAATCCACCATATGCAGTGCATCTCTTTCCACAAAGAAAAGCACCAGCGGAATTATTACAAGACCCGCCTGCCACGGCACAAAACGGAAAACAATGAGGATGGATATTGCAAACAGTGCAAGGTACAGCACAGTTTTCTTTACATCCAGCTTTACGCCAAGTTCCGCATTTACCGACAGTTTTGTTTTTGGAAAGAAGAAGCAGCATACTGTCAGCATAACCACCGCCAGAATAAAAGGCGGCAGCATAATCATTGTAAATTCGCCTGTAGGAATGGAGAAATAGCTGTAGAGATAAAGATTCTGCGGATTGCCGAAAGGCGTAAGCATACCGCCAAGGTTTGCAGAAATATTCTGCAGAATAAACAGAAATGCCGCATATTTTTCGTTATCTGTAACCGACAGTGCAAAATATCCCAGCGGCAGGAATGTGATAAGTGCCATATCATTGGCAATAATCATAGAACCGATAAAGGTTATATATACAAGTGCCAGTGCCATCATACGCAGGCTGCCTGTAAGCTGTACAATTTTTCGTGCCAGAATTGCAAAAAAACGTATCTGACGCAAAGCGCATACAACCGCAAGGGTTATAAACAGACAGGCCAGAGTGCGGTAATCAAAGTATGACAGATATTCTGCTGATGGCGGAATAAAAAAGCAGGTTATAAATGCCGCAACTGCCGCAACACACAGCACAACATTTTTCTTTACAAAGCGAAGTGCCTTATTCATAAAAACAATCCTCTGATTTATATAAAAGCATATTAAACAAAATTTTTGGACGACCTGCAGGCCGCCCAAAACAATTATAGTTTATTGAGTTTCAAAGTCAATATTTAAAGATAAAATTATTTTAAAATATCAAGAATTTCCTTTATTTCATGCACAGCATGGTCGCATTTTTCATCTGCACGGTTGCCACGAAGATCAATAAAGATTGTTTTAAATCCGCAGGCCTTGCTGCCGTGGACATCATCCTTGAGATTGTCGCCAATCATATATTTTTCCTTAGGATTATCCGCAAGTTCCAGTGCATATTCAAAAATTTCTTTTCTCGGCTTGTCAAAACCGATTTTGCCGCTGATAACCTGTGCCTCAAAATATTCTGTAAGTCCCAGCTGGTCCATAAGCACATCCAGTTCGGGATAGTTATTGGAAACAAGATAGTGTCTGTAGCCTCTGTCACGCAAAGTCTGCAGCACAAGCTTTGTGTCGTCATAAAGCGGATTGTTTTCGGGTGCTACAAGGTATTTGCGTACCTCAAGGTAAATGCTTTCCGCCTCCTGCTGTGTAAGCCCGCAGCGCATAAACATTTTAAGCAGTTCCGCATTGCAGCTTTTCCACCAGCCGTCCTCCTCTTTAAGCAGGTCCCTTGAGTCTCTGTCGGGATGTGTGTACCACGGCAGACACTGTCCGTCCAGGTTTGCACAGACAGTTTCCATAGAAACATCGTACTGTGGAAAATTATCCTTTATAAGTTGATGTGCACAGTCTGTCCACTGATGAAGATGCAGTGTAAGTGTGCCGTGAAAATCCCAGAAAAGTGTTGGTTTTTCATTTACAATCTGTTCCAGCTGATTTTTGTCTGTCATTCTGTTAAGTACCTCCAGAAAGGATTTTTTTGAAAGTTTTGTGGGGATATCAAGTGCTTTGCACACCTTTTCCCTGTTTGCAGCCGCATTGTCTGTGCCCGAAAGCCCAAGCTGGAACAAATCCAGATAGGTCATATGGGATTTCTGCACTTCGGCAATGCCGTCCGCTGTTATGCCTGCATCGGCAAAGCATTTTATAAGTATTTCCCTGTTTATACCTTCAACGCCGAGGGTGCCCTCCTTTGAAGGTGCAGCCTTGCGGCTTTCCTTGCCTGCAATCTGCGGAATATATACATTTGTTATCTTTGCCCTGCGGCAGATATTCTGAATATAGTTTCTTATTTTAAAGCCTGCCGCATCGCTGTCGGTAAGAAGAATTATCCCGTTTTTCTCCCCCAGTGTTCTGAGCAGCTGCTTTTTTTCGCTGTCCTTAAAGATGGAAAAGCCGTGCACAGGTATTATAAGTCCGTCCACAATACTGTCCAGCTTTATGGCATCGTACTTGCCCTCCACCACGATTATCTGGCTTATCTTTATCTTTTCCATCACTTTGCCATGCCTTTCGCAATAATCTGTGTAACAAGTATATCCACAAGGTGGCGCTTATCTATAGAGGAGCTTTTAAGGGCAATATCGGTTTTGAGCATAAGCTCAATAATCTCCTCCAGTGCAGTTTCCGAAAATCTGTTAGCATTGTTCATAGCCTTCTGGTAACGGTATGCATTGGAGCGTTTTTCAAAATCCTCGTGCACTGTCTGGTAAGATATTCCCTTTTTCTTTGCCAGTTTGCAGCGGTGAATATCTATAAAAGCTGTTGCCAGTGCACCAACCACGGCAATTTCGTCTGTGCCCTGAGAGTAAAGTATATTAAGTGTTTCCAGTGCCTTTACAGGCTTTTTGCCGCATATAAGGTCGATAACATCAAAAATTCTTGCCTCAAGTGTTTTTACACCTATGGAGTCAACAACCTCCTTTGTTATCTTTTCGTAGTTGCAGGCTGCAGAATATTTTTCTACCTCGTTGAGCACAAGTGCAATGTTTTTGCCTACATTCTGCACTATATAGCCTGCGGTTTCCTTGTCCAGAGAGGCACCAAGGCTTTTTGCCTTTTCCTGTGCCAGCTCGGCAATATATTTATCGTTTATTTCCTTTACAAAACTGTAAAGTCCCTGTTTTTTTGCAAGTTCTGAAAGCGGTGCATATTTTTTGGAGGTGACTGTCTTTTCGTCATCGTAGGTAAGCAGAATGGCAAAATGTGTACCATCGCTGTCCTCTATAATTCTGCACAGCTGTTCTGCATACTGTTCGGAAAGCTCGGAGATATCAAAATCCTTTATAACAATAAGTCTGTCGCCAAAAAAGCTGACTGTCTGTGCAAGGTCAGACAGTTCGTCCATATCAAATTTTGCTGTCTGAAAACAGGAAATGCTTTCGCTGTCGATGCCGTTTTCTTCTGCAATTTTAAGGATAATCTTTAAATTGTCAGCACAAACAAAGCTGTCCTTTGATAAAATCAGCCACAGCTTCTGCATATTCATATTGTCAATTTTATAGCTACCAGCCAAAATTAAACACGTCCTCTACTGTTTTGTATCTGCCTGTTTTAAGGTTTATCTTTATTGTGACATCGGAATTTACCGGATGGATATTGTCCACATCCATCCATTTTGGAATGTTGCCGAAAATATATATTTCATCCGCAGACACTGCCGCAGGCTTGTCATTGCCGAGGAAATAATATTCATTGCCATTGCTTGCAATTTTACCATGGCCAAAGGATATATCACACTCTGCAAGGGTTATTGTAAACAGCTTTTTGCTTTTGGAAATTTCGCTGTTAAGCACAAACACTTCGTTTTTGTATTCTGCCGTATTGTCAGCAACTATAAACTCGTCGGCAACTTCGCCCATTGAAATATATCCGTCTGCGGATTTGAGACAGTAATATACACTGTCAAACTTATTTCCGTTTACTGCCACCAGCTGACGCTGTGCATCTGATGCACCAATATCCTCTGACAGCACCAGATATTCCTTGCCCTTTGCTGATATATGGAAAGAACATTCCCTGCCGGAATCAAAGGCTGTTACTGTTGCCACATTCCAATTCAATAAATTATAACATACAAACGCCAGAATTGATACCGCTGTTACAAAAATTTTTCTTTTTCTGCCGTCTTCCGTCTGTGCGTATGCTGCCGCATATGCCGCAAGTGCCGCACAAAATACAGTTATAAAAACAGGATGTGCCAGATTTATCATAGCAAAGCCGAACAATGTATCTATAAAATCCAGAATTGCCAGCACAGAATTAATAAGTATCTCATTGATTTTTGCCAAAACAATTGCCGCACAGCTTACAAGCGGTATCATATTAAGCAATGGTGTAACAACCGAAAGCACACATATAACCGACAAAACCGCCATAAGCAAAAGGTTGAACAAAGGCGATAAAACCGTTATCTTCATGCCTGCCAGTGCCATGACAGGCATTGTAAAAATCACCGCCGTTGCAGCACATATAAAGTTTCTTTTATGTCCGTCAATCTGATTTTTGCTGCACCATCGGTTTGTTACAAGCAGTCCTGCACTTGCCGAATAAGAAAGCATTGCACCTATATCTCTGGTTATATACGGATTTTCCATAATGCATAAAAAGCCTATTAAAGCAAGGGTTGTTATGGCATCGGGTTCTTTTTTGAAGTTTCTGACAATAAGTATTATTCCCGCAAATATACCTGCCCTTGTAACCGATGCAGACAGCCCCACAATATACATAAAAGCAACAAGTATAACTACTGCAATTACATTTTTAACCTTTTTGTTTATCGGTATATACTGCAGCAGCTTTATTGCCACACCTATTACCAGCCACACGTGCAGCCCTGATACCACCAGTGCGTGTGACAGTCCCGCTGTCCTGAAGCTGTCGGTTATTCTGTCGGACAGCAGATGGCTGTCGTTATATGCTATTGCCGAGGTTACCGCAAGAACATTTTTTCGGTACAGTTTTGTCATACTGTCTATGATATGTTTTTTAACCTTTACCCCCGCATAGCCTGCCGTGGTTATTTCAACATCGGCAAGGTCAATCTCATCTGCCGAGATTGTCCCCAGAATATTGTCCGCATAAGAGGAGAACATATATCTGTTGTTTTTTGCAGGCTTGAATTTGCCCGTCACAGACAGTTTATCCCCAAGGCTAAAACCATTGTGATAGTACAGCGTAACCTTAAAGTCTTCCCTGCCTTTTTCATCAACCAGCATAACGGTGTACCAGGTGTTGTCGTCGTTGTTAATTTCGCTTACATATCCCACAAACTCCGCTGTATCTGTAGGGATTGCGGCTATATGCTGCTGCCACAATACACTGTAAACATTTATGTACACAACCGATGCAAGTGCAGATATCAGCATAAGCAGCAGATGCTTTGTGTACACTCTGCGTGTTCTGTGGTGTATAAACGCAAACAAAGCAAACAATGCCAAAAGAACAGCTGTGTATTCTCTTGGCATTGACAGTGCTATACTTCCTGATATAAAAAATGTAAAACCAACGACCGCAAGGGGTCTTTTTATTCTATACATTATCTACAGAAAACAGTTATCAGCCCGGAGGCCATGCAAGGTTTCTCTTTGCAAGCACGTGGAAATGGAGATGACCAACAGTCTGACCGCCGTCTTCGCCGCAGTTGGAAACCACACGGTAACCTTTTTCAAGGTCAAGCTTCTTTGCAATCTCCGCAGCCGCAAGGAACATTTTGCCTGCGATATCACAGTTTTCTGCTGTGATATGTGCAGGAGAAGCAATATGCTGTTTTGGAACTATAACCACATGTACAGGTGCCTGTGGTGCAATGTCATAAAATGCCAGCACGTCTTCTGTTTCGTAAACAACGTTGGAAGGGATTTCTTTGTTAACTATTTTGCAGAATAAACAATCCATAATTTATCCTCCTTATAATATTTACTGATTTAAGTATAGTCTTATTGTGGTGAAAAATCAATAAAAAAGAAACTCTTATCCTCTTAAACGAAACAAAACAGTGACGTTGCCCTGGTTATCCTGTGCACCCGGATTTTCCTGTTCGCTGGTCTGCTCTGTTGTTTTGGTTTCTTTGTCGTCTTTAAGTGACATATAAATTACCTCCGTTTATTGTTCGTCAACTTTGCCGCTGCAGTTTTTTGCCTTAAGCGTTTCGGGCATTTTTGTATCAAAAAAGCGACCTGTTTTATAACAAGTCGCTGTAACGATTGGTATTTAATTGGTTTTACTTATTCTTTCCAGTTTCTATCTTCGTACGAATTCATCTCTGGCAGTTCGATTTTGCTTTTGATATATGCGATATCTTTTTCAACTTCTTCAATTTCATCTTCGGTCAAGTCTGCTTTGTATCTTCCCATATTCTCATAGCGATAAATATGATAGCCAAGACCATTTGCAATGCGTTCTTCCAAAATATTGTTTCTTATCTCATATTCGCCGATTGACAAGAAAAACAGGAACTCGGACGCATCCACCAATGGTTCTGTGTCAGAATTTTCTAATTCTTCATCAAGCAAATAATTTACAACGTGTTCTGGAGTCCAGATTTCTGGTTCATCTAACCATAAATTAAATCCTGCAAGTACACCCTCTTTATACTCTTGATATGTGCAATCCTCAATTGTTCTCATACTCAAACTTCCTTTGCGTGTCAAACTCAAATATACGATTTTTGTTGTGGCTTTTTTCTGCTTTTTCAAACTTATGAGAAACAACCGAAACCTCTACCTTTGGATATTTCTTTTTAAATTCATCCATAACATACTGACAGCTTCCACACATTGCTTTTTCGGACAACATCTCAATTTTATGGGAATATTTTCAATTCTCTGCAATAAAAAGCACCGTGCCAAGGACATTTGTGTCCTTAACAAAGTACTGTTTATGTAAGAGTTATACTCTTTATGTCTGAAGGATAAAATTCTATGAAATCTTTATTACCAATTTCAACAACAATGCTTTCCTGTTCGTTGTCATTGTCTTCGGATGGAAAATAATCGCAAACAGCTCCTTCAAAAGTCAAGTCGTTATCTGCAACAATTTTTACCCTTTTATCAAAATACTGTTTAAGGTTCATTCTTTATCCTCCTTTCGTGGTATAATATGGCTTCCTGTTTTTGAATAAACAATCGTTGCTTCGGTTGTTTTGGTTTACTTTTGGGTGACAGGGTCAATATGTA
Source organism: Oscillospiraceae bacterium (assembly GCA_017435045.1). GTDB lineage: Bacteria > Bacillota > Clostridia > Oscillospirales > Ruminococcaceae > RGIG3102. The sequence continues at coordinate 10,347 of JAFSFT010000011.1, forward strand.
CGCCTATTACAGCATCTTTGCTTACACGCTCCTTTTTTGTCCAGTGCCCTTTGCTGTCTATAATCGGAGTTCCTGTTCCACACAATTCTGCCACCAAGGTTCTGGCAAAATCCATATCGCCATACAGATAGCTTTTTCCGTCCACATATCTTTTGTCAGTTTTGATATGTCGTCCTTGTTTGTTCTCATTGACAGATGCTGAAACTTCACCTGCCTCCATAGCTTTTTTGACAATGTTTGTTTTTTTTATTATATCATACTCCACTGCATTTACAAGTTTTCGTTGTATACTGTCCGGAATTTCAACTGCTGGCCTTTCTCTCCACAAATCTCTGCGCAGGACATCACTGTTTTTGTTTATAAAACCTCTCAGCTTTTCCTGTGCCAGCTTGCGCTGGTCGGTGTAGGACTGCTTCTTAACTTCATCAAGGGTGCCTGCTTCCAGTCTTTTATATAAACGGATTTGCCTTTCCATTGCTCTCTGCTGCTGTTCAAGAGCATAGTTTCTGTTTACTGTTTCCTTATCCAGCGGCGGTGGAATACGGGTTATCCCTTCGTTATAAATGCCCATATGATGCCTGCAGCATCTGCTTTGTATCATAACAGTATCACGGGCAAAAAAATAAACAGGAAATCCCTTTGAAACAAAGAAATTTCCTGTTTTTAATTATTAGAGCATTTCTTTTACAAGGTTTGCTACCTGTGCAAGAGCTTCGTCAACTTTTGTTGCATCTTTTACACCAGCCATAGCAACGTCCGGTTTGCCGCCGCCGTTACCGCCTGTGAGCATTGCAACTGCTTTTACGAGTGCACCTGCTTTTACGCCTTTAGCTACAGCACCTTTGCCACAGCCTACAGCAAGTGTGTATTTGCCTTCGTTTTCGCCGCAAAGTACCATAATGCCGTTTTCGCCCTTATCGTTGGACATAAGACACATCTGTTTGAGTGCGTCGCCTGTTGTGCCGCCGAGAAGTGCTGTGTAGATGTTGAGACCGTCAACTTCTGTTGGGTTTGCAAAGAGACCGTCAAGCTGACCTTTAGCAATTTCTGCTTTAAGGTGTTCAATTTCGCCCTGCATTGCTTTAACTTCGCCAGCCATAGCTGTTACTTTAGCTGCAAGCTCGGAGGAGTTTGTAAGCTTGAGTGCTTTTGCGGAATCGTCGATAAGCTTCTGTTTTTCATCCATAAGTTTAAGCACGCCTGCACCTGTTACAGCTTCAATTCTTCTGATACCTGCTGCTACGCTGGATTCGGAAACAATTTTAAAGAGGCCGAGGTGTGCTGTGTTGGAAACGTGTGTACCGCCACAGAGTTCTGTGGAGAAGTCGCCCATTTTTACAACACGAACTGTATTGCCGTATTTTTCGCCAAACAGTGCCATAGCACCGGATTTTTTAGCTTCTTCGATGGACATTTCGCTTACTGTTACGCAAAGTGCATCGAGAATTGCCTTGTTAACAAGAGCTTCAACTTTTTCCAGTTCTTCTTTTGTTACAGCATTGAAGTGTGTAAAGTCAAAACGCATTCTTTCGCTGTCTACATAAGAACCGGACTGGTGAACGTGGTTGCCGAGAACCATACGCAGTGCTGCCTGAAGAAGGTGAGCAGATGTGTGGTTGCGCATTGTTGCTTTTCTTGTGTCTTCGTCAACAGCTGCAACTGCATTGTCGCCAACCTTTACAAAGCCGTTCTCAAGTGTACATGTGTGCACATAGAAGCCTTTACCTGTTTTGCGGCAGTCGAGAACTTTGAGTGTTGCTGTTTCTGTTGTGATAACACCTGTGTCTGCAACCTGTCCGCCGCTTTCTGCGTAGAATGGTGTTCTGTCAAGAACAACAAGAACATCTTCTTTAACTTCTTCGTCAACGGAAACAACTTCGCAGAATTCGCCTTCGGAAGCAAGAGCAAGAACTTTTGCGTCAGCTTTCATATCTGTGTAGCCAACAAATTCTGTTTCGCCTGCATCAAGAGCTTTAAAGAGGTCGTCTGCCCAGCTTACGTTGTTGTTCTTTTTGCGTGCTTCACGTGCACGGTCTGCCTGTTCTTTAAGATGTTTGCGGAAGCCGTCTTCGTCAATGCCGATACCGCGTTCAGCAAGAATTTCTTTTGTAAGGTCAAATGGGAAGCCGAATGTATCGTTAAGTTTGAATGCTTCGATACCGGAGAGGATTTTTTCCTTTGCAGATGTTGCTGTCTTTTCGATGTTGTCGATAAGACCTGTAAGGATGTTCATACCCTGGTCGATTGTCTTGTTGAAGCGTTCTTCTTCTGTGAGGATAATCTTTTTGATGTATTCTCTGTTTTCTTCCAGTTCCGGATATGCTGCTTTGCTTTCGTTGATAACTGTATCGCAGAGTTCGTTGAGGAACAGACCTTTGATACCAATCATTCTGCCATGGCGTGCTGCACGGCGGAGCAGACGGCGGAGAACATAGCCGCGGCCTTCGTTGGATGGGATA
>JAFSFT010000012.1 GCA_017435045.1 Oscillospiraceae bacterium
GAATGTATAAAAATATGGAGTTATCCTGCCGCAAATGGCAGGATAACTCCTTTGCTTATATTATACAAGGAACATATTGCTAAAAAATTTTTATTCTATCAAGCAATATGACATATCTTTACTCTTCCGCTCCTTCGCCGCTTATCTCTTCAAGCTGCCCCAGTATTTCTTCCAGCTGTGACATATCTATCTGCCCATCTTCACCTGTTATACTGCCGAGCATTTCTTCAAACTGGCTTGTGTCAAACTCTTCGCCTGTTACAGCCCCAAGCAGACCTGCAATATCCTCAGGTGCCATTTCGCCGTTTTTGAAGTCGGAGATTGTTCCAAGCAGCCTGCCAATTTCGCTGTCGCTGTTTTCCTCCACAACAAACTGTCCGTTTTCAAAGCTTAGTCCCGCTTCTTCCAGTGCTTTGTTAAACAGCGCCTTAACCGCCATACCCACAAGCAGGCTTATGATAAGTGTGATAACCATCATAATAAGCGAAGCTCTTGCCATATTGCGCTTGTTGATTTTTCTGCAGCCGCCCAATGCCCATACAATGAGCAACACAATATTAACAATCGGTATCAGCATAAGAAGTGATATGCCGATAAACTCTTTTGTTGTCATCGCCTCGTATTTACTGCCCTTTGGCGGAGGTGCGTCAGGGTCAGCAGACTGTGGCTGTTGTGTATATGTCTGCTGTGTCTGTGTATATGTATACTTTGGTGTGCTGTCTGTTTTTGGCATTTCTTTTTCCAGTGCCTCATTTGCAGAAGCACCGCATTCGGTACAGAATTTTTTGCCCTGTTCTATTTCACTGCCACACTGTTTACAGATTTTTGCCATAAAATTCACCTCTTTTTCTGTAATTATCCGCCGTAGGTGTTGTCGCAGTATGTCTGATAGGCTTCGTCCATTGTGTTGCCTGCAAACATATACTGCCGCCACTCATCTTCGCCAATTTTTATTCTCATTTTTCCGTCCTGTTCAATACCGCTGTAATCTATCAGTACATTTTCCTGTGTGCCGTCTGTGTTTATCACCGCCCACAGCTGTTGTTCGCCGTCCTTGTACAGCTGTGCCACAATACATTCACGGTAATATTCCGTCTCCCACATACCGTCGGCAAAGCAGGCGGTGTGGCTGTCCATCATATCCACCAGTGCAAAGCGGTTTTCGGCAGCATTCCAGTATCCCACAAGCTGTGACCAGATGCTGTAAAGCTGTTCCGGTTCTTCATAGCTTTGCTGTGGCTGCTGTGTTTTTTCTGCAGAGCTTTCTGTATTTTCCGCTTCTGTGCCTGCAGGTGTCTGCACAGGCTGCTGCACCTGTGGTTCCTGCTGTGTGCTTTGCTGGGTGTTTTCTGTCTGCTGTTCTTTTTGTGCTTCGCCTTCAGGCGCAACCACATTTATGGTAACACAGGCGGTAAGGGAAAAGGCCAGCAGCATTATCGCAATTGTATAAACGAGCTTTTTCATATCATTTTCTCCTTTTCCCGTTAAAAGTTGTTTGTCGCTTACTCTTGATACTACATTTTTTACATTCCAAATTGTGTATATCCGCTCGGAATTTCAAACAGCTTATCATCAACCTTATTGGAAATTTCCACAACCTTGATAACCATCTCCATACCGTCAATTGTGGAAATCATATATTTCAGGTCGTTGCCGTCAAAGCACATCACTGCGCTTTCTCCCTCCACAAGCCATTCTTCTGTGTCGTATTTTTTACCGTCAATTTCCTTTGTGCCTTTTACAAGGTCACCCATATCAACGTCACTTTCTTCCACGATTGTGTTTGCGATTGTCATAGCATCTGTATCAAGCGCCATTGTGATAATCATTTTGCTTGCGTGATCAATAACATACATTTTTTCTCCGTCCATAATTGTAACGCCGCTGCTTACGCCGTCCACAATGCTTTCGGAATAAACTTTATCGCCCTTTGTGGCAGAGATAACAGTCATTGTCATACCATCCATTACAGTTTCGTACTTCATATACATTTTTTCGTCTGTAAACTGACTGTAGAATTTACCCGTCTTTGTGCCCATAAATCCTGCAAGGTCCATGCCGCCTTCTGCTTTTGGCTGTTCTTTTTCGGTTGCAGCTTGTTCCTTTACTGTTTCAGCAGTTGCTGTGCCGTCGTTAAGAGCGATAAGTTCTGCATCTGTGTAATTCTGCAGACCATCCTCTTCAAAAACCTGAACTGTCATAACTGCCACTATTTTTCCGCCTGATGTGAAAACCAGGTCGAAATATCCGGTTTTCATATCCCGGTCTAAATATGTAGCTCCCCAGTAGCCGTCAGGGAATGATTCATTTTTCTGATTGTAAAGGCGCGTGAAAAATACACCATTTTCGTACACCCATTCAGCTTCAACTTTACTGTAATCAGCTTTTTCATCATGGGCTAAATAGTATATATCTATTTCTTCAGCATCACCCACAGGATAAAACTGTATCCATTCGTCATGTTCAAAAACGCTGCAAATACCTGTTGTGGCAGGTTGGCGGTCATTCAGCACACCGCTGTTTTCGCCTTCAATTCTGAGGGCAGTAATAGCTGATTTGTCAAAAATCTGCAGTGTGCCAAGCTGTACGTCTGTTTCAGATGACTGTGATGGTTTTGCATTTGGCTGCACGGATAAATACGCACCGGAAACATCCACCCACATTGCAGGGCGGATAGCGTAAGCACCGGAGTAACCATGACTGCCGTTGTAGTCAATTTCACCGCTGTTGTCCTGTATAATCATTGCAAAGTAGCTTTCTTCTCCGCCTGCTGTACGCAGATACTGGCCAACAGGGCTGCCCTCCGCATCATAAACTACGCGGTCCTGTGGATTTTCAAAGTATTTTTCCATTTCTTCTGTGCTGAGCAGGAACAGCCTGTCTGTTGTGTCATTGCCTGAAGAAACACCTGTTTTTGGGTTTGCAGGGTTTGCTACGGCTGTTTCGAGGATAAATTCCTGTTCTTCGGCAGTAAACATTACATCCATATTTGGCTGAAAATTAAGATATTCTCTTACCTGACTGTTTTCCCATGTATGCACTTCATCGTCTGCAAACATATACAGAGTGTCAATATAGCCGTCCATAATCAGCAGTGCTTTTTTGTTTTCTGTGTCAACATCAAGCACCAGCCATTTGCAAGGGTTGCCTTCGCTGTCTTTGCCGAAAGCAGACAGATTGAGCACTGTTGAAACCAGTTTTTCCTTTTCTGTCTGTGTCAGTTCACCGTTCTGATGGGTGCCGCCCTGCTGTTCATTCTGCTGCTCGCCGCCTGTGTTTTCGGGTGCAGGGGTGCTGCTGCCGCAGGCAGCAAGAGACAGCATCATTGCCAGAGCAATAATAATTGATAACAGTTTTTTCATAATTTCGCCTCCCTTGTTGGTATTGATTTTATGTCAATAAAGTTGGTGTGAACTTTTTTGGGTATGTTTTTTTGCAGATAACATTCCCTTTTTTCTTCTTTGTCTTGTTTTGTGCTTTATATCAGTGTCAGCCTGCCGTCAAGCTGGCGGTCAAGCTGCTGATGCGCCATAAAGTATTCTTCCAGTATATCGTTTGTGGATGTGGAGACCACAACAGGCTTTTTGTTTGCTGCAACCTCTGCCAGCGGTACGCTGAAAAACTCGTCAAAGTTGAGATAGTGGAATTTCTGTATACATACCCTTAGCAGCCTGTCGTCAGCTATAGCTTCACCTTCAAAAGTAAATTCCAGCATCTCTCTTTTCGCCTTGTCGTAAACCACCTTCAAGCCTTTGGACAGCTGATAAAACTCGCAGTGGTCGCCCTGCCAGGTTTCGTCCCGCAGCATAAACATAAGCATTTTTCTAAGCTGTGCACCTGTAACGGTAAGCATATACTGCGGGTCATCGTAGGCAAAGCATTCGATAAAGTCCTGATAAACCACCATTGGTCCCATGCGTGTTCTGCGTATACTGCCGCTGCCAAACAGTGCTATATCCACACCAAGACTTTCCTTTATTATATCCGCCACCAGACCGCCAAGCTCGGTTTCCATATTTCTGGCAGGATGGGTAAGTTCCCGTTTAAAACGTGTTATCGGTCTGCCGTATTTTTTGTCTGTCTGTGCCTTGTAGCCGTTAATTATATTTTCTATATCTGCATCTCTTGGGCAGCCTTCGGCAATGGGGACTGCTTTCCACTCATAGCTTTCTATGCAGTTGTTGTAGGTGTCCACCTCAATGTCAAAACGGCCAATCTGGTCGGTACCTGTGCCTGCCTGAACAATGGCAATGCCGTTTACAATTTCAGGCTGCTGGATAAAAGTGTGGCTGTGGCCGCCGATGATGATATCCACGCCCCATGCAGGGTCAAGCTCTGCCGCAAGGCGTTTGTCTTCTTCAAAGCCTATGTGGGTAAGCAGCACGGTAAGGTCGATATCTGTGGCATGGTAGGCGTTGCAGATGCGGCCAACCTCTTTTGCTGCCTCGTGTATATCCACAAAGCTGCCGATAATATCCTCTTTTTTGGTCTGATTCATAACCTCTTCGGTAAGAACGCCGATAAAGAGGATTTTCATTCCGTCCATTTCCTTTATCAGATAGGGCTGAAACAGGCGGGCAAAGTTGCTTTTTATGTAAAGATTTGCATTGATTATAGGGAATTTTGCACATTTTTCAAGGAACAGCAGATGCCCTATGCCGTAATCGGTTTCGTGATTGCCTATTGTAACCACATCAGGCGCAAGGGC
>JAFSFT010000013.1 GCA_017435045.1 Oscillospiraceae bacterium
ATGCCGTGTGGAAGGCCAAGAGCTTCGCCTACTACGCGAACTTCGTCCTTGAACAGCAGTTTAACAGGTTCTACCAGTTCCATTGCCATTTCTTCCGGCAGACCGCCTACGTTGTGGTGGGATTTTACAGGTTTGCCGCTTTCTGCAGCTTTGATGGATTCCAGAATATCAGGATAGATTGTACCCTGTGCAAGGAAAGAGATGCCGTCAAGTTTTGCAGCTTCTTCATCAAAAACCTTAATGAACTCTGCACCGATAATTTTGCGTTTCTGTTCAGGATCGGATACTCCTGCCAGCAAATCAAGAAAACGGTCTGTTGCATCTACATATACAAGGTTTGCATCCAGTGCGTTGCCGAAAACTTCGATAACCTGTTCACTTTCACCTTTGCGCATAAGACCGTGGTTTACGTGAACACATACAAGCTGTTTGCCGATTGCTTTGATGAGGAGTGCTGCAACAACAGAAGAGTCTACACCGCCACTGAGTGCGAGAAGAACTTTTTTGTCGCCAACCTGTTCTCTTACTTCTTTAACCTGCTGTTCAATAAATGCGTTTGCAAGTTCAGGAGTTGTGATTCTTGCCATTGATTCAGGACGTACAATGTTTTCCATAAAAATCCTCCGATTTATTTAAAAAAAGATTTCACTTAGGTAAAACTCTGGCCTTTGCCTTAACAGATTTATTATAAATTATTCTGCCGCAGTTTTCAATAAAATATTTTGAATTTTGGCACAAATGATTAAAAAATGTCTTTTTCAAAAATTGTGATGATTTGCAAGGCTTTATCCATACAGTTTTATACCTGTTATAAAGCGATTATTTATGTCATTATCTGCGGAATAAACACGGCAAAACAACCATATAATTTTATGTGAACATAATTTTCACAAAGATGAAACTTATCTGAACTTTTTCGTCAAAAATTGACAGCGTGCTGTCAAAAAACTATAATAATAGTATAAAATCGGGGGATTAAATCCATTTAAATCCACTTTTTTGCCAAAAATTTGTATATAGAACTTTCTGCAAGCCTCGCCAAAAATGGGGTTTGCTTTTTATTGCAGAAAATATCAAAGGAGAGACAGATTTATGTCACATTTCACACTGGGCATTGACATAGGCTCCACTACTGCCAAGCTTGTGCTGATGGATGCGGGCAAAGTTGTTTATCAGAAATATCAGCGACATCTTTCTCAGGTACGCCAGACAACTCTTGCCATGCTGCAGGAAATGAAACAGCAGATTTCCGCAGACAGCGTAAAGGTTACCATCTCTGGTTCTGCAGGCATGGGCATGGCTCAGGCTGCGGATATAGATTTTATTCAGGAGGTTTACGCAACCAGCGAAGTTGTGTCTAACTTTGCCCCCGATACGGGTGTGGTTATTGAACTGGGCGGTGAAGATGCCAAGGTTATATTCTTTAACGGCGGCATTGACGAAAGAATGAACGGTACCTGTGCAGGCGGCACAGGTGCATTTATCGACCAGATGAGTGTACTGCTGGATATGTCGGTAAACGATATGGACGCAGCCAGCCTTAAGGCAACCCAGATTTACCCTATTGCAAGCCGCTGCGGTGTTTTTGCAAAGACAGATATTCAGCCGCTGCTTAATCAGGGTGCAAAGAAAGAGGATATCAGTGCAAGCATATTCCAGGCTGTTGTCAATCAGACAATCACAGGCCTTATCCAGGGCAGAAAAATCGAGGGTAAAGTTATGTTCCTCGGCGGTCCGCTGTACTACTGCCAGGGGCTTCGCAAGCGTTTTTACGAAACACTCAGCCTCAACGAAGAAACAGCAGTTTTCCCTGAATATGCACTTTATTCCGTTGCAATGGGTGCTGCTATGTATGCAGAAAAATCCCAGGCCGTTTCCATTGATGAGCTTATAGAAAAGCTTGAACATTCCGCAAAAAACGAAACTGTTGCAAACGACAGACTTGCTCCTCTTTTTGAAAACGAAACAGAATATTTTGAGTTTGTTGAACGACACAGCAGAGCAAATGTTGAGCACCACAGCATCAGTGAATATGTGGGCAATGCCTGGCTTGGCATAGACTGCGGCAGCACCACCACAAAGCTGGTGCTTATAGGAGAGGACAACAGCATTCTCTACTCCTTCTACAACTCCAACAAAGGTAACCCTGTAAACATAATTCTTGAACAGCTTACCGAGATATACAACCACTGCGGTGACAGAATAAAAATCTGCGGCAGTGCTGTTACAGGCTATGGCGAAGAACTTATCAAGCACGCCTTCCACATTGATGAGGGCCTTGTTGAAACAATAGCTCATTACACCGCCGCAAAGCACTTTCAGCCTGATGTAGACTTTATCCTCGACATCGGCGGTCAGGACATCAAGTGCTTCCGCATTAAAAACGGTGCAATCGACAGCATTATGCTCAACGAAGCATGTTCCAGTGGCTGCGGCAGCTTTATCGAAACCTTTGCAAAGGCTATGGGGCACAAAATAAGCGATTTTGCCGCCTACGGCTTAAAAGCAAAGGCACCTGTAAATCTTGGCAGCCGCTGTACTGTATTTATGAACAGCAGCGTTAAGCAATCTCAGAAAGAGGGTGCGAGCGTTGAAGACATCAGTGCAGGTCTTTCAGTAAGTGTTGTTAAAAATGCTATCTACAAGGTTATCCGTGCAACAAATCCTGACGAACTGGGCAGAAAGATTGTTGTACAGGGAGGCACATTCTACAACGATGCTGTGCTGCGTGCCTTTGAAAAGGAAATCGGTGCAGATGTTATCCGTCCGTCCATCGCAGGCCTTATGGGTGCATACGGTGCTGCACTCCATGCTATGAAATATACCGAAAGCACAATCCTCAAACCGAGAGAACTGGCTTTCTTTGAACATACCAGCCAGTCCACACGCTGCAAGGGATGTGCAAACCAGTGTCACCTGACCATAAACCGCTTTGCTGACGGCAAACGTTTTATCAGCGGTAACCAGTGCGAAAAAGGTCTTGGCGTTGAAAATGCAATGGAACTGCCAAATCTTCACGCATGGAAGAGAAATTATCTTGAAAGCCTTAAACCGCAGGAAAATGCAAAACGTGGCAGAATAGGTCTGCCGCTGGCACTTTCCACCTTTGAGTTTGCACCTCTGTGGTACACAATGTTCTCTGAACTTGGCTTCAGCGTACATTTTTCAAAACTGTCCAACCGTGCAACCTACGAAAAAGGCCAGTTTACCATTCCTTCCGACACAGCCTGCTACCCTGCAAAGATTATGCACGGCCACGTGCTGGAGCTTCTGGAGGAGGGTATTGAAAATATCTTCTATCCCGGTATTACATACAATATAGACGAGCACGCAGGCGACAACCACTACAACTGTCCGATTGTTGCCTACTACTCCGAACTGCTGCAGGGCAATATAGAAGAACTGAAAAATGTAAACTATATGTACCCTTACCTTGATATCAACAACCAGAAATCAATGGTAAAAACACTTCTGCCATGTCTGCAGAAAATTGACCGTTCCATCTCAAAATACGAACTTACATCCGCTATAAGAAAAGCCTTTGTGGCTTACGAAAATTACAAGGCAGCTCTTCGCATTGAGGGAGAAAAGGCTCTTGGCTTTGCACGGGAAAACGGCTGCCGCATTATGATTCTGGCAGGCAGGCCATACCATATTGACCCTGAAATCGGCCACGGCATTGACAAGCTGGCAACAAGCCTTGGCTTTGTGGTGGTAAGCGAAGACAGTGTGGCACACCTTGCACCTGTGCAGTATGTAAAAGTGCTTGACCAGTGGACATTCCATGCACGCCTTTACCGCAGTGCAAAATACGCAGCTATGCACGACGATGTAGAACTGGTACAGCTGGTAAGCTTTGGCTGCGGCGTTGATGCCATTACCACCGACGAGGTACGCAGCATTCTTGAAGACAACGGCAAATACTACACACAGATTAAAATTGACGAAATAACAAACCTTGGGGCTGTAAAAATACGTCTTCGCAGCCTGCTTGGTGCTTTGGAGGAAAAGAAATAGTATGCAGGACAGAAGTTTTGTTCCTTTTACCGAGGAAATGAAAAAAGACTATACAATTCTTGTGCCTAATATGCTTCCTATACATTTCAAGCTACTGCTCAGCCTTTTCAAAGCAAACGGCTACAACGTTGAACTGCTTGAAACAACAGGTCCGCAGATTGCGGAAACAGGGCTTAAATACACCCATAACGACACCTGCTATCCTGCCATACTTGTTGTGGGACAGATGATGGATGCCCTGCTGTCGGGCAAATATGACCTTGATAAGACCGCTTTGATTATGTTCCAGACAGGTGGCGGCTGCCGTGCCTCCAACTATATCTCCCTTATCAGAAAAGCACTTAAAAAGGCCAATATGGAGCAGGTGCCTGTTATCTCCCTGAACTTCTACGGTATGGAAAACCATCCCGGCTTTAAGCTTACACCAAAAATTCTGCACAGTATGATTTATGCTGTTTGTTACGGCGACCTTATTATGAGTCTTGTAAATCAGGTTCGTCCATACGAGACAAACAAGGGCGAAGCTGAAGCTCTGGCTGACAGGTGGACAGAAAAGCTGGGCATCGAACTGGCAAACGAAAAAATCCGTTACAGAAAAATCAAAAACAACTATAAAATGATTATTGCAGATTTCGCAAAAATCCCGATGGTAAAAACCAACAGACCAAAGGTTGGCATTGTAGGCGAAATTTTTGTTAAATACTCCCCTCTCGCCAACAACGACCTTGAGCGTTTTCTCATAAAAGAGGGTGCCGAGGTTGTTGTTCCGGGACTTATAGATTTCTGTCTTTATGCTATCTATAACAGCATTATGGACTATAAGCTGTACGGCAAAAATAAAAAGACCTATCTTATCTGGAAATTTGCATTCTGGCTGTTCAACAAAAAGAAAAATGATATTTCAAAGTTTATCCGTGAAGAAGGCACCTTTGACGGCTGGACAGAGTTTGACAAAATTATAGATATAGCATCAGGTGTAATCAGTCTTGCCGTTAAAATGGGCGAAGGCTGGCTGCTGACCAGCGAAATGGTGGAACTTGCCGAAAGCGGCTGTGCAAACATTGTATGCACACAGCCTTTTGGCTGTCTGCCAAACCATATTTGCGGCAAAGGTATGATGAAGCCACTCAAGGAAATTCTGCCTGATATCAATATTGTTGCAATTGACTACGACGCCGGTGCAAGCCGTGTAAACCAGGAAAACCGTCTTAAACTTATGCTGGCAAACGCAAGACGTATCGCCGAAAAAGAAGGCGAAAAAACCGTAACCGAAAAAAAGCACACTGTTGCCGTGTAACCCCAGATACTCGACCAGGCACTTTAACATATACGAGGTAACAAAATGGAAAACGTTGCACAAAGCATTAAAATACTCAGTGAACTTATTGAAAAAAAGGCAAACAGTGAACTTGCTGCACACAACATAACACTTGGGCAGTCAAGAATACTTATTCTGCTGCTCAAAAGCCCACGGCAGATTTCCCTTAAAGAGCTGGAAAAGCTGTTCAATGTAAGTCAGGCTACCATGCACGGAACAATCTGCCGTATGGAGAAAAAAGGTTATCTGTGCACAGTATATATGTCGGGCGATAAAAAGACCAAATATGCTGTGCTTACAGACTATGGCAGAGAGCTTGCAGAAAAGCTGTACAGGGTTATAGGCGATACAAACAGCTGGATTGTGCAGTCTCTCACAGAAGCCGAACAGAAAGAATTTATGCGTATGATAGATAAAATTCACAATTCAGTGAACAGTGGTTTTACCGCATAAGTACTAATATATTATTCGTTCAGCTTTTATAAAATCAAAGCATCTGCCAGCGGGCAGACCGTACACATATAAAACCATATACACAAAAATCCCCGTTCAGAATTCTGAACGGGGATTTATTTTGCCTGTTCACAACTACTGTAACAGCGGCTATACATTTCTCAATTATCTGTAGTCGCCTACGGAGTAGTTGTTTTCTTCTTTTGTAATTTTGATATCATGTGGGTGGCTCTCAATAAGACCTGCACCTGTAATTCTTACGAATTTGCCGTTTTCACGGAGTTCTTCAATTGTTCTTGTGCCGCAGTAACCCATACCTGCTCTGAGACCGCCAACAAGCTGGTAAACATTGTCTTTGATAAGACCACGGTAAGGAACAGCACCTTCAACACCTTCAGGAACAAATTTAGCTTTGCCATCCTGGAAGTATCTGTCGTTGGAGCCGCAGCTCATAGCACCTGTGGAGCCCATGCCACGGTATGCCTTGAAGTTTCTGCCACCGATGATAACTGTGTCTCCAGGGCTTTCTTCTGTACCTGCAAGGAGGGAACCCAGCATTACGCAAGCACCGCCTGCTGCGATAGCTTTTGTGATGTCGCCGGAGTATTTGATACCGCCGTCAGCAACGATTGGTTTGCCGTATTTTTTGGATACCTCGTAGCAGTCCATAACAGCTGTAAGCTGTGGAACACCAATACCTGCAACAACACGTGTTGTACAGATAGAACCAGGACCGATACCAACTTTAACGATATCTGCACCGCATTCAAAGAGAGCTTCACAAGCTTCCGGTGTAGCGATGTTGCCAGCCATAAGTGTAACTTCAGGGAATGCCTCTTTAAGTCTCTTTACAGCGTCCAGAACCCCCTGGGAGTGACCGTGTGCTGTGTCGATGGAAAGAAGGTCTACACCTGCATTTACAAGGGCTGTAGCACGTTCCATCATATTGTTTGTGATACCTACTGCAGCACCGCAGAGAAGACGGCCTTTTGCGTCTTTTGCGCTGTTTGGATAAAGGATTCTCTTTTCGATATCCTTGATTGTAATAAGACCTTTAAGTACGCCGTTGTCGTCAACGATAGGAAGTTTTTCGATTTTATGTCTCTTGAGGATTTCTTCAGCTTCTTCAAGGCTTGTGCCTTCTTTTGCTGTAACGAGGTTTTCTTTTGTCATAACCTCTTTAATCTGTTTGGACATATCCACTTCAAAACGCATATCACGGTTTGTGATAATGCCAACAAGAACTCTGTTTTCATCAACAATTGGAACACCTGAAATACGGTATCTGCCCATAAGTTCGTCTGCTTCTTTTACTGTGTGTTCAGGGCTGAGGAAAAATGGGTCTGTGATAACACCATGTTCACTTCTCTTTACCTTGTCAACTTCCAGTGCCTGTGCTTCGATAGGCATATTTTTATGAACGATACCTATACCGCCTTCACGAGCCAGTGCGATAGCCATTCTGGATTCTGTAACAGTATCCATACTTGCAGACATAATTGGAATGTTCAAAACGATTTTGTCGCTGAGCACTGTTTTTGTGCACACATCAGCAGGAACAACTTCTGAGTGCTGAGGTACAAGAAGCACGTCGTCAAAAGTCAAAGCTTCTTTAAGAATCTTGCTCATTTTACTTTCTCCTTTTTTTATTGTGCAAATGATATTTTCAGGTTTCAATTGTACATACCAATATATTAATCCTTTATTATATAAAAATACCCTGTAAGGTGACTTATCTTTTATTTTAAAGATAGAGATTTTATACAGAGGTAACTAATATATTCGTATGTTAAGATGTAATGTATGGTCCTTTATTATACAGTTAAGCCCCTTTACCATAGCAAAGGGGCTTATATGCTGTTTTCAATTAATTAATCGTATCTGCGATTGTTAAAATTA
>JAFSFT010000014.1 GCA_017435045.1 Oscillospiraceae bacterium
GGGCGAGGAGGGCAAAACCCGTCTTGAAAACGTTGGTCAGCTTGTAACCAATATGCAGGAATATAAGAACAACAATGGTGAAGATGCAACTTTAAGAGCATTTCTTGAAGAAGTAAGCCTTATCAGTGATATCGACAATTACGATCAGGATGCAGACAGCGTAACACTTATGACAATCCATTCTGCGAAAGGTCTGGAATTCCCGTATGTGTTTATCGTGGGTATTGAAGAAGGAATTTTCCCGGGTGAGATGTCAAAATACAATCCTGATGACATCGAGGAAGAACGCCGTCTTGCATATGTTGGTATCACCCGTGCAAAAAAGGAACTTTATCTGTCCTACTGTGCAGAAAGAATGGTGTTCGGCCAGACAAAGAGACCGCTTCCATCAAGATTTATAGAGGAAATTGATAAATCTGTATGCGATGTAATAGATAAAAACGTTAAAAAATATAATCTTGAAAACAGCTTTGGTGCATCCAGTTCCACACTTATGCAGAGAAAGCCTGTACAAAAAGCAGGCGGTTTTGGTCAGACAAGCAGCCTTATCGGTTCCAATATGCCAAAATCCAATCTTGTGGGGGCAGCATCTGCGGCTAAAAAACAGCCTGCTGCAAACTATGCTGCAGGGGACAGAATACGCCATAAAGTATTTGGTGACGGCACGGTTGTTGCAGTTAAACCGATGGCAAACGATGCAATGCTGGAGGTTAAATTTGACACAGCAGGCACCAAAAAGATTATGGCAAACTTTACACCGATAACAAAACTTAACTAAAGGAGAAAGATATATGAAAGTACAGCTTATTGCACATACACCAAATCCGGAAAAGGTTGTTGCAGCTGCAGCAAAACTTTGTTACTCCAATGCACAGATTGATACATTGCTTGAAGGTCTTACAGAAGAAAAAAGCAAGGAATTTGTTACAATGCTTTCTTCTTTAGGTCACGAAAGCCCAACAGAACACGTTAGCTTTACATTTGCAATTGAGGGCGTTTCCCGTTCTTTGCTTGCACAGATTACACGCCACAGACTTGCTTCCTACAGTGTGCAGAGCCAGAGATATGTTAATCTTAAACAGTTCGAATTTGTAACACCGCCGGAAGTTGCAGCAGACGAAGAAACACTTGCCAAATTCAACGAATCCATGGATGCAGCCTGCGAAAACTACATCAAGGTTACAGAAGTTCTCAAGGAAGCACACAAGGCAAGAATGATTGCAGAAGGTATGGATGAAAAGGCTGCAAACAAAGCTGCCGAAAAGCAGGCAATAGAAGATGCACGCTTTATTCTGCCAAATGCCTGCACAACAAAGATGATTGTTACAATGAATGCACGCAGCCTTAACAACTTTTTTGCACACCGCTGCTGTATGAGAGCACAGTGGGAAATCCGTGAACTTGCAGACCAGATGCTCAAACTTGTTTGGGAGGTTGCTCCTGCACTTTTCCAGAAAGCAGGTCCATCCTGTGCCTGCGGAGTATGTAAAGAAGGTAAAATGAGCTGCGGCAGAGCTGCAGAAATGAAAGCAAAATACGCAGAACTTAAAAAATAATACGATTAAGCAGTAAAATTATCTGTTAAGCCATGTGACTTTACAGATAAAACTGTTAAATTTATAGAAATACTTATTTTATGAGGTTACATAAATGGGTAAACTTATTGTAATTGAAGGCCTTGACGGCTCTGGCAAGGCTACACAGGCAAATCTGCTTTTTGAAAAACTTCAAAGAAATAAATTTGAAGTAAAAAAAGTTACATTCCCGGACTATGCAAGCGATTCTTCTGCTCCTGTAAGAATGTATCTTGGCGGCAAGCTTAGCGATAAGCCTGACGGGGTAAATGCTTATGCTGCATCCAGCTTTTATGCTGTGGACAGATATATCAGTTTTAAAACAAACTGGGAAAAGTTTTACAATGACGGCGGTATAGTTGTTGCGGACAGATATACAACCTCCAACGGTGTTCATCAGTGCTCCAAGCTTCCAATGGAAGCATGGAACGGATTTATGGACTGGCTTTATGATTTTGAATACAACAAAATCAGCATTCCAAAGCCTGATGCTGTAATCTATCTTGATATGAGCCCGGAGGTTTCACAGAAACTTATGAGCAAAAGATATCTGGGGGATGAAAGTAAAAAGGATATTCACGAAAAGGATAAGGAATATCTGGAAAAATCCAGAAAAGCAGCATATTTCTGTGTCAGCCACGATAACTGGACAAGAATAAAATGTGACGATGGAGAAAATCCGCTGACCATTGAAGAAATTGCAGATAAAATATTTGAAGTTGTAAGCAAGGTTTTATAATATATGGAAAATTTCAAAAAACTTGAGATAACGGATTTTGAAATAATAAACCCGCTTTTAAAAAAATATAATGTGGAAAACTGCGACCACTGCTTTTTTACAATGCTTATCTGGTCTTTCCGCCATCATGTGGAATACACAATCTGCGAAAACACACTGTTTATGCGTACCTTGGGGGATAATTCTTACTGGTATCTGTCACCTGTGGGAGAACTGCCCTTTGAAAAGGCTGTACAGCTGATAATTGACGATGCAAAGCTTAACAGCTACCGCATAAAAATCTATGCGATGGATGAAAATCAGAAAATTGCCATGGATCAGCATTTCGGCAGTCTGTTTGAAATTATTGCAGACAGAGACACCTTTGACTATATCTATAAAACAGAGGATTTAAGCAATCTGTCCGGTAAGAATTATCAGAAAAAACGCAACCACTGTTCACGCTTTGAAAGGGATAACCCCGATTACAGATTTTACAGCATAACAGCCGAAAATGTGGAAAGGGTAAAGGCATTTGAAAGGGAATGGTGTGCAAGAAACAACTGCGATGAATCCCGCGGGCTGTTTTCAGAACAGCAGGGCATTATGGAAATACTTTCCAATATGGAAAAAACAGATGTTTTTGGCGGATTTATAGAGGCAAATAATGGCAATATTGTGGCTTTCACACTTGCTTCACCCATCAATGATAATATGGTTGATATAATCGTGGAAAAGGCTTTTCACGAAGTAACAGGGGCTTATGCCATTATAAACCGTGATTTTGCCCGCAACTGCCTGCAAAACTTTGAATTTATCAACCGCGAGGATGATATGGGGCAGGAAAATCTCCGCAAGGCAAAGCTGGCAAATTTCCCTGTTGAAATCCGCACAAAATATATGGCAAAACTTGATGTAGTGTAAAAAAGGAGACTTTTTATGCAGTTTACAACAGCCACTACAGCTGATTTAAAAACAATAGAAAAACTCTGGACAGAGATTTTTGGCGATACACCGCAGTTTGCACATTTTGCGGCAAACATCTGTAAACCGGAGGAAATATATCTTATCAGAGAAAATGATGAGATTGCGGCAATGGTTATTGCAGGAATAGACCTGTATGCCTGCAGCAAAAAAGGCTTTTATATCTACGGCCTTGCAACGCTGCCGCAGTACAGAAACAAAGGCTACGCAAAACAGCTTATGGAGTATGTGGAGAATAAAAAGCTGGGCGAAGGATATCAGTTTATCCTTACACAGCCAGCACAGGAAAGCCTGTTTGATTTTTACAGAAATATGGGCTACGACACCACCACATATCTGCGTAAAGCGGTTATAGATATAAAGAGAAATCTGTGGGCAACTGCGGATTTTGACTCAGTTACCTCTACAAGATTTAGGGATGTACGCTCAAAATTCAGCGAAGACGAGGTCGTACATTTTTCAAAAGAGGGATACGAAAAATTTACAGAGTATGTGTACACAGAGGGCGGTTCAACAGCCGAAAGTAAAAATGCATACTGTCTGTATTTTGAGGAAAAGGACAGAATAATCGTCAGAGATTTGTTTGCGGACTCCACACCTTATGCACTGCAGCTGCTGCAGGCGGTGAGGGAACGCACAGGCAAGGATAAGGCTGAAATTCAGCTTTCGCAGAATTCACCGCTGTTTCTGGGCGAGGGAAAACTGCAGCCCCATTGTCTGGTAAAAAATCTGGATAAAGAACTTTATGCAAATCTGATGTTTGATTAATATATAAGGAGAAAAAGACAGTGAAAAAAATTATTTCTATTTTTGCAGTTCTTGCGGTTCTTGCTGTTGCAGCGGCAGGCTTTATGTTTATGTCTTATAACGGCGACGTAAAAGGCGGCAAGGGCAGCAGTGAAGAGGTTAAAGTTCAGCTTGACAAGGGTATGGGGGCATATTCCGTTGCAGCAGTGCTTGCAGAAAACGGCATTGTGGAAAACGAGCTTTTCTTTAAGCTTTATGCAAAACAGAACCCTATAGACAATCTTCAGTACGGCGAATTTACTCTCAGAGAAAATATGTCCTACGAAGAAATTGTAAAGGAAATTACAACAGCAAAAGACCTGCGTGAAACAGTGTCTGTTACAGTTTTTGAAGGCTCTACCATTGTACGAATTTCCAAAATTGTAGAAGAAGCAGGCTTCTGCACAGCACAGGAATTTATTGATACAGTGGAAAACACAGACTGGTCACAGTTTAAGTTTTTCCGGTATGTAGAAGATGATGTAAACAAGCCATTCAAGATGGAAGGTTTCCTCTATCCTGAAACATACGAGTTTTACCCTGAAGCAACAGCATATGATATCGCAGAAAAAATGCTTGGCCATTTTGACGAGCTTATCACAGACGATAT
The DNA here is from genome assembly GCA_017435045.1 of Oscillospiraceae bacterium. Taxonomy (GTDB): domain Bacteria; phylum Bacillota; class Clostridia; order Oscillospirales; family Ruminococcaceae; genus RGIG3102. The sequence continues at coordinate 4,673 of JAFSFT010000014.1, forward strand.
GTATGCACAGATGGAACAGCAGGGCTTTACACTGCAGGATGTTGTAACACTTGCTTCCTATGTAGAGGAAGAAGCAGGCGACCCTGTTAACCAGCCTGACGTTGCTGCAGTATTTCTCAACCGCCTCAAACCCGGTTCACCATTCCCGAAACTTGAATCTGACGTTTCCTACTACTATATGAGAGAACAGGTTGAACCATATCTTGGTGTAGGCCGTGACCAGAGCCCGCTTGCAATGCAGGAAGCTGTAAATACATATCTCTGTGTTGGTATTCCAATCACACCAGTTTCCTCTCCAAGCATTTCAGCTATCAATGCTGTGCTCAATCCAACACCGGACAGCCCATACTACTTCTTCCTTACAGACCTCACAGGCAAATACTACTATGCAGAAACCTGGCAGGGTCATGTAAACAACATTGCAGCAATGGAAGCAGTAAACGCCACTGTTAAATAAGGAGTATAACAATGAATATACCTGAACTTTTATCTCCTGCGGGAGATATGGAGCGACTTAAATTCGCTTTCAGCTACGGTGCGGATGCAGTATATCTGGGTGCCGAAGATTTTGGTATGCGTGCAGCACCAAAAAACTTTTCTCTTGAACAGCTAAAAGAGGCTGCAGACTACGCAAACAGCCTTGGTAAAAAGGTTTATCTTACACTTAATACTGTTCCTACAAATGCCGACGTAAAGAAAATGCCGGAATTTATCCGCAAGGTTGCACAGACAGGTGTCCACGCTGTTATTGTTGCAGACCTTGGCGTGCTTGCAATGGTAAAGGAAAATGCACCAGGTATGGAAATTCACTTTTCCACACAGGTTGGCATTATGAACTATGTAACAGCCAATGCAGCCTATGCACTGGGTGCAAAGCGTATTGTGCTTGCACGAGAAACAAGCCTTGAAGATATTATTGAAATCAGAGAAAAAACACCAAAAGACCTTGATATTGAGGCCTTTGTACACGGGGCTATGTGTATGTCCTTCTCTGGCAGATGTCTTTTGTCCCAGTATCTCAACGGACGCGATGCAAACAGAGGCGAATGCTCGCAGCCTTGCCGATGGCAGTATCAGCTTGTGGAAAAATCCCGTCCTGACAAATACTTTGATATAAACGAAACTGAAGAAGGTACATACATAATGAATGCAAACGATCTGTGTATGGCACCTTATATTGATATGCTTGCAAAGGCAGGCATTACAAGCCTTAAAATTGAAGGCAGGGCAAAAAGCTTTTACTATGTTGCATCAGTAACATCTGCATACCGTCAGGCACTGGATGCATACGCTGCAAACCCTGAAGATTTTCTTTGTCCTATTCCTGTGCTGGAAGAACTTACAAAGACAAGCCACCGCAGATATTCCACAGGCTTCTATTTTGGCAGGGAAAATGCAACACAGACAACAGATTCCTCCACATATATCAGAGAATGGGACCTGCTTGCGGTTGCAGAAAAATGGGAAAACGGCATGCTTTACTGTTCACAGCGCGGCAAGTTTGTTGCAGGTGATGAACTGGAGGTTCTTCAGCCTGACGGCAGCGTGGTTAAATTTGCCCCTGAAAAGATTTATGATGCAGAGGGCAGCGAGATAGAAAACACAGCACATTCCATGATGCCATTCAGCGTTCCTTGCAACATTGAAATTGCACCTATGTCAATTCTCAGAAAGCTTGCAAAATAACATATACAAAAACAGCAGGAAATACCCTTATTGGGGATATTCCTGCTGTATTTTTTCGCTTTTTTCAAATAATTCTTCTGCAAAATGCAGATAAGTATGGTATTTATCAATATTTTTAACCCTGTAAAGATTGTTGGCTTTACAGTTGTCCTGGAGATAATCATTGCTGAAAAAGGCGTTTTTTTCTGGAATCAGCATCTGACACACAATATCTGTGTGGTGATAAGGGGAGAGGATATAGTATACTGTGCATTCAGAGTATACATTCTGCGACAGTGTACAGCACAGCTTATGAAAAAACACACCATAGCAGTCACACACGCAGTATTTTATATCTGCAGCATTAAAGTTTAATGCTTTATATACTGCGTCAAGAATATCATAATTAACGGTGGGGGATAAAACAGAAAAAATTCTGTCCATAACAGTTCTGCCTGCATTGACATACAGGTTTTTGATATACAGACTGTATCTGTTGCTATTCATCTGCATCACCGCCTTATATTCTATTTTATTCAGTTTATTCGTCTGTGGTGAAGGACAGCAAAAAACAATAAAGAATTTTATTATACGGAACACCCTAATATTAAAACTTTTTTATAATTTAATTTGTGCAAATGTTTAAAATATAACAATTAACTTAAATTTATTTAAATATCTATTGTTTTTTTCACAATTTTGGGGTATCATTAGTATACAAACAAATGTTTATTAAAAACGGAGGATATATAAATGGCAAAAATTTTGATTGAAACATCTGCAAGACACATTCATCTGTCTCAGGAACACCTTGACATTCTTTTTGGTGCAGGCCACGAACTTACAAAGAAAAAAGACCTTTCCCAGCCAGGTCAGTACGCTTGCGAAGAAAGAGTAACAGTTGTAGGTCCTAAAAAAGAACTCAAAAACGTTTCCATCCTTGGTCCAGTTAGAAAAGGCACACAGGTAGAATTGTCCCTTACAGATGCTCGTTCCATCGGTATCGCTGCTCCAGTTAGAGAATCCGGCGACGTTGCTGGTTCTGCAGGCTGCAAACTCGTTGGCCCTGCTGGCGAAGTTGAACTTACAGAAGGCGTTATCGCAGCAAAAAGACATATCCACATCACACCAGAAGATGCACAGAGCTTTGGCGTAGAAGACAAAGAAATCGTTAAAGTTAAAGTTGACACATGCGGCAGAGCACTCGTATTTGATGATGTTGTTGTACGTGTAAGCCCATCTTTCGCAACAGCAATGCACATTGACACAGACGAAAACAATGCTTGCGGCGGCGTTTCTGAAGGCGAAATCGTTAAATAATTAAATTTACTTAAACGGATAAAAAGCGTATTCCTAGTGAATACGCTTTTTTATTTTGCGGATATATTGATACATAATATTAAAAAGATTGTAATACTATATAAAATATGGTATATTGAAAATAACATATCAATAACTTTATTTTATTTAATTGTTTTTGAAATAACGTTATTTTATTAACAAAATACTCTGAATATAGGGGGGATATATATGAAGAGTAAATACGGCGGATATATGGGCAAGGTTATTCAGCTTGACCTGTCCACAAAGCAGATTACGGAGTATCCGTGGACAGACAAAGACAGAGAACTGTTTATCGGCGGCAAGATTATGGCGGCAAAGATTCTCAGCGATATCTTTACAGGCAGCGAGAATCCGCTTGGAGAGGAAAATGTAATTGTTATCTCTACAGGACCGCTTACTGGCACAGGGGCACCAAGCTCCAGCCGGTTTAACATTTCTACACTGTCTCCGCTTACGGGCATTCTGGCATCGTCCAACTGCGGCGGCACTTTTGGCTATTATCTTAAAAAAGCAGGATATGATGCACTGATTTTAAAAGGCAAATGCGAAAAACACACATGGATTGAGATAAACAACAACAAATTTATCTTCCATTCGGCTGACGATATGTGGGGCACAAAGATATCCCAGTGTCAGCAGAAACTTAAAGAAAAGCTTAATCCTGACGGCAAGAAAAAATACGGGCATATATGCATAGGCCCTGCAGGGGAAAACCTTGTAAAATATGCCGCTGTTTTAAGTGGCGAGCGTGCTGCAGGACGTGCAGGCGTGGGTGCTGTGTTCGGTGCAAAGAATATTAAAGCCATAACAGCATCGGGCAACCACGTTATCCCGATTTATGATAAAGAAAAAACACTCAACTGGAATAAAAAATGGTTTAAATATCTGTCAAAACATCCGCTTACAGGCAATCAGCTGCCACGTCTTGGCACAGCAGGGCTTGTAAGCAGTATGCAGATGTGCGGCCTGCTTGCCACAAAAAACTATACCTATGGCAGAAATGCCGATTTTGAAAAGGTGAACGGCGAAACTCTGGCAGAACAGTACAATGTGGTAAACAAAGGCTGTATGACCTGCCCTATAAAATGTGCACGCACAGTTACTGTTGAAGGCAAAGAGGTCAAAGGTCCTGAACTTGAAACCCTTGGTCTGCTTGCAGGCGGCATACTCAATGACAATCTTCAGCTTGTAAATCAGTGGAACTACGAGCTTGACGAACTTGGTATGGATACAATTTCTGCAGCCAACACAATTTCCTATGCAATGGAAGCAAAGGAAAAAGGACTGTGGGATGCAGGTCTGGAGTTTGGAAAAACCGACAACATATCCAAGGTATGGGAAGATATTGCATACCGCAGAGGTGTTGGTGATGAACTTGCCGAGGGCAGCCGCTATTTAAGCAGAAAATACGGCGGCGAAGACTTTGCAATGAATGTAAAAGGTCTTGAACTTGCGGCATACGAGCCTCGAATGGCTGCGGGACAGGGGCTGGGTTATGCAGTTTCCAACCGCGGCGGCTGTCATCTCAACGGCGGCTATCTTGTTATTCTTGAGGGCCTTGGTCTGAGAACAAATCCTAACACTCCAAAGGCAAAGGCAGATTTCACAATGCTTTTCCAGGACCTGATGGAGATGATTTCCGCATCAGGACAATGCCTGTTTACATCCTATGCGTTTTTCCCGGGATTTCTGCTTACACAGCCTGACGGTCCGATAACAAAGGTGTGCAATGCGGCAATACCGCATATCGGATGGGCACTCAGGGCAATCAACAAATATCCTGACGTGCTTGTTATACATCTGCCTGTGTTCCATCATACAAAAATCTTTCCGTATGCACTTAATATGCCTATGAACTTTGGCAGATATATCCGCTGCGGCGAGAGAGGATATACCCTTGAAAGATATGTAAATGCCCGTTTTGGCATTACAGAAAAGGACGACACACTGCCACGGAAGCTTACAGATGTTCCGCAGGATAAGGATGACCCTAAAACTGTTGTTCCGCTTGAAAGGATGAAAAAGACATACTATGCAGCAAGAGGCTGGGACAAAAACGGTGTACCTACAGAGGCCACACTCCGCAGATTAAAGATTAAATAGCGGAGGCAGCTTATGGTAAATGTAAAACTTTTTGGTCTGCTGCGGCTGGACAGCGGCGTAAAGGAATTTGCTGCCGAAGCAGAAAGAGTAAAAGATATTTACACTGTGCTTATTGAAATGGCAAAGCAGAACGGAAAAACTATAACTGCCAGAAATATAGGCAGCTGTGCTGTAATGGTAAACGGACAGCAGGCAACTAAAAATACAAAACTCAATGACGGCGACCAGGTGATTTTTATGTCAATGGTTGCAGGAGGATAGGGGGCATAATATGAAAGGCTATACAATAACCGATAAATGCATCGGCTGTACATTGTGTGCAAAACAGTGTCCTGTGGCTGCTATCAGCGGCGTTGTTAAAGAAAAGCATATAATTGATGAAGAAAAATGCATACGCTGCGGATTGTGCGGCATGGTTTGTCCGCAGAATGCGGTGCTGGACGAAAACGGGGCTGCTGTGGAAAAACAGCCTAAAAACAGATGGAAAAAACCATATATAAAACAAAGCTGTGCAGGCTGCAGTGTCTGTGTGGAAAACTGCCCGAAAAACTGCCTTGTAATTTCGGGACCTGAATTCCACGGGGATATAAAGACAAAAGCACAGCTAAAAGACGAAAAAGCCTGTATCGGCTGCGGTATATGCAGCAAAGTATGCCCGATTGATGCAATAACAATGTATGCAGAGGGCGAGACGGTGCAGGACGAAGCAAAGGAGGCCAACAGTATGTATAAAGCATTTTGCAGAACTTTCCAGTTTGTTATGAAGATAGGCAACTATGCATTGCCTTACCGTATGCCTGAATATATAGAGGGCGAGGACAGTGTGCTTAAGCTGCCTGCGTGGATAAAGGAAAAAGGCTTAAGCAATGTTCTGGTTGTTACAGACAAAGGCCTTATGAAAATCGGTCTGCCGCAGCCTATGTTTGAGGCTATGGAAAAACAGGGTGTGGAATATGTCGTTTTCAGCGATATTGAACCTAACCCAACCAGCGACAATGTGGAGGACGGTTTTAAAATCTACAAAGAAAACGACTGTGATGGTCTTGTTGCCTTTGGCGGCGGTGCACCTATGGACTGTGCAAAGGCAATTGGTGCCCGTGTTGCAAGACCAAGAAAGAAAGTTAATCAGCTTCAGGGGCTGTTGAGGGTTTTAAAACCAATTCCACCGTTTTTTGCCGTACCTACAACATCCGGCACAGGTTCAGAAACAACAGTTGCTGCGGTTATCACAGACAGTGCAACACATCACAAGGCGTCCATCAACGACACAGTGCTTATTCCAAAATATGCTGTGCTTGACCCAAAACTTACAGTTGGTCTGCCGCAGTTTGTAACAGCAACCACAGGTATGGACGCACTCTGCCATGCAGTTGAGGCTTATACAAACCATACATATCTTACAAAGCTGGAAAAGAAGCTTGCACTTGATGCAATACGCCTTATCTACAATAATCTGCTTGTGGCATACAACGACGGCAGGAATATCGAGGCAAGACAGAATATGCAGAAAGCGGCATTCTATGCAGGCCGTGCATTTACACGAGGCTGCGTGGGTTATGTTCACGCTGTAGGCCATACACTTGGCGGTTTGTACGGTGTGCCACACGGGCTGGCAATGTCGGTTATTCTTCCGCACGTTATGCGTCAGTTTGGCAGTGCAGTTTATGACAAGCTTGCAGACTGTGCAGATGCCTGCGGTATTGAAGGTGTAAACAACAAGGAAAAAGCATTAAAATTCATCGAATGGATTGAGGATATGAAACGGCAGATGAATCTGCCTGCAGGCATTGCGGATATTAAGGAAAAAGACATTCCGCAGATTATAAAATGGGCAAGCAAAGAGGCAAATCCGCTTTATCCTGTGCCTGTAATCTGGGGCGAAGCAGATTTCCGCAAGCTTATCAATACACTCAGAACAGCAAAATAGAGGTGATTTTATGACCTGCCCATATTGCAGTAAAGAGATGGAACGGGGAATAATAGAGGCAAAATCGCAGCCTATATGGACAAAAAGACAGAAACTGACAATATTTAAGCGTAAAGATGAAATTGCATTAAGTGATTTTATGAGTACTGAATATTCTGCCGCATATTACTGTGAAAATTGCAGAAAAATAATCATCGATATTGACGAAAAAGTAAGCTGTTTTGATATGGACTGACAGCATTTAAATCACATATGACATACTTTGATAATAGAATATATCAAAGGAGTGTGATTGTATGTATTTTCCCGAATACCCCGAAATTCCGCTTAAATACGGAGACTCGGGCAGCAAAGTGGAAACTATGCAGGCGGCTATGAATATAATTCTTACCAAGTATCCTACCCACGATGTGCTGGTGGAGGAAGGTTATTTCGGCAACGATACAGATGTGGCTGTACGCCGCTTTCAGCAGCACGTAGGGCTCAATGAAGATGGTGTTGTGGGGCGTTATACCTGGATTTCCATTTTTGCCCTTGCAAATGTAATTTACGAATCATAAACAAAGCTGTCCTTATCGTTTTACTACCGGTAGGGACAGTTTTATATGCGTAATATATTGTTTTTGCGAAATATACTTGAATAATTAATTGAAATATGTTAATATATAACAGTTGAAAAAAGGACAGCGCTATTATGTGTATTGTTCTATATGCAAAGAGGGCGGGATACGATAGTCTGCCATGAACCATGTCAGGTGGGGAACCAAGCAGCATTAAGTGGTTCGATTATGCGATATCTGCAGTTTTCTTTGCATATAAAACAGTATAGGCCAATAGCCTGTCCTATTTTAAAATAATTTCGGAGGTTTTATAAAATGGCACATATAGCTTTGTACAGAAAATATCGCCCAAAAACCTTTTCGGAAGTTATCGGCCAGAAGGTTGTGGTGGAAAGCCTTAAAAATCAGGTTTCCAGCGGCAAAATCGGCCACGCTTTTCTTTTTACAGGCACACGCGGCACAGGTAAAACCAGCTGTGCAAAAATTTTTGCAAAAGCTATCAACTGTCAGCACAACCACAATGGCGAGCCTTGTCTGGAATGCGATGTGTGCAAGGGCATTGAAAACGAATCTGTATACGATGTAACCGAGATGGACGCAGCATCCAACAACAGTGTAGAGGATATCCGCGATATCTTAAGCGAGGTTATGTATCTGCCTGTTATGGCAAAATACAAGGTGTATATCATAGACGAAGTTCATATGCTTTCCACAGCGGCATTCAATGCACTGCTTAAAACACTGGAAGAACCGCCTGCACACGTTGTGTTTATTCTTGCCACTACAGAACTGCACAAGGTGCCTGCAACAATTCTTTCCCGCTGCCAGCGGTACGATTTCAACAAACTGAGCATTGAAGAAATCGGCGAAGCACTTATGTACATTGCAGACTGCGAGGATATTCAGCTTTCTGTGTCTGCGGCAAAAACAATAGCCTCTCTTGCAGACGGTGCAATGCGAGATGCCACAAGCATTCTTGACACCTGCCTTTCCAGAGGAAATGTTATCAATGATGACATAGTTGCAGACGTGGTGGGTATCTCCAAGCAGGAGGAAATACTGCATCTTGCAGACTGTATTATCAGAAAAGATCTTGCAGGAGCATTACAGCAGATTTTACTGCTTGAACAGAAATCGGTTGATATCAAGCGTCTGTGCGAGGAGCTTATAACCCATTTCAGAAATCTGCTGCTTGCAAATCTTCCAAAGAGTACCTACCAGCTGCTCAACGTATCGGAAGAAAAATTTGAAGCAATAAAAAAACAGGCAGAAACCACAAACTTTGCCTTTATACAGACAGCATTAAGTCATTTTACAAATGCTTTTGATTCCATAGCAAAAGGGCAGAACCCTAAAATCTCGCTGGATATTGCAATATACAATCTGTGCAACACACAGATAATGCCTGTTGCAGTACAGCCTGCAGCACAGGAGTATGTGCCGCAGCAGACACAGCAGCCTGCAGCAGCTAAGCCGTCTGTGCAGGAGGAGGAAAGACCAATTCCGTTTGCACAGTGGTTTGATGCAATTGACTTTGTGGGCACAATTGAAGGTGAAAAGCCTCTTTATTCACTGCTTAAAGGCTCTCACGCATATCTGTATAAAAATATTGTGTATATTGAAGGCCACGAGGCTCTTAACGATTATCTCCGCGGCAACAAAAATGCAGCGGCAGTTGTGAAAGGTGCAATTGAAAAGGCCTGCGGCAAAAAACACAATATCGGCGGATATAAAAATATTGCAGACAAATTTGCACCAAAGAAAACAGACGAAATTGCAGAAATTTTATCACTGCGTAACAGCGGTGTTGAAGTTACAATAAAGGACTAACACAAAAGGAGAATATATAATGAAAGCAAGATTGCCAAAAGGTATGGGCGGCGGCCCACAGAACATGAATCAGATTATCAAACAGGCACAGAAAATGCAGGACGATATGAAAGCTCTGCAGGAAGAACTTGATGCAACAGAATACGAAGGTATGAGCGGCAGCGGTGTAGTTAAAGCTACAGTAAGCGGCAAACACGATGTTGTTGCAATCAAAATCGACCCATCTGTTGTAGACCCTGAAGATATCGAAATGCTGGAAGACCTTGTTGCTGCAGCAGTTAACGATGCAGTTGCAAAAGCTAAAAAAGACAGCGAAGAAAGAATGGAAAAGGTAACAGGCGGTCTTAACGTTCCTGGTATGTTTTAATTATGGCTGATTTTAATGCTCAACCTCTTGAAAGGCTGATTGCAAATTTTCAGAAGCTTTCAGGTGTAGGCCGCAAGGGTGCAACCCGTATGGCTTATCAGATATTAAGCATGGACAAGGCAGAGGCAGAGGAGTTTGGCAATGCAATTCTTGCAGTGCACAGCCAGATTCACCGCTGTCCTGTATGCCAGAGCTTTACCGAAAGGGAAATCTGCAGAATCTGCGATTCTCCAGCAAGAGACAAAAGTGTAATATGTATAGTGGAAAGCCCACGTGATGTTACAACCTTTGAAAAGACAAGGGAGTACAAGGGCACATATCATGTGCTGCATGGGCTTATTTCGCCATTGGATGGCATAGGTGTTGACCAGCTTACAGTAAAAGAACTTCTCAGACGTCTCAGCGATGATGAGGTTAAAGAGGTTATCATGGCAACAAACCCTACAGTGGAAGGCGAGGCAACAGCAATGTATCTTTCCCGTCTTATCAAGCCATTGGGCATAAAGGTTACACGGCTTGCATATGGCCTGCCTGTAGGCTCCAGCCTTGAATTTGCCGACGAGGTTACATTGTTCAGAGCATTGAAGGGCAGAACAGAAATTTAATAATAAAAATCTTATAAAGGTGGTTTTGCCACCTTTATTTTTTTGCATATTTGTTGTATAATATTATCATCTATAATTATGTAAACAATAAAGAGGTAAATATGGCATATAATTGTTTGCTTTTGGATGCAGACGATACTCTGGTATCCTTTAAAGACTGCGAAAGACAGGCACTTATCAAGGTGCTTGACAAATACAACATTGCTGCAACAGATGAAAATATTGCACTTTATCACAACATTAACGAAGGTTTGTGGCAGGATCTGGAGAAGGGCAGGATTAAAAAGCACCTTATCGGTAAAATCCGTTTTCAGAATTTCTGCGAAAAAATCGGTGCCGAAACCAAAAATGCAGAAAAGATGAACCGTGACTATATGAACGCACTCAAGGAAGAAGCTGTGCTTATGGACGGTGCAATTGAGTTCCTTGAAGATGTGGAAGATTATGCAACAATAGCTATTGTTACAAACGGCATTGAAGCTGTGCAGCTTAACCGTCTTAAAATCAGCGGCATTGCTGCTTTTGCCGATGGTATTTATACCTCGGAAAAGGTTGGTGCAACAAAGCCCAACAAGCAGATTTTCCTTGCGGCACTTAAAGATCTGGGCATAGAAAATACAAGCAAGGTTCTTGTTGTGGGAGACAGACTGCAGTCCGATATCAAAGGCGGTATCAATGCAGGGCTGGATACCTGCTGGGTAAACTTCAACAACGAGGAAAATACAACAAATATAAAACCAAAATATGTGGTACAGGACTACACACAGCTTAAAAATATAATTCTGGAAGGCTTGGAAGATGTCATCGCTAATAAAGGAAAAATTTAGTTTTTTATCATCAAACGGCACAAATACTGTAAATGGTTTTGTAATACGCAAAGCACAGCCGCCATACAGGGCGATAATCCAGATATCCCACGGAATGAAGGAACATTCCGGCAGATACGAGGAATTTATGAACTTTATGGCGGAAAAAGGCTATGTTATGGTGGGGCACGACCATATAGGACACGGTCTGAGCGTAAAAAATAAGTCTGAACTTGGGTATTTTGCCCCCAAAGACGGCTGTCTCCATGTTCTTAATGACCTTGCAGCAACAGCAGGAAGAATTAAAAAAAGTTTTCCGCAGCTTAAACTTATACTGTTTGGTCACAGTATGGGTTCTTTCTATGCAAGAGTGTTTGCGGCAAAATACGGTCACCTTGCTGACGGTATGATACTTTCCGGCACAGGGGGTAAAAATCCTCTGGCAGGTCCGGGCATTGCGGTGATAAATCTGTTCATCAGATTTAAAGGGGACAAAGCTACTTCAAAATTTATCACCAAGGTTATTTTCGGCAGTTTTCTCAATAAAATCAAAAATCCTAAAACAGCAAGTGACTGGCTTACAAGGGATGAAAAGGCTGTGGAAAAATACCGCAGTGATGACCTTTGCCGATTTTACTTTACCCTTGGCGGATATAAAGACCTTGTAACCATACAGAGTCTTTCAAACAAAGATGAATGCTTTGAAAATACCAGAAAAGACATTCCGTACCTTATCGTGTCGGGCGATATGGACCCTGTAGGCGAATGGGGCAAAGGTGTCAAACAAGTTTACGAAAACTATAAAAAAGCCAGTGTAAAAGATATTGAACTTAAACTTTACAATGGCGGCAGACACGAAATGCTTAATGAGCTCAATAAAGAAGAAGTATATGCAGATATACTGAACTGGACAGAAGAAAAGTTTTAAAAGAGGAATAAAATTATGGCAGCTAAAGTACAGAAAACGATAGTGGAAAAATTACTTGACCAGAAAAAAATCCCACATAACAGCTACGAATATGGCGATGGCTCTGGCGATTTTATGGATGGCAAAGAGGTTGCAGATGCAATAGGCAAACCTTACGAACAGGTATTCAAGACACTTGTTTGTGTGGGACCAAAGGGCAACTGCGTGTTTGTTGTTCCTGTGGAAAAAGAACTTGACCTTAAAAAAGCTGCAAAGGCAAGCGGACAGAAATCTGTTGAAATGATACCTGTTAAGGACATTACAAAAATAACAGGCTATATCAAAGGCGGCTGCAGCCCTATCGGTATGAAAAAACTGTTTCCTACATACATCGATTCCTCTGCACAGAATTTTGATACAATAATTTTCAGTGCAGGCAAAATCGGCAAACAGGTGGAAATGTCCATCAATGACCTGCTGCCTCTTATCAAAGGTCAGCTTGCAGAACTTACAAGAGAAGGATAAATTTTTTATATGCTTATTACTTTGGACAATGTGGGGAAAAGCTATGGCATAGATGTAATTGTGCAGGGCATTTCCGCAGTTGTTAATGAAAACGACAGAATCGGTATCATCGGCGAAAACGGTGCAGGAAAAACAACCCTGCTCAATATGCTTATGGGCATACTGGAAAACGACGAGGGCGATATAATTGTTGCAGACAATGTTACAATAGGATACCTTAAGCAGACAGACGGGCTTAATCCGAACAACACTCTTTATAAAGAGATGGAAACTGTTTTTGACCAGTCTTTCAAAGCTATAAAAGAGCTTGAAATTGTCGAAAAAATGCTTACTGTAGACCCTGATGATGCACAGCTTATTGATAAATACCACAATCTGCAGAATATTATATATTCAAAAGACGGATACAATACAGATTTTCAGATTAAAAAGATGCTCAACGGTATGGGCTTTACCGAAGAAGAACACGGCAAAATGGTTGGGGTTCTGTCCGGCGGCGAAAGAACACGTCTGAACCTTGCAAAGCTGCTGCTGGAAAATCCCGACGTACTTATACTGGACGAGCCTACAAACCATCTGGACTTTGACACACTTACCTGGCTGGAGGAATATCTCTCCAACTATAAAGGTGCCATTATAACAGTAAGCCACGACCGCTTTTTCCTTGACAAACTTGTAAAATGTATATGGGAAGTGGAAGATACCTTTATGTATGAGTATAAGGGCAACTATTCCGCATTTTCGGTGCTTAAGGAAGAAAAGCTGAAACTGCAGCAGAAGCAGTACGAGGCTGATATGGAAAAGGTTGCAAAGCTGGAGGATTATGTTGCCAAAAACCTTGTGCGTGCAAGTACAAGCAATATGGCAAAAAGCCGCCGCAAGCAGCTGGAAAAGATGGAAGTTACAGAAAAACCGCGTCCAATCCGCGTGCCGCTTAAATTCAAGTTTGAATTTGACGTAAAGCCTTATGACGAGGTGCTGTACCTTGACAGCCTGGATGTGCAGGCAGGCGGCAGAAAGCTGGTAAGCGGTCTCAATCTGGACTTACGCCGTGGAGAAAGACTTATAATTGCAGGTGCAAACGGCACAGGCAAAACCACACTGCTTAACACCATTACAGGCAGAACACGTGCTGCGGGCGGAAAAATAAAAATCGGCACAGGTGTAAAGCCTGCAATATTTGACCAGTATATTGTTAACAAAACAGGCAGTGTAATAGACAATATCTGGGCACTCAGACCAAAATGGACCCAGCTGGAGGTACGAAGCTATCTTGCACGCTTTGGCTTCCGCGGGGAAGATGTATTCAAGGAAAGTGCAGCACTTTCAGGCGGCGAAAAGGCAAGAATGCGTTTTTGCGAAATCAGTCTGGACAGGGCAAATCTGCTTTTCCTTGACGAACCTACCAACCATCTTGATATTTATATGCGAGAGGCAATCACAAATGCCCTTATGGAATACGAGGGTACAATTGTGGTAATTACTCACGACCGTTTCCTTATGAAAAGTCTGGACTGTCCGATAATGAATCTGGAAAACGGTACAGGTGTATTCTATAAAAATTTTGAAGACTTTATGGCAAAACGCTCTGCCACACAGTTTATGGTAAAAAAGACTGTGGACAAGGCAGAAAAGGAGGATAAACCAAATTCTCCTCTCAATCAGAAGGAAATCCGCCGTAAAGCTGCACAGGACAGAGCAAGGGTAAAGGAATGCGAGCGTGAAATTGAACGTCTGCAGGAACAGCTTGACCAGTATCAGATGGATATGCAGAATCCGGATATAGTTTCTGACCACGAAAAGATGGCACAGCTGTGGAAGGATATGGAAGCAGACAAAGAAAAAATGGATGCTCTTATGGACGAATGGGCAGAACTTGCCGAACGTCTTGAGGGATAAAAATACAGTATACAACTAAAATAAACAACAAACGGGTGAACTATGAAAAAAGAAAAATCTTGCGGTGCAATAGTATTTTATCTGAAAGAGAATAAAGAACAGATACTTCTGATAAAACACTCCAACAGCGGCCACTGGTCTTTCCCTAAAGGCCATGTTGAAGCGGGAGAGACAGAGGTTGAAACTGCTGTGCGAGAAATTAAGGAAGAAACAGGGGTTAACGCAAACATTGACACCCGTTTCAGAACAGTTGTTACATATTCACCTAAAAAAGATGTTATCAAGGATGTTGTTTATTTCTTTGCAACAGCAGACAGCTACGAAACACAGAAGCAGGAGGCAGAGGTTTCCGAGGTACGCTGGGTTGACATTGACAAGGCACTTGGCAGCGTAAGCTATAAAAACGATAAGGAACTGGTAAGAAAAGCTATCAGCTTTTACAGAAATCATAAGAAGGAGTTTTCAGTATGACAGTTACAACAACACCTAGTATCGAGGGCAAAAGAATCATAGAATATAAAGGGATTGTTTTTGGCGAAGTTATTTCCGGTATGGACTTTGTAAAGGACTTTGCGGCAGGTCTTACAAACTTTTTTGGCGGACGTTCAGGCAGCTACGAGCAGGAACTTATTCAGGCACGTTACAGTGCAATGCAGGAGATGCAGAAGCACGCGGAACTTATGGGAGCCAATGCTGTTGTAGGCGTTGATATCGATTACGAGGTTCTTGGTCAGGGCGGCAATATGATTATGGTTACTGCTTCGGGCACAGCGGTTGTTACAGATTAATTTTCAGAGGTTATGGTTATGAACAGAGAAGAAAAGATACAGCAGATAAAACCGTTTTTTGATTTCTGGGATAAGCTTGATAAAAAAAGTCAGGACTATCTATGCGACAGTATGTATGAAATTACATATGAAGCAGGGGAAAACATCCACAACGGCGATGCAATGTGTGTAGGTGTGCTGTTTGTACAGCAGGGTATGCTGCGTGTATATATTATGTCTGAAGAGGGTAAAGAGGTTACACTTTACAGGGTTGAAGACGGCGAAACCTGCGTGCTCTCGGCTTCATGTGTGCTTACAGAGATTACATTTGATGTGCACGTTGACAGTGAAACTAAAACAAAGGCATGGGTTTTGTCATCAGGTGCCTTTGGAGACCTTATTGAGAGAAATATTTACTTTGAAAATTATCAGAACAAGCTTAAGGCACAGCGTCTGTCTGATGTTATGTGGACAATGCAGCAGATACTTTTTTACAGCTTTGACAAGCGTCTTGCAATATTCCTCTATGACGAACTTATAAAGAATGGTCCTGTAATAACATATTCTCATCTTGAAATTGCAAAATATCTTGGCAGTGCAAGAGAGGTTGTTTCCCGTATGCTTAAATACTTTGAAAAGGAAGGCATACTCACAGTTTCCCGCAAGGAGATTATAATAACTGATAAAAAGGCTCTTTTTGACCACACTAAATAATGTGATTTGATTACATACAAATCATATTTACTCTGGTATATTATAATCAAAGAAAAAACAACAAACCTTAAAGGAGATATAGATATGAGTATTAAACTTACAGCTGAAAATTTTGAATCCGTTGTGCTTAACAGCGATAAACCTGTTCTTGTGGATTTCTGGGCAACCTGGTGCGGTCCATGCAAAATGATTGCTCCTGTTATCGAGGAACTTTCCGCAGAACTGGACGGCAAAGTAACAGTTGCAAAGCTGGATGTGGACGAAGTATCCGCCATCGCTGTAAAATACGGTGTTATGAGTATCCCTACAATGATTGTTTTTGAAAATGGCAAGGAAGCAAAACGCACAGTAGGCTTCCAGTCCAAAGACAGACTCAAGGCATTTCTTGGGGTATAAAATCAGATAATTTCTGTCCCTTGTCGGATAATACGACAGGGGACATTTTTTATTTGCAGAGGGTGTTTTAAGAGATAATGCAAGGGCTTAAAAAATGTATTTTTATTTCCCGAAAAGAGTGTGACTTTTGCCAAAAAAGAGGCATAAAAATATTGTATTTGTTACGAATATTTAGTATTATTATATAAGGAGATTTATAGTCAAAAACACTTTGGCTTTAATACTGACGAATATAAAACCCGGGAGGCTATTATGAGCTTTTATGTTACTTTGGACAAGTTTGCAAAAAGACATCATCTTGAAGTTATATATGTTCCAGAAGAGATGACAAAAATCAAGATTACAAGCAAGGAAGTTAACCGTCCAGGTCTTCTGCTTGCAGGTTTTGAGGAACATTTTGACCCTACAAGAATTCAGGTTATCGGCCGCATGGAATACAGCTATGTAAACAGTGTTCCCCACGAAGAAAAGATGGCAAAACTTACCAAGCTTTTCTCAATGGATATTCCTGCCGTTGTTATCACCAGCAATCAGCTTATTTCCAGCGAAGTTGTGGAACTTGCCCGTCAGCACGCTGTTCCGCTGCTCAGAACAAGCGAAACAACATCAAGCTTTATGGCAACAGCAATTTCCTACCTTAACGTAGAACTGGCACAGCGTATCACACGCCACGGTGTTCTGGTTGAAGTATACGGCGAAGGTGTTCTCATCATCGGTGACAGCGGCGTAGGTAAAAGTGAAACCGCACTTGAACTTGTAAAACGCGGCCATCGCCTTATCGCTGATGACGCAGTTGAAATCCGCAAGGTTTCCGACCATACTCTTGTTGGACAGTCTCCGGAAAATATCCGTCATTTTATCGAACTGCGAGGTGTGGGCATCATCAATATTGCAAGAGCATACGGTTCAGGTGCTGTAAAACAGACACAGGGCATAGATATGGTTATCCAGCTTGAAAACTGGGAGATGGGCAAAACATACAGCACAACAGGCCTTAACGACGAATATATGGATATTCTCGGCATAAGCATTATCAAGTCTGTTGTCCCTGTAAGACCTGGCCGTAACCTTTCCATTATCATTGAAACTGCAGCAATTGCAAACCGTCAGAAGAAGATGGGCTACAATGCAGCAAGAGAATTGCTGGCACAGCTTGGTGTAGAAGAATAAAAGAGGCGATTTTTAATGAATTTAATTGCAGATCTGCACACACATACACTGTATTCGGACCATGCGTTCAATACTGTTACAGAGATGATAACACAGGCACAGAAACTGGGGCTTAAGGCTTTGGCAATAACCGACCACGGCCCCGCAATGCCCGATTCCGGTCATCACTGGCATTATATAAACAAGGGGCAGATACCAAAGAAAATCGGTGATATGATTGTGATGTTCGGCATAGAGGCTGACGTGATGAATGTTCAGGCCGAACTTGATATAAGCGACGGATATCTTGGTAATCTGGACTGGGTTATTGCGTCAATCCACAAGGATATCATCCCTAAGCTGTCCTTTGAAGATGCCACACAGCTGTGGCTGAATGTGGCACGCAATCCTTATGTTGATATGATAGGTCACTGCGAACAGGTGGAGCATTATTTTGATTACGAAAAGGTAATACCTGTGTTTGCAGCCAACAACAAGGTTGTGGAGATGAATGTAAACTCTGCAATTGTACGCCCTACAGGGCAGAAAAATATGGAAGAACTTGCAAAAGCCTGCAAAAAGTATGGCTGTAAAATTGCGGTAAACTCCGATGCACATTCCATATATACAATAGGCCAGCAGGGAAATGTACCCCAAATGCTGGAGCGTATTGATTTTCCGCAGGAACTTATAATAAATGCTTCCTGTGAAAATCTGATAAAAGAATTGAAAATTCACAACAAAAAATTTCTTAGTCTTATAGAGGTATAAAATGGGTAAATTATATATTGGTGTAGACCTTGGCGGCACAAACATCGTTGCGGGCGTTGTAACAGAAGAAGGTAAGATTCTCTGTAAAAAATCTGTTAAAACAGACCTTCCGCAGCCTGAGTATGTAATCGAAGGCAAAATCTGCAATCTCTGCAAGGATTTGTGTGCAGAAAACGGATATAAACTTGGTGAAGATATCACATCCATCGGTATCGGCACACCTGGCAATGTAAACAGCGAAACAGGTGTTGTTGGCTTTAACGTAAACTTTGGTTACATAGACTGGCATCTTAAGGAAAAGGTGGAAGAACAGATTCCTGGTGTAGAGGTTTATGTGGAAAACGATGCAAACTCCGCTGTAATTGCAGAGGTTATTGCAGGCTGTGCAAAGGATTGCAAACACGCAGTTATCCTTACACTTGGCACAGGTGTAGGTGCAGGCGTTATTGTTGACGGCAAGGTTCTCAACGGCTACAACCAGTCCGCAGCAGAAATCGGACATATGGTTATTTCCGCAGGCGGCAGACAGTGCAACTGCGGCAGAAAAGGCTGTTTTGAAAGATATTCCTCCGCAACAGCACTTATTCAGGATACAAAGGAAGCTATGCTTGCAAACCCTGATTCAAAGCTGTGGAAGGTTTGCCCTGATATAGGACGTGTAAATGCAAAAACTGTTTTTGATGCCAACGAACTGGGGGACGAAACAGCAAAACAGGTTATTGACAATTACATTGAATACCTTGCCTGCGGCATTATCAACGTTGTAAACATCTTCCAGCCGGAGGTTGTTTGCCTTGGCGGCGGTGTTTCCAACCAGAAGGAAGGTCTTATCAACCCAATCAAGGAATATCTTGATAGGGAAGACTATGCACGTCACCTTATGAAACGTGTAACACTTAAAATTGCAACATTCAGAAACGATGCAGGCGTAATAGGTGCTGCATTGCTTGGAGTTTACAATGCTTAAATCTTTTTTTGAAGAAAATGAAATCCAATACCTTGAAAACGAAAGTCTCAAAAAGCATACAACCTTTAAGGTAGGAGGCAAAGCAAAGTTTATTGCTTTGCCTTCTGATGCTGCACAGGCTGCAAAACTGCTTTGCTTTTTAAAGGATAGCGGGATAAAATATTACATTCTCGGCAAGGGGTCAAATGTAATCTTCCGCGATGAAGGCTTTGACGGTGTAATTGTAAAAACTGCAAACCTTAATAAAATAGAGTATCTTGATGATACAACTGTATATTCGGGTGCAGGTGTACAGTTAAGCACACTCTGCAAAAATCTGCAGGAAAAATCCCTTAAAGGTCTGGAGTTCTGCTACGGTATCCCCGGCAATGTGGGCGGCGGCCTTTTTATGAATGCAGGTGCCTACGGCGGCGAAATCTGCAGTGCAGTGTGGGAAGTTGAATATCTCGATGAAAACTGTCAGCTTAAAAAAATAAATGTAAAAGACTGCGATTTTTCATACAGACATTCAGTGTTCCAGAGCAAAAACTGGCTTATTACAGGATGTGTTTTTAAGCTGCAGTTGGGCAATAAGGAGGAAATTCTTGCATTTATGGAAGATATAATGCAGCGCAGGGTAACAAAACAGCCGCTGGATAAGCCAAGTGCAGGCAGCTCCTTTAAAAGACCTGCAGGTTATTTTGCCGCCGCACTTATTGAAGAATGCGGTCTTAAAGGCTGCAGCGTTGGCGGTGCACAGGTAAGCGAAAAGCACTCCGGTTTTATCATCAACAAAGGGGATGCAACCTGCACTGACATAGTTGCCCTTGCAGAACATGTAGAAAAGGTTGTTCTTGAAAAAACAGGCGTTAAGATTGAAAAAGAAATGATAATTGTTTAAATCAGAAGGGGAAGGCAAAATGGATAAGGGATTACTTATAATCACAGGTTTATCGGGTGCCGGCAAAAGTCTGGCTCTCAGTGCACTTGAAGATGTGGGCTTTTTCTGCATAGACAATATGCCTGCCCCGCTGGTTATAAAATTTCTCGAAATGAAGGACGATTTTGTGACCAATAATCAGAAAATCGCCTGTGTAATCGATATCCGCAACGGCGAAAACAATACCGAATTGTTCCAGCTTGTTGCAAAGCTGCAGAAGGAAAACGTTGCAAAGGTAATTTTTCTTGATGCAAACGAAAAGGTTATTCTTGACCGATACAAAGAGACAAGACGCAAGCATCCTGTTATGCTGCGTAAAAATCTCTCTCTTGAGGAAGCTGTTAAATATGAAAAGGAAGCACTCAACCAGCTTTATGCACAGGCTGACTGCATACTTGACACTTCAATTCTCTCCACAGCACAGCTTAAGGACCGCATCTTATCCTTTGCAGTGCACGATGTAAAGGAAACCATTACAATAGATGTTATATCTTTTGGCTTTAAGTTTGGTGTGCCTGCCGATGTGGACGTTATGTTTGATGTAAGATGTTTCCTCAACCCGTTCTATGTAAAGGGATTGAGAGAAAAAACAGGCAATGACGAAGAAATTGTAGACTTTGTTTTCTCCCAGCCGGAAGCAAAAATTCTGCTGGAAAAATACATAGATGTTATAGATTACTCCCTGCCGCTTTATATAAAGGAGGGCAAAAGCCATCTTACAATCGGCTTTGGCTGCACAGGCGGCAAACACCGTTCGGTAGCATTCTGCAATGCAGTGTATGAGCATATTGCAGAAAAAGGCTACAAGGTAGCGGTGCATCACCGAGATATAAACAGGAGAAAATAGCATGGAACTGAGCTTTTCAAAGCAGGCAAAGCTTGAAACTCTTGACAATTTTAAATATCCCAAGTCCGAATGCTGTAAACAGAACTTTTTAAAAGGCTATTTTTATGATGTAAAGTTTGAAGACTTTACAGATATCGCTGTGCATCCGGATATTATAAAATCAACAAAAATCACAAAAAAGATGCTGGCAGACTTCGATATCGACAGTTATGTGGTTACAAAAGAAAAAAATGAAAGCAAGCAGACAGCTACCATATATATAACCGAGGAAGAAAGCATAGAAAAACTGCGTACAATGCAGCGTGCCCGTGTCAGATGCGACAAGTGTGCAAAGGCTTTCTTTATAGGTGTTTTTATCAAAAACGGCACTTTGAGCGACCCTGTAAAGGAATATCAGCTGGAATTTGTAATTTCAGACGAGGACAAAGCGGCAAAGCTGCTGGCAACCTTATACCGCAGCGGCTTTATTTTTAAAATTTCGCAGAGGAGAAAATCCTTTGTGGTTTACACCCGCAACAGCGAAACAATTGAGGATTTTCTTGCTACCATCGGTGCACAGAGCACCTGCCTTGAGATTATGTCCAACAAGGTGGTAAAGGATATCCGCAACCGTGTAAACCGCATCCGAAATTGCGAAACTGCCAATATAGCAAAGGCGGCAAAGGCCACAACCGAGCATATTGAAGCTATTGAAAAGCTTATGGCCAGCGGAAAATACGAATTTTTAAATGATGATTTAAAAAATGTAGCAGAGCTTAAAATGGAAAATCCAGAGCTTTCCTTATCCGAACTGGCGGCAATGTTTGACCCGCCGCTTACAAAATCATCCCTTAACCGAAGACTCAAAAAAATTTGCGATTTAGCAAAAGCAGAGGAAATAAATGAACAATAATTTTGTACATCTTCATCTCCATACCGAGTACAGCCTGTTGGACGGTGCCTGCCGTATCGACAGGCTTGTTGACCATGTAAAGAGCATTGGTCAGAATGCTGTGGCCATTACCGACCACGGTGTTATGTATGGCTGTGTGGATTTTTATAAAAAGTGCAAAAAAGAGGGCGTAAAGCCTATTATCGGCTGTGAGGTATATGTTTCTACCCGTGGTATGACCGATAAGGTTCACCGCGTGGACGGATACTTCCATCTTGTGCTGCTGTGCAAAAACAAAGTGGGTTATCAGAACCTTATCAAGCTTGTTTTTCACGGATTTATTGACGGCTTTTACACAAAGCCAAGGGTAGACCACGAGCTGCTTAAAAAGCACAGCGAGGGTCTTATCTGCCTTTCTGCCTGTCTTGCAGGCGAAATTCCGCGTGCCCTTGTTGCGGATGATATTGAAAAGGCCAGAGAAATTGCCCTTTTTTATAAAGATGTGTTTGGGGAAGATTTTTACATTGAGCTTCAGGACCACGGCATAGAAGACCAGCAGAAAATTCTTCCAAAGCTTATAAGTCTTGCAAGAGAGCTGGATATTCCGCTTGTTGCAACAAACGACTGCCATTATATAAAGCAGGAAGACGCAAAGATGCAGTATGCACTTATCTGCGTACAGACAAATAAAACTCTCACAGACCCTGATACCCTTGAATTTGAGACAGAGGAATTTTATGTAAAAACAGGGGATGAGATGTACAACCTTTTCGGTTATGTGCAGGAAGCCTGTGAAAACACAGTAAAAATCGCCGAAAAATGTAACTTTGACTACGAGTTCGGCGTTACAAAGCTGCCAAAATACCGTGCTCCAGACGGCAGCGATAACTACGACTTTTTTGTACGCCTTTGTAACGAAGGCTTAAGAAGACATTACAGCGAGATAACACCCGAAATTCAGGCACGACTTGACTATGAAATTTCCGTTATCTCCAAAATGGGTTTTGTAAACTATTACCTTATAGTTTACGACTTTATAAACTACGCAAAAACACACGATATACCTGTGGGCCCGGGCCGAGGTTCGGGTGCGGCAAGTCTGTGTGCTTACTGTATGGGCATTACAAGTATAGACCCGCTTAAATACAATCTGCTCTTTGAAAGATTCCTTAACCCTGAACGTGTAAGTATGCCGGACTTTGACGTTGACTTCTGTTACGAAAAACGTCAGCAGGTTATCGATTATGTTATAGACAAATACGGTGCAGACCATGTTGCACAGATTATCACCTTTGGTACAATGCTTGCACGCGGTGCAATCCGTGACATAGCAAGGGTACTCACAATTCCTTATGCTGTTGCGGATAAGGTTGCAAAACTTATCCCTAACGAGCCTAAAATGACAATAGCAAAGGCACTTACCATTTCCAAGGAAATGGAAAACCTTTACAACACAGACCCTCAGATAAAGGAACTTATAGACCTTGCACTCAAGGTGGAGGGCATGCCGCGTCATGCCTCTACCCACGCGGCAGGTGTTGTTATTACCGACCTTGCAGCAGAGGAGTATGTGCCGCTGCAAAGCAACGAGGGACAGATTGTAACCCAGTTCCCGATGACAACCATAGAGGAACTTGGTCTGCTTAAAATGGACTTTCTGGGTCTGCGTACCCTTACAGTTATTGACCATTGTGCAAAGATGGTAAAGCAGGTTAAGCCTGATTTTGATATAGACAAAATCCCTCACAATGATAAAAAAGTATTTGAAATGCTTACACAGGGGGATACAACAGGTGTGTTCCAGTTTGAATCCGAGGGTATGCGCAGTGTGCTTATGCGTCTTAAGCCTGTGGATATAGAAGACCTTATTGCGGTTATTTCTCTCTACCGCCCGGGTCCTATGGATTCCATCCCAACATTTATTGCAAACCGCCACAATCCTGCAAACATCAGCTACAAGCATCCTATGCTGGAAAAAATCCTCAACGTTACCAACGGCTGTATTGTTTATCAGGAACAGGTTATGCAGATTTGCCGCGAGATGGCTGGCTATTCCTATGGTCAGGCGGATATTGTACGCCGTGCCATGGGTAAAAAGAAGGCTGACGTTATGGAAAAGGAACGCGGCCACTTTATCGAAGGCTGTAAAGCAAACGGTGTGTCTGAAGCTATCGCAACCGATATCTTCAACGAAATGACCAGCTTTGCATCCTATGCTTTCAACAAGGCACACGCTGCAGCCTATGCGTTTGTTGCTTATCAGACAGCATATCTTAAAGCACATTATCCAAAACAGTTTATGGCTGCGATGATTACAAGCATCATCGAAAACAGTGCAAAAATTCTTGAATATACACAGGAATGTCAGCGTCTTAATATACAGATTCTGCCGCCTGATATAAACAGAAGCTTCTCTGACTTTACAGTTGAGGGAGACAATATCAGATACGGCCTTGCCGCCATAAAAAATGTGGGCAAAAGCTTTACAGAGCTTGTATGCAGAGAAAGGGAAGAAAACGGAGATTTTACCGGATTTTACAATTTCTGCAAACGTATGGCAAACAAGGACTTTAACAAGCGTGCTATTGAAAGCCTTATAAAAGTAGGGGCTTTCGATGCATTTCCTGCCAACCGCCGCCAGCTTTTTACAAGCTTTGAAGCGGTGCAGAAAAGCATAATTCAGGAGGTAAAGAGCAACCTTGAAGGGCAGCTGGATTTATTTGCCCTGTCTATGGGTGCACAGGAAAGCAGCTATAAGATAAACAACGATTACAGCTATCCTGCCTGTCCTGAATTTGAGCCTTACGAAATAGTAACCTTTGAAAAGACCCTTGCGGGTATATATTTATCGGGGCATCCGCTGGATAATTACAGGGAATATTCAAAAAATATATCTACTTGCAACATTTCTCGATTGACAGGAGAGGGCAACGAAGTATACGATAATACGGTACAGATAATAGTTGCGACAATAGTAAAATGCCGCAACCATACTACAAAGAAAAATGATATAATGTGTTTTGCAACTGTGGAAGACCTTACAGGTACAATGGATGTAATTTTGTTCCCTAAGGTACTTGACACAACCAGTGCAAATATGTTAGAAAATGATGTTGTTATTGTTAAGGGCAGAGTTTCGCTTAAGGACGATTCCGCAACTTTGGTAGCAGAAAATGTGTGGGATATAAATTCCGAAGACGCCAGAACAATGCTCCGCAACAAAACACAGAAAGGCAATGGTTTATACATTCGCTTTAAAAATAAAAATGTTCAAAGTCTTGGCAAGGTAAGACAGATTCTGGAAGAATATAACGGTCAGTTGCCGGTATACTTCTATTTTGAAGAAGAAAAACAGAAGCTGCTTGCCCCTGAAAAGCTTTGGGTTTATGAAAATCACGATATGTTCAGCCGCATAGAACTGGTTGTGGGGCAGGGGAACATAGCGTATAAAAGGTAGGTTAAAAGTATGTCAGAAATTAAAACAATCGGTGTTCTTACAAGTGGTGGCGATGCACCGGGCATGAATGCTGCAATAAGAGCAGTTGTGCGTACAGCACTTTACTACGGTCTTAATGTAAAAGGTATTCTGCACGGCTACAATGGTCTTATCGAGGACAATGTTATCGATATGGACCTGAGAAGTGTTTCCAACATTATCCAGCGTGGCGGCACAATGCTTTTTACAGCAAGATGCAAAGCTTTCCAGACAGAAGAAGGTCAGCAGAAAGCTTACGAAACCTGTGTAAAACACGGTATTGATGCTCTTGTTGTTATCGGCGGTGACGGTTCTTTCCGCGGCTGTCAGGCAATTGCCAAAAAGGGTATCAAATGTATCGGTATCCCTGGTACAATCGACAATGATATCGCTTGCAGTGACTACACAATCGGTTACGACACAGCACTCAATACATCCATTCAGATGTGCGACAGACTCCGTGATACAGCACGCAGCCACGAACGCTGCAGCGTTGTTGAGGTTATGGGCAGACACGCAGGTCATATTGCGGTAAGTACAGCTATTGCAAACGGTGCTATGGCAGTGCTTATCCCTGAAAAGGAATTTGACCTTGAAAGAGATGTTATCAATCAGATTAAGAAAAGTCTTAAAATCGGCAAAAAGAACTTCCTTATCGTTGTGGCGGAAGGTGTTGGCGACGCAGAAGGTATCGCTAAAATTGTTCAGTTTGCTACAGGCATCGAAACAAGAGCAACAATCCTTGGTCATGTACAGCGTGGCGGTTCTCCAACTTCCCGTGACAGACTTATTGCAACACTTATGGGCTGCAAGGCTGTGGAACTTCTCCGTGAAGGTCAGTATAACAGAGTTGTTGCGCTCCACGAATATCATATTGTAAGCTACGAAATTGAAGAAGCTCTGGCAATGACAAAAGAAATTGACCCATACTTCCTCCATGTAGCAGATATTGTATCTATCTAAACAAAAAACAGTCGGGTAAAAATTACCCGACTTTTTTGTGTACAAAAAAAGGACAACCTGAAATAAATCAGATTGTCCGATGTTTTTATATATTGAATTTTAACAGAAACAGAAGAAGCACGGATTGCCGCACAGCAACTGGGAAAGTGCCATACTGCAGCAGAGACCGCCTACACCACCGAAACTTGAGTTATATGTTCTTGCGTTTCTTTCGTATGTCTGGGAGGAACGGTTGATGCCCTGATAAGCTTTGCGGTAGATAATATTGTCGGGTTCTTCGTTTACAGCTTTCTGAATATCTGCAGAAGCCTGCACGGTATTGCCGAGACCGTAGTTTGCCAGTGCATTAAGGTAATACCACCTTGCCTTGCGGGCAAAGGCAGGAACACGCATAAGAGAATTGAGGGCATCGCTGAACTTTTTGCTGTTGATTTCTCCGATAGCCTTGCGGAAATCGTAAGTGTCGTTTACATCAACCTGTGGATTCATAAAATCGGCATTTGCATTGGCATTCTGATTAGCATAGGCACCGCCAAAGAAATCCTCAAAGTCCACATTTGTGTATGTCCATCCGCCAAAAGGACCAGTGCCGTAGGTGTATGTGCGGTAGGTTCTGCCTTGCTGACCGTTATATGTGTTGTATCCGCCCGGATATCCGCCATAGGCACTCTGTGCCTGCTGTGTGCGGTATTTTTCGGGATTCATCAGCATATCGTAAGCTTCGTTGATTTCGTTCATCTTTTTTGCAGCATTTTCATCACCCGGATTTAAGTCAGGGTGATATTTTTTTGCCATCTGGCGATATGCTTTTTTAATTTCGTCCTGTGTCGCATTTTCTGATACTCCAAGTATTTTGTGCGGCTCATTGACCATTCTTTGTTTCTCCTTTGCCAAGTTTATGGTTGTATCTGTTCCATATACCTGAATAAATAATGTTTTTAAGTATGTTCTCGTCCTGTATAAGAGGAAGCATTTCAAAACACTGTGATGCTTCTCCCAAAAGATTTTTAAGCATTGGTGTAAAATCATCAATGCTTACTGACAGTTCAATCAAAGGATTGTAACTTCCTTTTTTC
Source organism: Oscillospiraceae bacterium (assembly GCA_017435045.1). GTDB lineage: Bacteria > Bacillota > Clostridia > Oscillospirales > Ruminococcaceae > RGIG3102. The sequence continues at coordinate 32,126 of JAFSFT010000014.1, forward strand.
CTGTCTTTTTCAAGGTCAACTGTGGCATCGGCAAGATAGATATATCTGCCAAGACCAAAGCCGAGACGGCGAAGATAATCTGACCATACATCTTCCACGCATACAAATAATCCTGCCATAAGTCTGCCAAAACAGTTTGCAGCAGCATCGGGGGAAAGATGGTTTGCGTTTTCTATATCTGCAAGGTTTTTAAGTTCTTTTTCAATAATATCACATTGATTTGGCCAGTTTATTTTAACCTTTTTGTAAGCGTTTGACAATAGGGCAGAATAGCTTTTGGATATAATATTTTTATCATCCTTCCAGTCATCCTCGCATTTAAAGTATACAAGTGCCACCGTCATATCAGCGGCATAGTCTATATATCTGTTTTTGATATATTTCTGTTTTCTGAAAGGATGCACAATGCAGACACTTTCGATTTCTTCTTCACAGGGTTCATACAGAGAGGAAAGAAGCATAGCAAGAAAGGTCATATCGTAGGTCAGCCCCAGACGGGATATATCGTTGAACCTTTGTCCCAGAGTGTGGCACAGACCACAGTAAAACTGACGGTATCTGGCTTTTTCTGTGTCGGTCAGTGTATTCAGATTTGCCTGAACATATCCAAACATAAATTACCTTCTTAAGATTTTTTAATAAAGTTATTGTGACATTTTGGGCAGGTGATTTCTATTTTGCCTCTGCCTTTCGGTACCCTTACCACTGTTTTGCATTTGGAACATTTAAAAAATTTATGTGTTTTTCTCTCGTTCCACATTCTTTTCTGCAGGGCAAATTTTGTGTCAAATTTGCCTTTGTAAAAAAGATATGCCTGATTTTCCTGATAACGTTTTGTGTGGTTTTTGGAAAGAATTCTGAAGCAGTTGTACATAAGCAATACAAGGGAAAGTGTGTAAAGCAGACGCACGCCCGTAATAAAATAAACTGCAAACAGACCTAAACCTGCAAAGAGCAGAAATCTGGAAAACTGGTCGCTGCCGTGGCGTCCATAGGAAAATCTGTACATGGAATTTTTTAATTTTTGCATAAAGCTGTTCATTGGTATCTACCTCGAAAAATTATTATTGTTCACTATGTTAATTATTATGAATAGAATATTATTAAACGGTGAAAATGCGGGGGATAAATTGTGAAAAAAAGGCGAAAAGAACACCATCCAAAGCGGTTTGGAATAGCAGTGCTGACAATAATACTTACAGCATCGGCTTTTATATATATTGATTTGTGTCTGCGTCCTGTGGTTATTACAGTTGCACAGTATCATATACAAAGCCTTATAAACAAGGCGGTAAACAATGCCATAATCACAGTTATGGACAAAACACAGTATTCGTATGATGACCTGGTGGAGATAGGCCGTAATTCATCTGATGAGATTGTATCGGTAAACTACAACAGCCTGCATATAAACAAGCTGCGTTCCGAACTGATAAAGGTTTCCATAGAAGAAACGCAGAAAATCCCCGTAAGTTATGTATATATCCCCATAGGGAACATAACCAGTATAGATATTTTACAGAATAAAGGGCCAAAACTCAAGTTTACCGTTACGCCGTCCTCCTATGTGGAGGCAGAGGTGGAAAGCGTGTTTCAGAACACGGGGATAAACCAGATAAACCATCAGATATTTATAAACGTAAAGGTAACTGCAAACGCCCTTATACCCAACTATTCTACCAGCGTTTACTCGGAAAATAAAGTCTGCGTTGCAGAAACCGTTATAATAGGCAAAGTTCCCGACAGTATCGGCAACGGTTTTCTTTATTCAAATGGCTGATGTTATTAATTATTATAATATATTATAATTAAATATTGTAAATCTGTATTTTTTTTGTTATAATAAATTGTTCAAAAATATAGAGGTGAAAGCAGTGGAGTTAAAAACAGCACAGGAAAAACTGAATAGCTTAAAACAGCTGGTGGCATATCACAGCGATCTGTACTACAATCAGAACCGCACAGAAATCAGCGACTACGAGTACGATATGCTTATGCAGGAAATAAAGGCTATAGAAGCACAGTTTCCCCAGCTTATCACTGCAGATTCTCCAACACAGACGGTGCAGGGAATTGCAAACTCTACCTTTGAAAAGGTTACCCATGCAGTTAAGATGGAAAGTCTGCTGGATGCTTTTTCCTACGGAGAATTAAGGGATTTTGACGACAGGGTAAAGGCTGTGGCTTCTGATGTGAAGTATGTTGTTGAAACAAAGATTGACGGCCTTTCCATGAGCCTTGAATATATAAACGGCGTGTTTACAAGAGGTTCAACCCGTGGTGATGGTGTTGTAGGCGAAGATGTTACACAGAATCTTGCCACAATAAAATCCATACCCAAAAAGATTGAAAATGCTCCTGCATTTTTAGAGGTACGCGGCGAAGTGTATATGCCTAAAGAGGTTTTTTTAAACCTTGTAAAGCAGCAGGAGGACGAGGGCAAAAAGCCTTTTAAAAATCCACGCAATGCAGCGTCCGGTTCTGTAAGACAAAAGGACAGTAAAATTACCGCAGCAAGAAATCTTGATATATTTATCTTCAATATTCAGCAGATAAGTGACGAGTATACCATTACAAGCCACAAGCAGTCTCTTGACCTGCTTAAAAGCTTTGGCTTTAAGGTGTCGCCAAGATACAATACTTACGACAATATCGAAGATGTTATAAAAGAGATAGAAAATATCGGAAGTATGCGGGGACAGTTCAGCTTTGAAATTGACGGTGCTGTTGTAAAGGTGGACGATTTTGTTATCCGCAGAGAGATGGGCAGCACAAACAAATACCCACGCTGGGCAATTGCTTACAAATATCCGCCGGAAGAAAAATCCACAGTTTTAAGAGAGATTGAAATTTCTGTCGGCAGAACAGGTGTGCTTACGCCTACAGCAGTTTTCGATACAGTTCAGCTTGCGGGCACAAGTGTACAGCGTGCCGTGCTGCACAATCAGGACTTTATTGATGAAAAACAGATTGATATAGGCGATGAAATCCTTGTAAGAAAAGCAGGGGATATTATTCCGGAGGTTGTAAAACTGGTAAAGAAAAACACAGACAGCGTGTTTAAAATACCTATGGTATGTCCGTCCTGCGGCAGTGAGATTGTAAAGACAGAAGAATCTGCCTTAAGGTGTATAAATCCTGAATGTCCCGAACAGCTTACAAGGAATATAATTCACTTTGCATCCCGCGGTGCAATGAACATTGACGGCCTTGGCGAAAGCATTGTGTATCAGCTTGCAGAAAAAGAGCTTATCCGCGATATAGGGGATTTGTATTATCTTACATTTGAACAGGCACTTACGCTTGAAGGCTTCAAGGATAAATCCGCAAACAATCTTATCACAGCTATAGATACTTCCAGAAAGGCAAATCTTGATAAACTGATTTTCGGTTTTGGTATACGAAACATCGGCGAAAAGGCAGCGGCTTTGCTGGCAGAAAAGTTCAGAACACTTGACGGCTTGATAAATGCGGATATTGAAAGTATAATTGAGATTGACGGTTTTGCAGAAGTAACGGCAAAATGTGTTGTGGAATATTTTGAAAAGGACACTGTAAAGGAAGTTATTGAAAAGCTTAAAAATGCAGGTGTAAACACAGAATATATCTCCACAAAAACATCGGACAGCCTTAACGGCAAAACAATTGTTGTTACAGGTACTCTGCCAAGTTTGTCCCGCGATGAAGCAGAAAAGCTTATCACAGACAATGGCGGCAAGGCGGCATCCTCGGTTTCCAAAAAGACAAGCTATGTGCTTGCAGGCGAAAAGGCAGGCAGCAAGCTTGATAAAGCAAAGACATTGGGAATTCCCGTTATTACAGAACAGGAATTTTTAGATATGATAAATAATCAGTAAGGAGTTTATTATGAAAATAGACATCAGACATATTGCAAAGCTTTCAAAGCTTTCAATCCCTGAAGATCAGATTGAAAGATTTGAAGAAGAAATGCAGGCAATCATTCAGATGGTTGAAAATCTTCCTGAAATTGAAGGCAAGGCAACTGCAGTTGACACAGAAAACACAATGGAACTCAGAGCAGACGAGGTTATCCCTTCCGCATCCAGAGAAGATATGCTTATGAACGCACCACAGACTGCTGCAGGCTGTATTGTTATGCCAAAGGTAGTAGAATAGGAGAGTTAAAATGGATAAATTGTACAGCTTATCAGCTAAATCCATGAAAGAACTTCTCGACAAAAAAGAAGTTTCTTCTGTGGAAATTACAAAATCTGTTATCGAAAGAATCGAAAAAACAGACAAGGATGTTTGTGCTTACAACTCCTACAACTTTGAAAATGCACTTAAAAATGCAGAAGCTGTAGACACAAAACGTGCAAACGGCGAAGCACTTGGTGCTCTTGCAGGCATTCCTCTTGCAGTTAAAGACAATATTCACGTTAAAGGTCTTAAAACAACCTGTTCTTCCAGAATGCTGGAAAACTTTGTTGCACCTTTTAACGCTACAGTTACAGACAAACTCAACGCAAGCGATGCAATCATCGTGGGTAAAACAACAATGGACGAGTTTGCAATGGGTTCTTCCGGCGAATCCTCCAAGCTTGCAGTTGCTAAAAACCCATGGGATACAAGCAGAATCCCTGGCGGTTCTTCCTCCGGTTCTGCAGTAACAGTTGCAGCAAGCCAGGTACCGTTTGCAATGGGTACAGACACAGGCGGCTCCATCCGTATGCCTGCTGCTTACACAGGTATTGTAGGTCTTAAACCAACATACGGCACAGTTTCCCGTTACGGCATCATTCCACTTGCATCCTCCTTTGACCAGGCAGGTCCTATGGCAAGAAATGTTGATGACCTTGCAATGCTCTTTAATGCAGTTTGCGGCAGAGACAAAATGGACGCTGTTACAAAGAACTATACCTTTGACGGTTACGGCGACAGTGTTAAAGGCATGAAAATCGGCGTTCCAAAGGAATACTATGGCGAAGGTGTTCAGCCTGCAGTAAAAGAAAGAGTTTACGCAGCAATCGAAACACTTAAAGCACAGGGTGCAGAAATTATGGAAATTTCTCTGCCATCCACAGAATATGCACTTGCTGCATACTATATCATACAGTGTGCTGAAGCAGCATCCAACCTTGGCAGATACGACGGCCTCAGATACGGCTTCCGCGGCAGCAATACATCCAACGTTGAAGACCTTTACCTCACTACAAGAAGCGAAGGCTTTGGCGATGAAGTTAAGAGAAGAATTATGCTTGGTACCTGCGTGCTCAGCAGCGGCTACAGCGATGCTTTCTATAAACGTGCAAAACTTCTCCAGCAGAATATCGCAAAGGAATTTACAGATGCATTTAAATCCTGCGATGTAATCATCACACCATCCATCGCTCTTACAGCGTGGAAATTTGGCGAAAAGGCAGGCAACCCTGCAGAAGTTTATGCTGCAGATATCTGCACAATTACACTTAACATTGCAGGTCTTCCTGGCATGAGCGTTCCTTGTGGATTTGACAGCACAAACAATATGCCTGTTGGTTTCCAGATTATCGGTAAAAAATTCAGAGAATCTGACATTCTCACAGTTGCTAAATGCTACGAAAATGCAGTTGGCGGCTTTGCAGTAAAGGAGTTTTAAGCTATGAATAATAAATACGAAATCGTTGTTGGCTTAGAAGTACACGCAGAGCTTTCAACAAAAACAAAAATATTCTGCGGCTGTAAAAACGAATTCGGCGCAGAAGTAAATACAAACGTATGTCCTGTTTGTATGGGCCTTCCCGGTACACTTCCTGTACTTAACGAAAAGGTAGTTGAATACGGCATCAGAATGGGTCACGCACTCAACTGTACAATCAACCGTGCAACAAAGCACGACAGAAAAAACTATTTCTATGCTGACCTTCCAAAAGCATACCAGACAACACAGGACGATGTGCCTCTGTGTGCAAACGGTTACCTTGATATCCTTGTAGGTGACGAAACAAGAAGAATCGGCATTACAAGACTTCACATCGAAGAAGATACAGCAAAACTTATCCACGCAGATGAATTTGGCGGCACACTTATCGACTTCAACCGCTGCGGTGTTCCACTTATCGAAATCGTTTCCGAACCTGATATGCGTTCCGCAGAAGAAGCAAAGGTTTATCTTGAAACACTCCGCACAATCCTTCTTTATCTCGGCATCAGTGATGCTAAAATGCAGGAAGGTTCCATTCGTGCAGACGTTAACGTTTCCGTACGTCCTGTAGGCAGCAAGGAATACGGTGTTCGTGTTGAAACAAAGAACGTTTCCAGCTTCAGCGGCGTTTACAATGCTATTGTTTACGAAGCTAACAGACAGATTGAAGTGCTTGAAAACGGCGGCGAACTGTTCCAGGAAACAAGAAGATGGGACGATGCAGCGGGTAAAAACGTGCTTATGCGTTCCAAGGAAGACGCACAGGATTACCGTTATTTCCCTGAACCTGATCTTCTCGGTTATGTAATTCCAGAAGAACTGGTAGAAAACCTCAAAGCAGAACTTCCTGAACTTCCTGTACAGAAAACACTCCGTTATATGAATGAATGCGGCCTTTCCCGTGCAGATGCAGAAACAATTGCTCTCAGTAAGGACAAGGCAGTCTTCTTTGACGCTTGTATGGCTACAGGCAAATGCGGTCCTAAACTTCTTTCCAACTGGGTACTTGGCGAAATTACCCGTGTAGCAAACGAAAGAAGATGCGAAATCAGCGAACTTCCACTTACAGTGGAAAATCTTGTGGATATGATTGCTCTTATCGAAAACAAGACAATTTCCAACGCAGCAGCAAAAACTGTATTTGAAATTATCGTTGACAAGGACGAAAAACCTGCTGACATCGTTAAAGCAAAAGGTCTTGCACAGATCAGCGATTCTTCTGCTCTCCAGACAATTGTAGACAGCGTTATCGCAGCAAACGAAAAAGCAATCAACGACTACAAAGGCGGCAGAACAAACGTTCTCGGCTTCCTTGTTGGTCAGTGTATGAAACAGTCCAAAGGACAGGGCAACCCTGCAATGTTCAAGGAAATGATGATTGCAGCTATCGAAAACAGCTAATTTAACAAAACAGAAAGGGAAGGAGCAATTCCTTCCCTTGATTTATAAGAGATTAAAGTTATGATTGAAAGAATAAACGGGTTTTTAAATCAGGATATTGCATACATTGTTATAAGCGGTGTACGCAAAGGTGCCGAAAGTGAATATTCAAAGGTTACAGCTAAGCCTTTTGCGGCAAAAAACGGCGTGAAATATCAGCTTGAATACACAAAGGGCAAGCAGGTTGTGCATCAGAATATCGAAAAGGATGCTCTGGCAGAAAATATCGCACAGCTTTTTGAAACCTTTACACAGTGTGTGATTTACGGTGCAGAAAACGATTTTCACCTCAACTGCTTTAACGGCAAAATCAAAGCCAAAACAATGGCACCAAGCAAAAAGGTAAAGGTTGCTCATCATAACAAGCAGAAGGAATACGTTTTCAACGAGGGCGATGAAATAGACTTTCTTATCTATCTTGGCGTTATGACAAAGGATAAAAAGGTCGTAAAGGCAAAATACAATAAATTCCGCCAGATAAACAAGTATCTTGAACTGCTTAAAAGCTCCATTGATTCTCTGCCGACCGACAGACCACTTAAAATTGTGGATTTTGGCTGTGGCAAGGCATATCTTACCTTTGCACTGTACTACTATGTTGTAAAAATCCTTAAAAGAGAGGCATATATTACAGGTCTTGACCTTAAGGAGGATGTAATTGACTACTGCAACAAGGTTGCAAAGGAGCTTGGTTATGACACTCTTGAGTTCCAGAAGGGTGATATCAAAAATTACTCCAGAACACAGGATGTCGATATGGTAATTATGCTTCACGCCTGCGACAATGCAACAGACGAGGGCATAGTGCAGAGCATTAAATTCAATGCAAAAATCATTATTGCGGTTCCTTGCTGTCAGCACGAGTTTTTTTCTCAGATTAAAAACGACAGCTTAAATCCTATGCTCAGCCACGGCATTATCAAAGAAAGGCTTTCCGCACTTGTTACAGACAGCCTGCGTGCACAGATTCTTAAGGCAATAGGCTTTGAAGTGTCTGTTATGGAGTTTATAGAAACCGAACATACACCTAAAAACATTGCCATAAGAGCGGTGAAAAAAGGCGGCTTCAACAAAAAAGCATTTGAGGAATACGAGTCTTTCAGGGATAATTTCAGTCTCAGCCCATATATCGAACAGCGTTTCAGACAGGAAAACTTTCTTTAAAATACAATAAATACAATCAGCACATCAAAAGGTTAAACAAAGCCTTGCGATGTGCTGTTTTTTTGTTCTATCAAAAGGACAGGCATCATATATTTTATTGAGGTGAAAATATTGGATGTATATAAATATCTGCCGCAGGCACTTGCTTTTTATATAGATAACTACAGATTGAAGGAACATATAACCGAAATACGGCTGCGCCGCAATAAGGCTGTACAGCTTACTGTGTTGGGAAAATGCGATACAGCCTGCGGTATTGTTTTGCGTGACAATGAGCTGGAGGATATATTCTATAAAATGTGCGGCGGCTCACGCAATATATATGATGATGAAATTTCAAACGGATATATAACCCTGTCTGACGGCTGCAGAGTGGGTATAGGGGGAGAGTTTTATTATAATGCTTCTTTGCAAAAATATATTTTAAAGGAACTTATGTCCCTTAATATACGTATATCAAGAGATAATGTGTTTTTTGAAAATCAGAGTATTCTTTTTGAAAAAACTGTGCCGGCAACCCTTGTTGCAGGCCCGCCTCACAGCGGTAAAACCTCTCTGCTAAAGCTTTATGCACAGCAGCTTTCTGAAAATTTCAGGGTTGTGCTGTGCGATGAAAGAAACGAACTTTATACAGAAAATATAAACTGCGATGTGCTTAAAGGCATAAAAAAGCCGCTGGCTGTATCAATGGCCACAAGAACACTTAATCCGCAGTATATTATCTGTGATGAAATCGGTCTGCGGGAGGAAGCAGAGGAAATACTTTCGGCTGTTAATACAGGGGTAAAATTTATCTGCTCTGCCCATGGAAAAACAAAGGCTGACCTTATGCGTCGTCCAAATGTAAGGCTTTTGCTGGACAGCGGTGTCTTTGAAAAAATAGTATTTGTAGCCCAGCAGCAAAACAGATTTTTTATAAAGGATTGCACAGATGTTTAAGCTTATCGGCTGTATAATGATAATTTTTTCTTCGGTATTTATCTTCAGCCAGAAAATTATTGAAAGTTATTTTACATATAAATTTCTTACTTATGCTGAAGACATAACAGAAAAGGTTATGTATGAAAGTACAATAAATCTTTCTTATGATAAAATCTGCAGAAAGATAGGGTTTGATAAAGAAAGTTATTTTAAAAAAGCGGAAAATAACAGGTATATAAGCCGCAGAGAATATCTTAAAGTGAAAGATTTTATGGACAATCTGGGAAAAAGAGACAGCCAGTCAGAAAAACAGTATATAAGCTATAATCTTAAAAATATAAAAACAGAAAAAGAAAAGTATTATAAATCCTACTGCGAAAACAGAAAAGTTTATATTCTGTCAGGCACAGCAATAGGATTGATTACAGTTATTTTTCTCATCTGACAGGAGAAAAAATGGAAGTAGATTTGATTTTTAAAATTGCCACAATAGGCATAATAGTGGCCGTGCTTAATCAGGTTCTGATACGCTCGGGACGGGAAGAACAGGCAATGCTTACAACCCTTACAGGGCTTATTGTTGTGCTTATGATGGTGGTTACACAGATAAAGGAATTGTTTGATACTATAAAGTATCTGTTTGAACTGTGATATGGAAATATTAAAAATAGGTGCGGTTATACTTATTACTGTTGTTTTTATAAACGGTCTGCCAACATTCAGCAGGGAAATTTCAATGCTGATAACGGTATCTGCCTGTATAGTAATTCTGCTTTACATTGCAGATATGATGATACCGACAGTGGAATATATAAAAAATATAGCAAAAAACATATCCTTTGACGGTATGGATGTAGTGCTTAAGGCTGTTGGCGTGGGTTTTATAACGCAGTTTGTATCGGATATAGCATCAGACAGCGGAAACAAATCCCTTGCCAATCAGATGATTTTTGCAGGCAGAATTTGCGTGCTTATGCTTGCCATGCCAGTTTTTCTGCAGATTTTTAAAATTATAGAACAGCTTACACACTGATTATGAAAAAGATTGTTTTGATATTTGTAATGTTTATTCTGGTTTGTCTGCCTGTATCAGCACAGCAGAGCGAAGAACAGGGTAACAGCAGCTATTACAATAAAGCCGAAAGCTTTGCTGCGGAATATGGTATTGATTTTAAAACTCTTAAGGAAAATCCTTTTGATACCTTGTGGAACACAGCACTGTCAGCGGTAAAAAAAGCACTTACAAGTCCGGCAAAAATTTTTGGCAGGATAACGGCTATTCTGCTGCTTACCTCATTTATAAATCTGTTTTCCCAGGATGGGTCAAAGCAGATAGTACAGCTTATAAATGCAGTTACAATGCTTGTGTTGTTTGCCAATGTGTACGACAGCCTTACTGTGATGATAAGCCAGACAACGGACAGGTTTATTGATGTAAAAAACTTTATGACAGCATTCCTGCCTGTGCTGGCAGGCTTTTCCTTTTCTTCGGGAGAGATGGTCACATCAACCTTATATACCGGCTTTTTTATGATATGTGTTGTCACAGTGGCAAACTTCAGTATAAATTACATAGTACCATCTTTAAATCTGTTTATGGCTGTGGGGATAACTGCTTCGCTTTTGCCTGCAGTAAACCTTAAGCCATTGTGCGATTTGTACTCAAAGGCTGTAAAGATAGCTATGACGGCATCGGTTTCTGTGCTGTGCTTTGTGCTTACACTGCAGACAGCCATAACTCAGGGACAGGACAATCTTGCTGTAAAAACAGGCAAGGCAATAATAGGCAGTGCTGTGCCGATTATTGGGTCAGCTCTGCAGAGTGCGGTGGGCAGTGTGTATGCCAGCGTAGGGGTGCTTAAGGGCTTTTTTGGCCTTGCAGGCATTGTGGTTATCATAAATATATTTCTGCCGTCAATTGTTAATCTTGCGGCAAACTGGCTTGGATATTATCTGATGAGTGCATTGGGCGAGGTGCTTGAAAACAAAACCGCGGCGGAAATACTGTCGGTATTCAAGGGTGTTACCGAAATTCTGCTTTCGATGTCGGTGCTTTTTATGGTGCTGCTTATCTTTTCCATGACAATTCTTATAAAGACAACACAGGGAGTATAAAATGGAACAGCTTGCAAAAATGACAGGAGTGCTATGTATTTCGGTTGTGGCAATGGAGATAGTTTACAATCTGGGGCATTTTCCGTCTGTGGAAAGGTCGGTAAGGTTTATAACAGCGGTTTATATAGTGCTTACAGCTTTAAAAACCTTTGGAAATACACAGTTTACGATAATGCCGCCTGTATGGGATGACAGCAGTGCTGTACATGAATATACGCAGCAGTTCAGCGATACTGTTATTGAAGAAACAGAAAACAAAGCAGAAGAAATAATACGACGGCGTCTGCAGGAAAAAAACATATCCTATAATCAGGTATCAGTGCATATATTAGAACAAAATGGACTTCTGACAGCGGAAAAAATTGTTATAGAATGTGAAGACAGCCACAAAGCTGCTGCAGAAGACTGTATACAGGATTTTATAACAGAGGAAACAGTGATAATTACGGGAGAATAGTTTTGTGAAACCGGATTTTAGCAGAATAATTGAATATCTGTCACAAAAGGGAAAAAGCAACCTGTTTGTTGCAATAGGGATTCTTGGGATTTTTCTGATATTCATAAGCGATATGGGAGCGGGCAACAAAACGGACATAAAGGCCGGTGAGGAACAATCCCTGTATCAGTACAAGGTAAGGCTGGAAAAGGAAATTACAGATCTGCTGGGAGAGATTGATGGGGTTGGAGAGGTCAAGGTTATGATTACCCTTGAGTCCGGCGAAGAAAATGTATATGTACATCAGGAAAAAACAGCCAGCGACACCCACAGACAGCAGGGACAGAACAACAGCCAGGAGGAAGTAAAGATAACCTCTGAAAATGAGATTGTTATTATTGATAAGTCCGGCAGCAATTCAGCACTTGTAGAAAAAACACTGCAGCCTGTTGTGCAGGGGGTGGCGGTTGTATGCAGCGGTGCTGACGACATTAAAGTTGTAAGTGCTGTTACAAATTCCGTGTCGGTGGTTCTTGGTGTTCCCACACACAAAATATGTGTTACTAAAAAGAGATAATATAGTGGAGGCATTTTATTATGAAAAAATTGGACAGACAAAGAAAAGTTACACTTGCGGCATTATCCATGGCCCTTGTGGTTGCGGTTTATCTTAACTGGCAGTATTCTCGCACAGGGGCAGATGTACATATTGCCGCCAAAGAGGTGGATGCAGCACAGCAGGAAATTCTTGATGTTATGGAACAGAACAATTTAAACCCCGAAGGTGATATGCTTTCTGTTGCGGCTGACGATGAGGTTCAGAACTATGGTGATGCACAGCTTGTTGCAACCACAGCGGCTTCTGCCACAAAGTATTTTGAAGAAACCAGACTTTCCCGCCAGAAATCACGGGATGAAGCACTGGATGTTCTGCAGAAATCCCTTAAAAGTGCAAAAATTTCTGATGTGGAAAAAACACAGGCAACCGAAAAGCTTTCCAGAATAATTCAGGATATAACCACCGAAACCGACGTGGAAAATCTGGTAAAAGCCAAGGGCTTTACCGACTGTGTGGCATTTATTACAGACGATAAAATATCTGTTGCTGTGCAGCCTTCAAACGGCGACCTTTCCAAGCAGAATGTAGCACAGATAAGGGATATTGTGCTTAGCAAAACCTCTATAGACACACAGAATATAGTTGTAATTGAAGTAAATTAATGCATCATATTCATAAATTAGTGTTGTTATATTCATAATTTAGTGGTATAATATTCATTAAATACGGAGGTATGCAGAATGGAAGTTAAAAACAACAATAAAAATATAGGCAGTTTATACATCTCTACAAGCGTGGTTGAAAAGGTTGCAAAGCTTGCAGCTTTGGAGATTGACGGTGTTGCAGAAGTTTCCACAGGTTCTTCCGGTGTTAAAGGTGTGTTTGCAAAAACAAACCTGCCAAAAGCTGTGGATGTTAATATGTATGACGGCGTTGCAGAAGTAGATATGCATATCATTGTAAAATACGGCTGCAAGGTGCCTTCTGTATGCAAAAACGTTCAGGAAGCTGTAAAAACCAATATTCAGAATATGACAGAGGTTACAGTATCCAAGGTAAACATTATCGTTGCCGGCATACAGGCAGAAAACTAATTGGCATAATGTAAAATCATATATCCCTCCCACCTGCTGATGGGAGGGAATATTAAACAGGGAAGGTAAAATATATGATGACAAGACGCAAGGCAAGAGAAAATGCATTTATTGCAGTTTTTGAAGCCGGTTTCAGCTCAAATGATATCGAGGAAATTCTCTCTCTTACACAGGAAGTTCCTGAGTACGAAGAATACAGACTGGATGATTTTGCAATCGGTCTTATTAACAACTACTACAACAACGCTGAACAGGTAAACGATATTATCCAGTCCAAGCTTAAAAACTGGTCACAGTCCCGTATTTCCCGTGTGGCAAGTGCAGTGCTGCGTCTCAGCGTGGCAGAAATGCTCTTTTCTGACGAAAAGGATATGGACAGTGTTATCATCAACGAAGCTGTTGAAATCTGTAAAAGATTTGCAGGGGATAATGACTATCAGTTCGTAAACGGCGTTCTGGGTGCAGTAGCAAAGGATAAAGCTGAAAAATAATAATGATTACATTAGGTATTGACACAAGTAACTATGCATCGTCAATTGCTGTAATCGATTATGAAAAAAACGAAATTTTACTTAACGAAAAACAGTTTTTGCCCGTAAAACAGGGCGAATGCGGTTTGCGGCAGCAGGACGCTGTATTCGGTCACATAAAAAATTTAATAGATATGCTGGAGCTTGTACATAATAAATTTGATTTATCCTGTGTACAGGCTGTTGGTGTTTCTGTAAAACCTACAAATGAAGAAGGTTCTTATATGCCTTGCTTTCTTGTGGGCAAGCTCTTGTCGCAGATGGTAAAGGCAGTAAAAGACGTGCCTGTGATACACACAACCCATCAGGACGGACATCTTAACAGTGCTCTGTTCAGCCTCAATAATGAAAATTTATACAATCAGAAGATTATAGTGTTTCACGTTTCCGGCGGCACCACAGATATGATTCTTGTGGACAACGGAAAGATAACAGAAACTGTAGGATCTTCCAATGACCTGTTTGCCGGACAGGCTGTTGACCGTCTTGGTGTAAAGCTTGGTTTTTCTTTTCCTGCAGGGGTATATGTGTCGCAGCTTGCCGCACAGTGCGATGAGACAATAAAACCTAAAGTAAGTGTAAAAGGGCTTAACTGCAACCTTTCGGGTTTGCAGAACCAGTGCGAAAAGCTTATAGCAGAGGGCAGGGACAACAGCTATGTGTGCAAATACTGTCTTTCCTTTATTGCACATACACTTATAAAAATGGCAGAAAATGCCAGAAGCGAGTTTGGCAATCTGCCTGTGGTATTTGTTGGCGGCGTTATGAGCTCTGCCACAATAAAGGAAATTGTGCAGAAAAAGCTTGGTGATGTATATTTTACGGAGCCTGTTTTTTCCAGTGACAATGCAATCGGCACTGCAGCAGTTGCCGCAAGAAAGGTAATTTATGGATAAGGTTATATCTGTTACAAGTCTTAATTATTATGTTAAGAGTCTTCTTGAAGAAGACTTTAATCTTGCGGATATAGCTGTGGAGGGAGAAATCTCCAACTTTGTAAACCACTATAAATCAGGGCATTATTACCTTGCCCTCAAGGACGATAAATCACTTATCAAAACTGTGATGTTTTCGGCATATAACAAAAAGCTTTCCTTTGTGCCGGAAAATGGTATGAAGGTTATTGTAAGGGGGCGTGTATCCCTTTACGAAAGGGACGGAACATATCAGCTTTATGCCACAGATATGTTCCAGAGCGGTATCGGTCTGCAGCATCTGGCATTTGAAAAGCTTAAGGAAAAGCTGTTTAAAGAGGGGCTGTTTGACGAAAACCGCAAAAAGCCTCTGCCGCCATATCCTTTTACAGTTGGTGTGGCAACCTCGGCAACAGGTGCAGCACTGCAGGATATTATCAGTGTTACACAGCGTCGTTTTCCTTGTGCAAGGCTGGTGGTTGCACCCTGCGGTGTACAGGGCGATGCATCAAAACAGTCTATAATCAAAGCTATAAAACGCCTTGACAGTATGGATGAAATTGAGGTTATCATAATAGCCAGAGGCGGTGGCAGCAAGGAAGATATGTGGGTGTTCAACGACGAGGACATTGCACGCACTGCTGCAGCCTGCAGAAAACCTACGGTAAGTGCTGTAGGACACGAAATTGACTGGACAATCCTTGACTATATATGCGACAGACGTGCGGCAACACCTACTGCCGCTGCAGAGATAGTTTTTCCCGATGCAAAAACCATACAGTTTCAGCTTTTGAAGCACGAAGAAAAACTGACAAGAAATGTTAAGGATAAGGCCTCACGATATGCAGAAAATCTGGAGTATATAAAGAACTCCCGC
The DNA here is from genome assembly GCA_017435045.1 of Oscillospiraceae bacterium. Taxonomy (GTDB): domain Bacteria; phylum Bacillota; class Clostridia; order Oscillospirales; family Ruminococcaceae; genus RGIG3102. Next base: position 47,820 of record JAFSFT010000014.1, read on the forward strand.
GGATTTAATAATGTAAAGATACTCTGTCAGCAAAGCAGCGACAGCCTGCTGGCTTACAGAAAAAACATAAACAACGCAATTAAAACGAAAATAGACAACGAAATTAAAAATCTTGGCTATCTTTCGGATAAAATAGAAAACAACAACCCTATTGCAACACTTAAAAAAGGCTATTCGCTTGTATTTAAAAACGACCAGCCTCTTACAGCGGAGCAAAAGGTGAGAAAAAACGATAAAATTGTTGTCCGCACACATATGCAGGAACTCAGCTGTACTGTGGACAGCACAAAAACGGTAAGAAAGCAGGAGACGTTATGAATCTGACATTTGAACAGGCTATGGCAAGACTGGAAGAAATTTCGGATATTTTAAGCGAAAATCAGGTGTCCATTGACCAGTCTCTCGAATTATATGCCGAGGGTACAAAGCTTATAAAGTTCTGCAGCGACAAGCTTAAGGCAGTTACCCTTAAAATAGAAGAAATTGACTCTGAAATAAATGAAGGAGTTTAAAGATGTTGAATAAATTTTTGCAGAAAACCGAAGAACAGCTTGTAAAAAACTGCGATTTATATTTTTACGAAGACAGCAATGTAAATAATGCTGCAAGATATTCACTGCTCAATGCAGGCAAAAGGGTAAGGGCAATGCTTATCTATCTCAC
>JAFSFT010000015.1 GCA_017435045.1 Oscillospiraceae bacterium
CGAACGATTTCTACTTTTTCTACGAATGGGCTGTTGATTGGGAATACTCTTTCAACACCACAACCGTAAGCAACACGTCTTACTGTAAATGTTTCGTTGATACCACCGTGTTTTTTAGCAATAACTGTGCCTTCGAACACCTGAATTCTTTCTCTTTCGCCTTCTTTGATACGTACGTGAACTCTAACTGTGTCACCAACGTTAACTTCTGGTTTTTCTGCTTTAAGCATGCCTTCTGTCATCAATTTAATTGCGTCCATTTTTTTCCTCCATGATTTTACAAGTGTTCATAAATGATAAATCTATTATCAGCAGCGGACCACCCGTTTAATGCTTTGTTTTTTCTTATACATTAACCCTGTTGATGGCTCAACAGATACTAACGCCTAAATATAATACCACAACATATACCCGATGTCAAGGAAATTTTTACAAAATATACAAATTTTCATTGCAGATTTATTGCAGAATATTCAAATCTTTATCAAAAAGATTTTTGCGTATTACAAAGGCATCTATCACTTCTATACCATAATTTTCCTTGAGGAAATCCAGCAGAAGCTGCGGATTGATGTTGAGAGGTGTGCCTGCAGGATAAATTGCTGTAAAGGTGATTTCTGTATCCTTTTCATCGGTAACGGTAATATCCTTTATAAGCTCCTTAAGGTTTATATTCTTTTTGCCTTTTTTGGTGGTCTTTGTAACAATTGCCTGTTCCGCTGCTTCGTAACAGTTAAGTGCATTGAGAATATCTGCCTTTTCGCCGTAAAGGGTGATATCGTACTTTGCAAACATAATGCTGCGTGCATCATAGTCTGGTGCTGCAGCACCCACAAGCTCGATGCCCTGCGGCAATGTGCCCTCCAGTGCATTGAGGATATCCGCCTCGCTCATTTCTTCGTTAAGGCGGAAATCCACGCTTTCACATTCGCTTTCGTGTCCAAGGGAAAGCGGCAGTGTAAAGGTCATATAAATATGTGGGTTAAAGCCCTGTGAATACCACACAGGCAGGCCCGATTTTTTAAGTGCACGAGCCATAACACGCTGAAGGTCAAGCTGTGAATAATAGATAGAAAGACCTTTTTTTCTGAATTTAAGCCTTATTGTATTCAAAACAAGCCCTCCCTAAAAGTTTATTTGCACCACAGTTGTAGCACTGCTTATTGCAAGGTTGTGAAGTCATAGCTTCAAGAGATTTTTCGTATTCTCTGATAAGAAAGTCCTTTGTTACGCCATAGTTGATATGGTCCCAAGGATTGATTTCCTCAAATGTTCTCTGTCTGTTTGCATAAAATGCCATATCAATGCCGTTTTCTGCAAATGCATCCAGCCAGTTCTGATAGTTAAAGCATTCAAACCAGCCGTCAAATATGCTGCCTTTTTTGTATGCATCAAGTATAACTTTGGACAGTTTTCTGTCGCCGCGGGCAAAAACAGCCTCGAGGAAACTTGTGTCAGAGTCGTGGTAGCTTACCTTGATACGTCTGTTGTTTGCACAGCATTCCAGCAGATATGCCTGTTTTGCCTTGAATTCTTCCGCTGTATCCTGTGCCACAAACTGGAAAGGTGTAAACGGCTTTGGTACAAAGCAGGCTACGCTGATGGACACCTCTGCCCCTCTGCCCTTTGGTCTGTCAGGCATAGAGTAGTAATATTCAATAACCTTTTTGGCTGTATCTGCAATACCCTTGATATCCTCCATTGTTTCACCCGGAAGACCCATCATAAAGTAAAGCTTAACTGCGGAATAGCCTGCCTTAAAAGCAAGCTTGCAGGTTTTTTCTATTTCTTCTTCGGTAACATTTTTGTTGATGATGTCACGCAGACGCTGTGTGCCTGCTTCCGGTGCAAATGTAAGACCGGACTTACGCACTTTGGAAACCTTTTCCACAAGGCTTTCGGAGAAGTTGTCCACACGCAGGGACGGCAAAGCAATATTAACCTTTTCCTTTTCTGTCCACACCATCATTTTATCAAGCAGTTCTTCCAGCTGCGGATGGTCGCTTGTGGAAAGGGATGTGAGGGAAACCTCCTCATAGCCTGTGCAGCGGCAAAGTTCCTTTGCACCAAGGTCGATAAGGTCTGCATCTCTTTCTCTGAACGGACGGTAGATAAAGCCTGCCTGACAGAAACGGCAGCCACGCACACAGCCGCGCAGAACCTCTACCATTGCCCTGTCGTGTATTGCACCGATCATAGGCACTGCAACGTCTGTAGGGAACGGATGATTTTTAAAATCTCTTACAATTGCCTTTGTGCAAGGGATAGGTGCATTTACATCGGAGGACACGGATTTGATTGTATTGTCATCGTTGTATTCAATCTGATAAAGGGACGGCACATAGATACCGTCAATTTTTGAAAGCTCAACAAGAATTTCCTTTTTGCTCTTGCCTGCTTTTTTAAGCTCATTGAGCTTGTTGCACACGTCAATTGTGTGGAACTCGCCCTCGCCAAGGAACATAAAGTCGAAGAAATCTGCCATAGGCTCTGCGTTGCAGGTGCAAGGGCCGCCTGCACAGATTAAAGGCCAGCTTTCGTCACGGTCTTTGGCATAAAAAGGAATACCTGCAAGCTCCAGCATAAGCAGCACGTTTGTATATGAAAGCTCGTACTGAAGTGTAAAGCCAACAATATCAAAGGCTGTAAGAGGGTCCTTGCTTTCCAGTGCAAAGAGAGGAATGTTCTTCTCCTTCATCTGCTCAATCATATCTGTCCATGGTGCAAAGCAGCGTTCGCACCAGATGTTTGGCTGTTTGTTGAGTGCGTCGTAGATAACCTTTAAGCCAAGGTGGGACATACCAACTTCGTATGTATCGGGAAAACAGAATGCAAATCTGATATCTGTATCCTTTTTATCTTTAATAATACAGCCCGGTTCGCCGCCTGTGTAACGTGCAGGTTTCTGAATGCTTAAAAGGGCCGATTTTAGTTTATTGTCTATCATAATTTCCCCCTGAAAAAACAGTGTTCATATTAGTTTAACATATATACAGCTTTTTTTCAAATATTATTGCCGTACAAATCCAATTATGGTAAAATATTAATATATTTATATACGGAGTTTTAATATGAAGGTTATAATTTTTCTTGCAGCATTTTCTGCTGTTATGTATGTGCTGTATCTCAACGGATATCTGGCGGTAAAAAATATAAAGTCGGTATACTATATCGGCAAAAACGGCTTTATGGACAAGCGCTGCTATGCAAAATTTTCCGCCTGCACAGGCAACGTAAAAAAGGTTATAAAGTTTAAGGAAAACAGAACATATACCTTTACTTTTGACGCAAAGCTGGAAAAGGGCGAGGCAAAGGCTGTACTTCGCAGCCCTAAAGGAGAAAATCTGCTGGTACTTACAGCCGAAAATCCCGTTGGTACAATTGATGCCGATACCTCGGCTTACCGTCTCGTTTTTGAAATGTACAAGGCCTACGGCAGCTATGAACTTACATGGAAATAGAATATTCCCAACAAAAAATACCTGCGTTTAATTACAAACGCAGGTTTATTAATTTATACAGTAATATATTGCAAACAGCAGAATGGCAAAAGCCGAATGAATAATACTGTCTGAAAACAGCACGGCGAAAGCTGCCATAACAAGAAAGGAAAATATATCGGTAAGCATTGCAGCTTTGTTTTCTCCCAAAACAAGCTGCAGCAGCACACCACCGTCCAGAAAGCTTACAGGAAGCATATTAAAAGCAAAGATAAGCAGGTTTACACAGCCAAAAACATAAAGTCCAAGGCTGAATTTATGCTGCAGGATACAGTGCGAAACTGCAAAAAGCAAAAGGTTTACAAGAGGGCCGCAAAGAACAACCATCAGCTTTTTTGCCCTTTGTGCAGGATAATTTGCAAGACAAATGCCAAACAGAGACGCCTTTACCTTTGGTCTGTGTCCGCATAAAAGACAGGCTGATATATGCCCTGCTTCGTGCAGAATGGCGGATATCAGTAAATACAGAAAGATATTCAAACGGTCAAATATCAGCGAAAAGAATATAAATACAAGCAGAAAAAACTGCAACTATTCCACCGCATATACAGGGTTTACCCTGTTGCCGTTATACAGCAGTTCAAAATGCAGATGAGGGCCTGTAACAAGCCCTGTATCGCCCACAGTTGCAATAACCTGCCCTTTAAGCACCTTTTCGTTTTCTCTTACAAAAACAAACTGTGTGTGGCCGTAAAAGGTCTGCAGGCTGTCATCCGTCTGTATTCTGATATAGTTGCCTGCTATATCGGTGTATCCCGTTTCAACAACTTCCCCATCAAAGGCCGCCCTGATAAAGCTGCCCTTTTCTGCGGCAATGTCCATACCCGTATGAAAGTCCCTGCTTTTTTTATCGAAAGGATTTTTTCTTACCCCGAAATCAGAGGTCACAATGCCTTTAAGGGGCATTATTCCCTTTTCTTCGGGTTGGTATTTCTGCATGGAAACATTGGACGGATAGGTATCGTTTGCACCCTTGCCATATACATAAGCTATGGTCTGCATAAATATGTCGTACTTTTCGGCAATATCTGATGTGATATTATCTATGTATGTTTTATAGGAAAAATTGCTGTACTCGGTGATATCCGTTGTAAAAAAGGCAGAGTAATCCTCCTTTACGCTGTAGAACGCCTCGCCGTCCTTTACTTTAAGCATTACCGAAACAACAACAAACACTGCAGTGACAAAAATCTGCACATAAAGGTACAGATTGCTGTTGTATCTTTGCTTTTTTCTGTGTTTTTTCCTTTTGGCTTTTTCAGAATATTCCACAGGCTTTTTATCAGTTTCGTTCATTTTATCACCCGTAAAATATATATGCCCCAAAGGACAAAAAAATACATCGGACCGATGGCGGTGCTATGTACAAAGCACCTTATCTGCCCGATGTATCTGTGTTCACTTAAAGAGAATTGAAGGCGGCGGCAATGCCGTCTGCAATAGCTTTTGCCATTGCGTTCTGATAATCCTCGTTTTTAAGCTTGTCATATTCATCTACATTGGAAAGGAAGCCGCATTCCAGCAATATTGCAGGAAATTCCATATGGGTGGTTACCTTGTACCAGCCATATTTTTCCCCTCTGTCCCTTGTGCCAAGTGCCGATGCAAGGGATGCAGATATCTTATCCGCATAGATTTCAGAATACGGGTTGAAATACCACGCCTCTGTGCCGTAAGCATTAGGAGAGGTTGAAGAGTTCTGATGGATACTTACAAACAGATGCGGTGAGTAGCTTTGTGAAGCACTTACCCTATCGGAAAGTCCCACATAGTTTGTGGTATCGGTCATCTTTACACTTGCCCCGCGTTCCTCCAGTATTGCCTTTACCTTCTGTGCAATTTCGCGGTTTATCTGTGCTTCGGTTTTCATGCCCTCGATAGGAAGTGCACCCGAATCGTAGCCCCCGTGACCCGGGTCAAGGTATATTCTTGCACCCGAAATATCCGATGGCACATTTGTAAATCTGAAAATAAGATAGTCCCCGTCATAATATGCCCTGTAGCCTGCAAATCTGCCGCCCTTGTGGAAGTACAGCTTTACTGTGGCGTTTTCGCCGTCCATATCAAGCTTTGCCTTGGAGAAAAGCTTGTTGTCGGCAAGTTCTGTCTCACAGACCTCCTCCACATTTTTAAACTCAAAGCGTACTGACTCTGAATTAAAGTTGCTTATGCCGTTTTCGGCATCCAGAGACAAATCCTTGAGGTATGCACGGTAAGCCATTGGCTGTTCCTGCTTAAGCTTAAGGTAAGTATATCCCGACTCGGAATAAACCTCGGCTTTGGTAATTTTATTGGCCACAAGTTCCTTTTCGCCCAGCACCTTAACATCCGCAGCGTTTACACGCACACCTGAACGGAGAATATAATATTGATATGTGGTGCTGCCGCTTGTAAAGGAAAGCAGGTCGCTGGCAATAAAGTCCCTGCTGCCCTTTGGCAGCGGGAAGCAGTCTCCCGACGGGTCTGCGTTGAGAACTGATGCAGGATATGTGCGTGCCTGCGATGCTGTAACCTCAATCATATTGCCTTTTTCGCCTATTTCAATTTCCGGCGGAGGCAA
>JAFSFT010000016.1 GCA_017435045.1 Oscillospiraceae bacterium
ATCTTACACCTGATACAATCGCACAGGCCTCCACAGACTGCGGTTTCAGAACCGTAATGGTGGGCGGCCTCAACAACTTCTCCCAGTCCTTTGAAGGTCTGGAAGAATGGCTCAACAGATACAACAATCCTGAAGAACTGGTTACATTCCAGCTTGGCTTCCACGCAGAATACACCAACAGCCGCGAAAACCTTGAAAAACTGGCAGCTCTTGTACATAAATACAAAGCACCAATCAGCACCCACAGCAGCGAAACCGCAAGCGAGGTTGCAGGCTGCATTGAACGCCACGGCGTTACACCGACAGTGCTGTTTGACAGTCTTGGTATGTTTGACTATGGCGGAAGCTGCTACCACTGTGTACATATGACAGAGGAAGACCTTGACATTATGGCAGAAAAGGGCATCTGTGCCGTAACAAACCCTGCCTCCAACCTTAAGCTTGCCAGCGGCGTTGCACCAATCAGCGATATGCTCAAAAAAGGCGTGCACGTTGCAATAGGTACCGACGGCCCGTCCAGCAACAACTGTCTGGATATGTTCCGAGAAATGTTCCTTGTAACAGGTCTTGCAAAGGTGCGAGAAAACGATGCGGCGGCTGTAAGTGCGGCAGATGTGCTGCGTATGGCAACTGTGGAAGGTGCCTATGCAATGGGGCTTAAGGATGCCGATGTTCTGGCAGAGGGCAAGTTTGCAGACCTTATTATCCTTGACCTCAACCAGCCTAATATGCAGCCAATAAACAATATTGTAAAGAATATTGTTTACAGCGGCAGCAAGCAGAATGTAAAACTTACAATGGTAAACGGCAGAGTGCTTTATGAAGACGGCAACTTCTTTATCGGCACACCTGCAGCCGAGGTGTATGCAAAAGCAAACGAAATCATCAACCGCATGAGAGGTTAAGTATTACAGAACAACAGATAAAAGAATTAATGTGCGACATCGGCCGCAGAGTTTATGACAGAAGAATGGTTGCCTCCAATGACGGCAACTTTTCGGTAAAGCTTAATGACAACGAGTTCCTCTGCACACCAACAGGCACAAGCAAGGGCTTTATGACACCTGAATTTATCTGTAAGGTGGACGCAAAGGGCAATGTGCCGGAAGCAAACGAAGCTTTCCGCCCATCTTCCGAAAAACAGGCTGAATAAACAAGCCTGAAAACTTTGAAAAGCAGGCTGAACAAATAGACAGAAACAAATAACGGCATCGGATGTATAAGACATCCGATGCCGTATTTTTGTGTTAAGGGTATTGGTGAAAATATAATTTCTGCCGTCTGCAGGGGGCAGATCTGGACAGTTGATACCGCACAATTAAATTTCTCTGATAATTGCGTCTGCAATATCAAGGCACATCGCAGCAGCTTCGTTTATTGTGTTGTGGAATTCTTCTGCGCCGCCTTCAATGCTGTCGGAAACGCTTTTGATAAGCAGACAAGGCACCTTGTTGCGGTTGCAGATAAGCACAATGCCTGCGGCTTCCATCTCGCAGATTTTTGCACCAAACTGTCTGTTGAGCTCTGCCTTTCTGGCAGGGTCTGCGATAAATTTATCTGCAGATGCGCAGATTACAGGCATAAGGTCAGGATTAAGCGAAACTGCTTTGTCCACCAGAGCTTTTGTGGTTGGGATATATGGGGTTGGGTAATCATCGTATCTGCCAACCTCCCAGTTGTCCACAGCACTTGTGTCAAAGTCGTAGTGCACAACCTGTTCTACCACACAGGTTTTGGTTTTTGCCATTTCGGGTGTAAGGCCGCCCACAACGCCAAAGTTGATAATCATATCCACCTTGTATTCGCTGATAAGGAACTGTGTGCCGCCTGCGGCTGCAATTTCGCCTGCGCCGCATTTGAGGATAACAAGGTTGTATTCTGGTGTTTTATATTCCATAACTCTGTAGCCTGCGGTTTCTTTTTCGCACAGCTTGTCGCCGTAGCGGTCAAGCACTGCCTTTATCTCCACAGCCACCAGCATACCAATAGTTTTCATAGTAAAAATCTCCTTTGAAATATGTAAAAGTCATCTGAGAATGTTGTGCTTTCTGATACTGCTTATATACTACCATATCTGTGCACAAATATCAAAACATATTGTGAAATTGCACTGGTAAAAAGGGCGGATTAAGATGGGGCAGCCGTGTGGTGATGGAGTGGGTGCGGTGAGAGGTGCAGGGGGGTGCTGTGCACAAATATCAAAACATATTGTGAAATTGCACTGGTAAAAAGGGCGGATTAAGATGGGGCAGCCGTGTGGGGGACAGTGCTGTGTGTGTGCGGAGAGGCGGGTGTGCGGTGAGGCGGGTGTACGGTGAGGTGTGTGTGCGGAGAAATATGTAGGGGTGCTGCTGTGCACAAATATCAGAATATATGGTTGGCTTTAGCGGGGAAAACTGTGGATTTGTCCGCTTTTGGGTGATATACTTATATAAAACAGAGGAAAGCGGGGATATGTTTGGATATACAGCTTAATTTTTTGGAAAAAGGGCAGGGAGAGGTGCTTATTCTGCTCCACGGCAACGGCGAGGATGTAAGCTATTTTGAGCATCAGATTGAATATTTTTCGCAGTTTTACCGTGTAATTGCCATAGATACCCGTGGCCACGGCAGCTCTCCAAGAGGCACAAAGCCCTTTACCATTGTGCAGTTTGCAGAGGACTTGCACGGCTTTATGGTTTTGCATAACATCAAAAAGGCACATATCCTCGGATTTTCGGACGGGGGCAATATTGCACTGACTTTTGCGGTTAAATATCCGCATATGGTGGACAGGCTTATCCTCAACGGGGCAAACCTCTATCCCGACGGGGTAAAATTCAATGTGCAGATACCGATTGTTGCCGAGTATTACAGGGCAAAAATTGCCGCACCTTTCAGCAAAAAGCTGCATAAAAAGGCGGAACTGTACGGCCTTATGGTGCATCAGCCGCAGTTTGAGCCTGCAAAGCTGCGTGCACTGCATATTAAAACCCTTGTTATTGCAGGGAGGGAGGATATGATAAGGGAAAGCCACACAAGGATGATATCCCGCTGTCTGCCAAATGCACAGCTTGCCATTATAGAGGGCGACCATTTTATAGCAAACAAAATGCCTGATAAATTCAACAGTGCTGTACACAGCTTTCTTGTAAAATAGCAAAAAACTGATACAGACAATAAAAAATGCCCACCAAATCATTGTAAAGTGATTTGGTGGGCATATCTTTGCTTAAATTTTATAAACCCAGTTTTCTTTTCTTGGTTTTGCTGTCTTTTCTTCGTCAGCGTAGCCGATAACACAGTTGCCTATACCTTCCCACTGGCCTTCAATGCCAAGGTCAGCCAGAATCTGCTTGCCTTCTTCGCTTTCAAACATCTGCTTTGCACGGTGAATCCAGCAGCTGCCGATGCCCAGTGCGTTTGCGGCTGTCATAAGATTGCCGATAACAAGGCTGCCGTCGTAAAGGTAGGTTGGCACCTCCTTGTTTGCCAGCACAACCAGCACAACAGGTGCACCGTAGAACGGGTCGGTGTCTGTGCCCATAACAGCGGCATTCATTGCGGAAAGCTTGTCTCTCACTGCCTTGTCGGTAACAGCAATTATAAGCCCTGCCTGTGCACCTCTGCCGCAGGCTGCGTATTTGCCTGCCTCGCAAATCTGGTCGATAATTTCCATAGGCACCATATCGCTTTTATATTTTTTGATGCTTCTTCTGTCCATTAAGTTTTTTAAAGCCTCGTTCATAATAAACACCTCGCATAGAATAAAAGATTATATATAAATTTTAGCACAACAAAAGGCGGATTACAACAATGCTGCTGCTGTTCAAAGCTGCCCAAAAAGGCAAAATACCTTATATTGCAAAATAAAAAGCCGATAAAGTTTTTCTTTATCGGCTTTCTGACAGTGGTTGGTTTATAAAAGTCTGCCATATTTAAATTATAAAAGAAAATATGGTCAAAGCAATTGTAAAAAACAGTCTTTATGGTAAATAAGGGTACAAAACGGCTGTGTGAGGGCAAAAGGGCTGTCGGATAAAGTCGGCAGGTTTTGCCTGCGGCGTACTGCGGTGGTGTGTCGGCTTTGCCGATGGCTGTTTGCTGTGGGTGCTTTGCCCGTTTATGCCACAGCGGTTTTGCCAAAGGTGCGGCAGATTGGGGTTGTTGCCGATGGGGGCAGCGGTTTTGCCGATTGTTGCTTGCTGTATGGGGCAAAAGGGGTGCCGCCGTGGTTTTTCTGCGGTATTCTGATGTGTATGGTGTCGCAGTTTTTCCAAAGGGTGTTTGTTGTGGGGGGTGCCAATGCCGCAGCGGTTTTACCGATGGTGTGTGACAGATTGGGGTGTTGCCATACAGACTATATCCTGCACTTTAATCAAACTGGTACATACTGCCGAATGCGTGGGTAAGCATAAACTTTTCTTCCTCGGTCATATCAAGGTAAAGTTTAAAGTTTTCCAGCGATACGCCGCCTACGCTGAACAGCAGCTGTGTATAGCTTTTTTTGTCGTAGCCGTACAGCTTTTCCCATTCGCACAGCTTTTTCATGCCGTAGTAGTAGCTGGTAAAGTAGCCCTCGTCATTTTCGTGTGCCTGCACCTGATAGCGTGCGGTCATGCGGTCAAAGCCCAGTTCCTGCTGATAAAGGTCAACAGCTTCGCCTATGGTTCTGCCAAAGTATCGCAGCCACAAATCCACCTTTATACGCACAGAGGTGTGGTGGCGGCGGTATGCCACAAACAGCGGATAGAACGGGTCTTCTGCAAATACAAATTCAAAGGCACGCTCTGTACGCAGGCAGGTGCCCTCGTGCAGAGGTACGTTCTTTGCACCTATCTTCATGGTTTCGGGGATAGGGTCGGTTATGCTGCGTACGTGCTGCACATGGTGGCCAGGGTATGCTTCGTGCAGGGTGTTAATCTTCATCCAGCCGTCTGTAATTGCTTTGTAGTTGTAGTTGTTCAGGAACATTCTGCCCAGAATAGGGTTTTTATAGCGGTAGCCGCCCTCGTAGCCGCCCCACGGATATGCAACCTTAAGCTGAACAGGCACCTTTTCGATGGTGCAGTTTTCGTCCTCTGGCATCCAGACATATTCGTGGGCAATGGCCCTTGTGCGTTTTATGTAGCTGTTTGCACGGGCGTACATCTCCTCGGGGCTGTCGGCAGGGCCTGCGTATTTAAGCAGAATGTCGTTGATGTCCGCCATGGACTGCGGATTGTTTTCGGGTATATCTATGCTTCTTGCAATGTCAAAGCATTCCTTGCGAGTTTTTTCGGTCTCTGCCTCGTACCACTGCAGCAGCTCGTCCATATTTACGCCGATATTTACGCTGAGTGCGTTTTTGTAGCGTTCAATGTCAATTGGCAGCACGGCATCGTCTGCCAGCATAACGTATTCTTCGCTTTTGCCGCCGCTTAACTGCTGCTGTTTTTCGCCCAGAAAGCTTTCAATATCCTCCACAAGGCTTATCAGGGCCTCTTCCTTTTCCCTGCCTAAAAATTCGTAAAAGCTGTGATATTCGCACTTGTTTACATTAAGATTGTTCTTCATATATGCAAGGGCGTCTGCGAGGGCAATCTTCTGTTTTTCGTCATTACAGTTTGCTTCCAGCACATTTACAATCTCTTTTATATATCCAAAACGGCTCATCAGCAAAGCGTAGCCGTCTGTAAAGTTTTCGGCACAGAGAATCATAGGTGTTATCTTGCCGCCGAGAAAATAGATATATCCCTGCGGATTGTTTTCCATAGTCTCAAACTGCATACTGAGGTTGTAGAAAAAGTCATTGAAATGGTTTTTTATAAACTCAAAAGGCTTGCCGCACACCTCAAGGGCGTCTATGCGGTTTTTAAGCAGATTAAGCTGTTCGCCCACAATGCGGCAGTTGCTCTGTGTGGGAACAAACAGTGCAAAGCGGTTTTCCCTTGTGCTGTTAAGCAGGCTGTACAGCTTTGCAAGGTCATAGTCAAGCTGACGGTATTTTTGTATAAGAAGCTTATCGTACATAAAACAAATCCTCCCTGTAAAAGTTCTGCTGAATAAATTATATACAATACGGGGCTTTTTTTAAAGATATGAAATTATGTTTTGTCTGCCAAAACTAATTTTTATATAAGCCTTGAATATAAGCCTTGAAAGTTTGTGCAGGGTTTGGATATAATGTAGGTAGATTTAAAATACCATACTGCGAGGTGTATGTTTTGGGCGAAAGAACAATGGCAGAAAAACTGCTGGATATGGATATAGAACACATCTATCTTGGCAACCTCTCCACGGTGGAGGCGGATATCGACCTGCCCCTTAAAGGCGAAAACGGCACGGTTTTCTGCTGGCAGAGCGATGACGAAAGAAGGCTGAGCAATACGGGCAAGGTGTACCGCCCGCCATTTACAGGCGGCAACCGGCAGGTTAAGCTGACCCTTACCGCCACAAACGGCGGCGTTACAAAAACAAAGGAGTACACCGCAAATATTCTGGAGATGGCATACCCGTTTACCATTGTGGCTTCCCACGGCATAACAGTGTACACAGCACCGGGGGCAGAGCTTTGTCTGCCCGGGGTTGCGGTGGCTGTGAACAACCTTGGGGAAGATACCATGATGCCTGTAAAATGGCAGGAATACGACAGCACGCTTACCTTAACAGAGGGCAGTTTTGAGGTTGTGGGCGAAATTCAGGACGGCATAACCGTTACGGCAAGGGTAAATGTGACAGAAGATGCATCACTGCTTATGCCAAAGGACAGCCGCACAAAGCAGATTGAAACCTACAGCATAAAGGATGTGCGTCTGGGCAGCGGCAGCGGTTTTTATGCACAGCAGGAAAGGGTAAAGGCACATTTTCTTGCCACCGACTGCGACAGCTACCTTTACAATTTCCGCGTGGCGGCAGGTCTGGACACAAAGGGTGCACAGCCTATGACTGGCTGGGACGCACCCGAATGTAACCTTAAAGGCCACACAACAGGGCATTATCTGTCGGGCCTGGCACTGTGCTACGGTGCAACGGGCGACGGGGAGATTAAGAAAAAGCTGGACTATATGGTGGCAGAACTTGGCATAGTGCAGGACGAGATGGCACAGCAGCCGCATAAATTCCGCGAGGGTTTTCTGTCCGCTTATGACGAAAGCCAGTTTGACCTGCTGGAGGTTTACACCGTTTACCCAAAAATATGGGCACCGTACTACACTCTGCACAAGATTATGGCAGGCTTAAGGGACTGCTGGCTTTACGGCGAAAATCCGCAGGCACTGGAAATCCTTAAAAAAATGGGTCTGTGGGTGTACAGCCGCCTTGGACGTCTGCCAAAAAGACAGCGTGATAAAATGTGGTCAATGTACATTGCAGGAGAGTTTGGCGGCATAAACGAGGTGCTGGCAGATTTGTACCTTATAACAAAGGACAAAAGGTATCTTGAGGCAAGCAGATTTTTTGACAACGACAAGCTGTATCTGCCTATGAAGCTGGGCATAGATGCCCTTGGCAATCTTCACGCAAACCAGCACATACCGCAGATTATCGGTGCACTGCGTCAGTTTGAAGCAACGGGGGAAAAACACCGCTATGATATTGCCAATAATTTCTGGAACTTTGTAACAAATGACCATATATATTCCATAGGCGGCGTTGGCGAAACCGAGATGTTCCGCCCCAAAAAACAGATTGCGGCATATATAAGCGAAAAAACTGCCGAAAGCTGTGCAACCTACAATATGCTTAAGCTTACGGGCGAACTTTATAAGTACAGCGGCGGTGCAGAGTATATGCACTACTACGAAAACGCCGTTACAAACCACATACTTTCCTGCGGCGATGCCAGCGGTGCAACGGGGCTTACAACCTACTTTATGCCCACAAACCCGGGCGGACGCAAGGTTTTTGATGCAACGGAAAACAGCTGCTGCCACGGCACAGGCTACGAAAACCACTTTAAATACGGCGAATATATATTTGCAAAGGATGCGGACAGCGTAATTGTAAACCTGTTTATCCCAGGCCGCCTTGACAGTGGTGCAGATGCGGTGGAAATATCCGCAGAGGCGTCAGAGGGCAGCTTTGATGTGACCATAAGGGCAGAAAAACTGTGTGCAAAGCAGCTTAAGGTAAGAAAGCCGCTGTGGGCATACAGTGCGGATATTGCGGTGGACGGAAAACCTTACACACCGCAGCAGGCAGACGGATACTATATTTTTGAGATGGAAAAGGGAACTGTAAGCCTTAAATTCGGCTGCAGGCCATACCTTAAGCCCTGCGTGGACGACGAAAATCTGGCAAGTGTATGCTGGGGGCCTTATGTGCTGGCGGCATTAAGCGAAAGCACAGACTACATAACCCTTGGCAGAGAGGATATAGTCAATATTGAGCACAAGGATGGCATTTTCCGTCTGGGCGGGCTGATTTTCAAGCCGCTTAACGCCATAACCGACGAAAATTATCATTTATATATCAGAATACAGTAATATTGTATATCACAAGACGTTAATATATATCACAGTACAGTAAGGAGAAATACTATGAGTGCAAAAAGCTATAAATTCTGGTTTGTTGTGGGCAGTCAGGAACTTTACGGCCCCGAAGTGCTGGAAACAGTTGCGGCAAGAAGTGCCGAAATGGCGGCAGAACTTTCCAGGGTGCTGCCATATCCGCTGGAATACAAGGTAACAGCAAAATCCAACAGACAGATTACCGAAATTGTAAAAGAGGCAAACTACGACGACAGCTGTGCAGGCATCATCACATGGTGCCACACCTTCAGCCCAAGCAAAATGTGGATTAACGGCCTTGCAAACCTGCAGAAGCCTTACTGCCATCTTGCAACACAGTACAATCTTGAAATCCCAAATGACGAGATTGATATGGACTTTATGAACCTTAATCAGGCAGCCCACGGCGACCGAGAACACGGCTTTATCGCTGCAAGGCTGCGTATGCCGCGCAAGGTGGTTGCAGGCTACTGGAAGGACGAAAAGGTGCACAGACGCCTTGCAGACTGGATGAAAGCCGCTGTGGGTGCTGCAGTTTCCAAAGAGATGAAGGTTATGCGTTTTGGGGACAATATGCGTGAGGTTGCCGTTACCGAGGGCGACAAGGTGGAAACACAGATTAAGCTTGGCTGGCAGGTTAACACCTGGGCAGTGGGCGACCTTGTAAAAGAGATGAACGCTGTAACCGATGCTGAAATTGACGCACTTATGGCAGAGTACACAGCAAGCTACGACATTGCAACAGAAAACATTGATGCAATAAAATATCAGGCAAGGGAAGAAATTGCCATTAAAAAGATGATGGACAGAGAGGGCTGCATGGCATTCTCCAACACATTCCAGGATTTGTACGGAATGGAACAGCTGCCTGGTCTTGCTTCCCAGCATCTTATGGCAAAAGGCTACGGCTACGGCGGAGAGGGCGACTGGAAGGTTGCCGCACTTACCGCAATTATGAAAGCCATGGGCGAAAAGGGCAATGGTGCCTCTGCATTTATGGAGGACTATACATACCATCTTGTACAGGGCAGCGAATACTCCCTTGGTGCACATATGCTGGAGGTATGCCCAAGCCTTGCAGCCACAAAGCCACGTATCGAAACACATCACCTTGGCATAGGTATGAACGAAAAGGACCCTGCACGCCTTGTTTTTGAGGGCAAAGAGGGGGATGCAATTGTGGCAAGCCTTATTGATATGGGTGGCAGAATGCGTCTTATCGTGCAGGATATTGTCTGCGTAAAACCTATTATGACAATGCCAAATCTGCCTGTTGCCCGTGTAATGTGGCGTGCAATGCCTGACCTTACAACAGGTGTGGAATGCTGGATTACCGCAGGCGGCGCACACCATACAGTTTTGTCTTACGACGTAAGTGCAGAACAGATGAGAGACTGGGCAAAGATGATGGACATTGAGTTTGTGCACATCACAAAGGACACAACACCTGAAAAACTGGAGGAAGAACTGTTCCTTAAAGACCTTGCGTGGAAGCTTAAATAACAAAGACTCTGCAAAATAAGGATAAAAGTAATTTAACGGTGATTTATATGTATACAGAATTGAAAGAACGTGTATTTAAGGCAAATATGCTGCTGCCACAATACGGCCTTGTAAAGTTTACATGGGGCAATGTGTCGGAAATTGACAGGGAAAAGGGCGTAATTGCCATAAAGCCAAGCGGTGTGGAATACGATGTTATGACAGCGGAGGATATGGTTATAGTAGACCTCGCCAGCGGCAAGGTGGTGGAAGGCAGATACAAGCCGTCCTCCGACACTGCAACCCATCTGGAAATTTACCGCAGTTTTAAGGACGTGGGCGGCATTGTGCACACCCACAGCCGCTGGGCAACAATATTTGCACAGATGAAAAAGGACATCCCTGCCCTTGGCACAACCCACGCAGACTATTTTTACGGCAGCATACCTGCCACAAGGGATATGACAAAGGCAGAAATCGAGGGCGAATACGAGCTTAACACAGGCAAGGTGATTGTTGAAACCTTTGAGGCAAGGGGCATAGCACCAAAGGATGTTCCCTCGGTGCTGGTGGCAGGCCACGGCCCGTTCAGCTGGGGCAAGGATGCGGCCAATGCGGTGCACAATGCGGTGGTGCTGGAAGAAGTTGCCTTTATGGCGTGGCATACAATGATGATGAACAGAGACATTACAGCTATGGACGATAATCTTTTGGACAAACACTATCTGCGTAAGCACGGTGCAAATGCCTATTACGGACAGAAATAAAGGAGACAGCTTATGTCTGAAAACATAAAAAAACTTATTGAAAAGGGCGATATATCCCTTGGTGTGGAGTTTGGCTCCACACGCATAAAGGCGGTGCTTACCACACAGGGTGCAAAGGTTATTGCACAGTCCGACTTCGGCTGGGAAAACCAGCTTGTTGACGGCATCTTTACCTACGACCTTGCGGAGGTATGGCGTGGTCTGCAGCACTGCTATGCAAAAATTGCACAGCAGGTTAAACAGCAGTACGGTGCAGAGATAACAAGGATAGATGCCATGGGCTTTTCGGCAATGATGCACGGCTATATTGCCTTTGACAAGGCAGGCAACCTGCTTGTGCCTTTCCGCACATGGAGAAACACCATAACAGAACAGGCTGCAGATATCTTAAGCGGCCAGTTTAAGTTCAACATTCCGCAGAGATGGACTGTGGCACATCTCTATCAGGCAATACTCAACGGGGAAAAGCACATTCCGCAGGTGGATTTTGTAACAACCCTTGCAGGCTATGTGCACTGGCAGCTTACAGGCAACAAGGCGGTTGGCATAGGCGAAGCCAGCGGCATATTCCCAATTGACGAAAAAACACTGGATTACAACGCAGATATGGCGGCAAAATTTGATGCCCTTACCGCAAAAGAGGGCTTTGGCAAAAAGCTTTGTCAGGTGTTCCCGTCTGTGCTTACAGCAGGTGAAAAAGCAGGCAGACTTACAAAAGAGGGTGCACTGCTTATCGACCCTACAGGCCGCCTGCAGGCAGGCACATACATCTGCCCTGCAGAGGGGGACGCAGGCACAGGTATGGTGGCAACCAACAGCGTTCTGCCAAAAATGGGCAACGTTTCCGCAGGTACATCCATCTTTGCCATGATTGTGCTGGAAAAAAGCCTTGAAAACTATTACAAAGAGATTGATATGGTTACAACCCCTGACGGACACCCCGTTGCAA
This sequence comes from Oscillospiraceae bacterium, assembly GCA_017435045.1. Taxonomy (GTDB): domain Bacteria; phylum Bacillota; class Clostridia; order Oscillospirales; family Ruminococcaceae; genus RGIG3102. The sequence goes on from JAFSFT010000016.1 coordinate 11,667, forward strand.
TGGTGCACTGCAACACCTGCACCTCTGATATTGACGGCTGGGTAAAGCTGATGTGGCAGTTTGCAAAGCAGTTTAAGCCCGACTGCGAAATTGGCGAAATTTACAGCTATCTGTACAGCGAGGCGGTAAAAGGCAGCTTTGACTGCGGCGGCGTAACCGCAGTTAACTACTTTGCAGGAGAACCTGTTGTGGGCATAGAAAAGGGTATGCCAATGGTTATACGCCAGCCACAGAGCAGTTTCAGCCTTGAAAACTTTATGCGCAGCCACATCTACGCAAGCTTTGCCTGCGTAAAGATAGGCCTTGACCTGCTGTTCAGGGACGAAAATGTGCCCGTTGAAAAGCTGTTTGGCCATGGCGGTCTGTTCAAGGTAAAGGGCGTGGCACAGCAGATGATGGCAAGCGCCTTTGGCACAGCGGTGCAGGTTAACGCCGAGGCAGGCGAAGGCGGTGCATGGGGTATGGCAGTGCTGGCCGAATATATGAAGGTAAAGGAAAAATACACCTCCCTTGCCGACTATCTTGAAAAGGCAGTATTTGCAGATGTGCAGTCCACAGTATGTGTGCCGGACCCACAGGAAACTGCAGGCTTTGAAACATTCCTCCAGAACTACAAAAAGGTACTTGAGGCAGAAAAAGCGGCAGTAAAGGCTTTTGAATAGGGCATTTTCTGCGTAAAACATTCTTATATTGATGTGTGCTGTTCTGCCGCAGACAGAAAACACATATAACATCTGTGTGTATAGCGGCATCCTGATAAGAAAACATAAATACCAACCAAAATGCTGTAAAGTGATTTGGTTGGTATACTTTTGCCCGTTTTTGTACAAAAAGTGCCGGTGCAAGGAAAATACACGCAGCCATACTTTGTGTATGGCGGTGCTTTTTTGAAAGTCAGGCTGTAAAAACTGTAATTAAGCTGTAAAAACTGTAATTCACAGTGGAGGTTCTTTTGCAGGCACTGTTGTTGACAGCTTGAAAACGCCGTTTTATAATGTATGCATAATGTACTTTCGGGGGGAAAGCTATGAGCCATATTGACGCAAGTTTTACTTTTTTAAGCCGAATAGAAGAAATTGAACTTAATATATCTGACAAGCGCTGGCAGTCGGCCCTTGCCCTTGCCCTTACATTGCCCGATATCTGCGGAGGCATTGCTTTTCCGGAAATTGTAAAGAGATACCGGGACGGACGCATTATGCTGGATAGGCAAAAACGCCCAACAAGAGATGTTGGCGGACAGTATATCCGCTGGTTTGATGAATATGCCGCAGTTTTTTTTAAACTTAATGAAGCTGACGAAAAGCCTTATATCTGCGGTGAACGCTGCTGGCAGTTAAGGTGCGAATATCTGCATCAGAACAAAGGCTTTAACAATGAGGACGAAATTGACAATGTGCGTTTTCATCTTGGTGTAAACTGCGGCTGTTCCGTATGCGACAGAGACAACACACAGCAAAGTGATGACGGGGTGGATATCCGCATTGATATTGAGCAGCTGTGCCTGAGAATGTGTAAAGCAGCAAGGGAATATTACACTGCATTCCACACTGAAAAGGAATTTGACATTTACAACACGCCTGTGCTGGATTATGTGCAAACAGAGCAAATTGCAGAAATTGAAATTTCCGATGACGGAAATAAAGATGCTGAAGCCGAGGTAAAGCAGGGGCAAGCACCTCTGCGTAAAAAGAGATTTTTCCGTTTTTTTGGTTGAATACATACAATTGGAGTGTTGTTTTGCGGCGAAAGCTGGCTGTTTGGGATTGCCTTGCAGGGCACAAAGTGTGATTGCGGCAGTTTTAATTGCATCTGCACAAAACTGCATTTTGCAGATGCAGGCAGTTATATGCTTCAATTTCTGATGAATAATAAATGAAAAAAGGCACTGCCGTACTTTGTGTATGGCGGTGCCTTTTGAAAAGTTCAGCCGTAAAAACTGCAATTGGGAACCTGCACTTACCAAAAAAAGAAAACCCTCATGGCAGAGGGTTTCTTTTTTTAGAGGGATATATATAAGGTTAAATGAAACGTCGTTTTTTCAGCAGCACACAGCAAGCTGTTCAAGGCTTGTGCCTTTCTGCCATCTGCCCTTGTAATGTTCGGAGCATTTTCTGTATCTGGCAAAGGTCTTTTTGGCTTTGTCCACATCGCCGTAAACCTTCCACAGGCCGCTGTATTTAAAATCGGCAGGGCTGCCGTTCATAAATCCGTCCACATCTTCGGGCGGATAGCCTAAAAACAGGCCGATTTCGTGGGGGAAACTTTCGGCACTGTTCAGCTTGCCGATAAGCTCCACAATGCAGTAGTTGCCGTTTTTAAGGGAATAACCGCACTGTCGGAGCAAACGGGAAGCTGTGTGGTCTGTAAGATCATTTTCCAATTGGTCGGGTCTGTAAAGATAGATAAGCACCTTGCCTTTGTGAAATCTCAAAGGCAGCAGGCGAAGCCCTTTTGGCACAAGAATGCGGTTGATACGCCTTATCTCAAGGTATACCTTGTTCTTGCTTTTGTAATCGCAGGTAAAAAGACTGCCTGTTTTTACGCCTGCCAATGTGGGCGAGCAGTGGTCTATAAGCATATGTTCGGACATGGATTGTCTCCTTGTGGAATTTAAAGTGTATAAAGTGTATATAGTATGGCAGTTTTTTTAAAAATTACTCTTTGTCTGCCGTGGTGTCGCTTTCTGACAGATGTGCGGAACGGAAAAGCACAGGCTGCTTTATAAAAGGCAATGTGCCGCATGAGGGCAGGTCTGCCGCATAAAATACAAAGTGCTGCAGAGGGGCAAGGTTTGTCACCCAAAATGCAAAGTGCCGCATAGGGACAGATTGTTGCATAAAGCACATTTTGCAGGGAGCAGGATTGCCGCATAAAATGCAAAGTGTGTATAAGGGCAGGTCTGCCGCATAAAATACAAAGTGCTGCAGTGATGCAAGGCATAAAAGCGGGCTGTGCAGTGTCTGTCGGAGGGGAATTCCGTAAAGTTAGCAAAAGCTAACTTTACAGTAAAATTTATACGCCCGAAGGCGTAAAACAGGGGGATTATATATTTAACAACTGTTATTGTTACGGATATTGCTGCTGTTGGCAGGCCGCTTTGTGGCGGACCCTGCTTTTGCAGGCTGTACGGCTGATTTTGCTTTTCAGCCTTGTTGCTGATTTGGGTTAGCCGTGCCGTTGTTTTTTCTTTATTTTTTTGGTTAGCGTCGGCTAACTCTGGAAATATAATAATACACGCAAAGCAATTTGTCAACAGTTTTTTTTAAAATTTTTTTTGGAGTGGGGTGGCAGAGTTTCAGCGGGGGAGATTGGGAGTGGCGGTTTTTTCGAGGGGCGGTTGAGTTTTAGCGGGGAGATTGGAAAGTGGTGGATTTTTCGAGTGGCGGTTGAGTTTCAGCGGGGAGATTGGAAAGTGGCGGAGTTTTTCGAGGGGCGGTTGAGTTTCAGCGGGGAGATTGGGGGCATAGAGGTGGAGTTTGAGGCTGCGGCGAATTTTTGGCTGCGGTGAATTTTAGGCTGCGTTGATAATTTGGGGTGCAGTGGTGGGGTGCGGCGGCTGTCAAAATGCGGCTTGTGTTTGGTGAGATATGGTGCGGCAGAGGGCGGTAAAGTTCAGTATAAAAAGAAAAGTCTTCATAAAAAGAAAAAGTTTTTAAAAAATTTCAAAGTAAAATATATAAAGGTAAATCATCAGCCTGAGTGCAGCGGCTGACACTATAATTCCACATAAAAAATCTGTATAAAAAGAAAAAGTCCTCACCGTATGGCGTTCCATACAGGGTGAAGACTTTCTGGTTGGGCTAGCTGGATTCGAACCAGCGGGATGACGGAGTCAAAGTCCGTTGCCTTACCGCTTGGCGATAGCCCAATATTCGGTTATTAAAAAAGCACCTTTGTTAAGGTGCTTTTTAGATGGGGTGGAAGATGGGATTCGAACCCACGGTCTCCAGTGCCACAAACTGGCGCTTTAACCAACTAAGCTACATCCACCATATTAATGCAAAAATGGTGCGCCTGAAGAGACTCGAACTCCTGACCCACTGCTTAGAAGGCAGTTGCTCTATCCACCTGAGCTACAGGCGCATTTCCTGATTGCTAAAAAATAATACCACATATATCGAAATATGTCAAGGGAAAAATATATATTTTTTAAATTTTTTTAATAAAACTTTTTTGCATCGATTATTTTATATTAAAATGCCAAACAAATAACGGGTTTTATTTTATCAATTGCAGTGGACTGCATAATTGATTATATGGCGGTGGGGCAAGGCGGATTGCTGTGGGGAAAATGCAGTGCGGCAGAGCAGGCAGTGTGGGGGTGAGCTGATGCAGTGCGGCATAGTGTGGCGGTGTGGGGGTGAGCTGATGCAGTGCGGCATAGTGTGGCAGTGTGGGGGATGCGGACAGAGAATTGAGACAGAGTGGTACAGAGGGCAGGCGTGGAATTGTGAAAGTGCGTTTCGGTTGTGGTTTTGCATAGCGGTGAATGGAAAGTGGTGCAGGGGGGCAGGAGTGTATCTGATATGGCGGTGGGGCAAGGCGGAGTGTGGCGGTCTGGCGTAGTATGGATGGGCAATTGTGCAGCAGGACGGCGGCTGTGATGTTTGGCGGCGATGCGTTTGGGCGGTGGCTGTGTGGTGCGGCGGCAAAAAGTTTTTAAATCTGCTGTGTACAGATAGCATTTATCGCTGTGCGGTGGTATAATGCAGATATAACAAATACGCAATACGGAGGGTGCGGTATGAACGAAATTATCAAATCCATAAATGCACGCAAATCGGTGCGTGAATATCTGCCAAAGGAGATACCTGCCGAGATAAAACAGCAGATTTTAAATGCCGCTTTGCAGGCACCAACTGCAGGCAATATGTGCCTGTACACCATCCTTGACATAACCGACCAGTCGCTTAAGGACAAATTGGTTTACACCTGCGACAATCAGCCATTTATCGCCAAGGCGCCGCTGGTGCTGGTTTTCTGTGCCGACTACTACCGCTGGCACAAGGTTTTCTGCGAATATGTGGAGGACGTGCGTGATGTGGAGGAGGGGGATATGCTGCTTGCAGACCAGGACGCCCTTATCGCTGCACAGAACGCTGTTGTGGCCGCCGAAAGCTTTGGCATAGGCAGCTGCTATATCGGGGATGTTATCGAGCGTTTTGAACAGCACAGGGAACTGTTCAATCTGCCGCCTCACGTTGTGCCATGCTGCATGGTGTGCTTTGGCTACCCCACAGAAAGCCAGATTAACCGCCCAAAACCGCCAAGATTTGCAGTTGACGAGGTGGTTTATGAAAATACCTACAACAGAGCCAAGGCGGACAAAATGGGCGAAATGCTGGCAAAACGTCAGGGTATAGAGGACAAAGCCCGCTTTGCCGACTGGATGGAAAAATTCTGTGCGAGAAAGTGGAACAGCGATTTTAGCCGCGAGATGTCCCGCTCGGCAAGGGAGATAATAAAATATTTCTGCAAAAAATAAGACGGAGCCACGGAGAACGGCAGAGTATTATAAAACAGTTGCAGTTGCAGGATAGAAAAGAACAGACAGTCAGATAAATTTGAATAGGTCGAATAGTTTGGAAATAGAATTTCAAACAATAGTTGGGAGATGTATGAATTATGATTTTCAATTCAAAGAAAGAACTGCAAAAATATTTTGATATGATTGTCGAAGAAATTGACAGTCAAATTGTAAAAGTGTGTACTTTTCCATATGCGGATTCTAATGCATATCTTCCTATTGTGTATCGTATGAATGATTCGTTATATATAATATTTGAAAACGGAAAGGCATTGGTAATAAACTATTTTAATGTTTATGAAATAGATGTAGATTACAGAGATATGACAGAAGAGGAGAAAAAGAACACATCGCAGATAGATTGTGCAGATTTTTTCAACCGTGTGGATGATATATACGATTATGATACAAGCAAATTGTCAAAACGTATCATTATGAATATGGATTATGGTAAATTGAATAAGGTTGTGTTGCAAAATTATTCAGGTGAATACGACTACTGGTATAATGGTAAAGTGGTGACATATACGGCAAATAATGATAATTTTGGAAAACTGAAATTGATAACTGACAATAATAATATAATAGATATAATCCCCAAAATTGATGTTTTAGATAGTTGGACAGTATCATCGGATACAGTATGCGATATTATAAGGACTTTCAATTGTTAAAACTATTAGCAAAATCCCAATTTCTCTGACAGACATAATGGTGCATTTCTACACACAGTTCGGTGCAGTGCATTATCCATTTTGCACCGCACCAAAGCCGATATACAATGTAAAAACCGACCTATGTATTATTATAGGTCGGTTTAACTGTTTTAAGAAGCATTGGCGCTTTTTTAATGGCAAAACAATCCCCCTGTGCATACAATAAACCGATATGTATATGCACAAAAATTATGTAAAGGGGTTTTATATATGGCAACAGGACGCTTGCAGGTCCGCGTGACAACGCAGATTATTCTGCCGCTGGAAAATGTACAGATTCTTATAGTGGAAGCGGACACACAGCTTTTTCTGGAACAGAAAACGGTTTATACAGACAGTAACGGGCTAACGGCTTTTATCGGGCTTGATACGGTGCCAAAGGAGCTGTCCCTGGACGAAAACTATGAGGGGCTGCCCTACAGAAACTACAACCTTTTTGTATATGCCGACGGATATATTCAGGCAGAGGCACTGGGGGTGAATATCTTTGACGGACAGGATACACTGCAGTGGATTGACCTGCTGCCCAGACCTGTAAACTTTGGCAGCGATTTTGAGCTGGACTCCCGCAGGGAGGAGGCCCACAAACTGTACGATATACCTGTGCACAGCCATCAGGGCAACCAGCGAGTGTTGCAGCGTGTGGTCATTCCCGAAAATATAACCGTCCACCTTGGTGCACCCAATGCCAGTGCAAGAAATGTAACGGTGCCTTTCCGCACCTATCTCAAAAGCGTGGCCTCCAGCGAAATTTATCCCACATGGCCCCAGCAGGCCTTAAGGGCAAACATCTACGCACAGATTTCCTTTGTGCTTAACCGCGTGTTCACCGAGTGGTACCCATCCCGCGGGTACGACTTTAACATCACAAACTCTCCCAGCTACGACCAGAAGTATGTGCACAACCGCTCCACCTTTGAAAGCACAGACGCCATTGTGGAGGAGATTTTTAACGAGTATCTGGTAAAGCCCGGGCGTATCGACCCCTTTTTTGCCGAGTACTGCGACGGAAAATCGGTGCGGTGCAACGGCATGAGCCAATGGGGCAGCAAGGCCGATGCGGAACGCGGTATGAGCGCCATAAGCATTCTGCGTAAATACTACGGCAACGACATCCGCATAACCGAAAGCAACAACATTGCACCAATCCCCGTATCCTACCCCGGTTCGCCCTTGCGTGAGGGCAGTACGGGCAACAGCGTCCGCGTGCTGCAGGCACAGCTTAACCGAATTGCCAACGACTATCCTGCCATAGGCAAGGTGACGGTGGACGGCAATTTCGGCAGCAGTACAACGGCGGCGGTGCGGCGGTTTCAGAACATTTTTGACCTTACCGCAGACGGCGTGGTGGGCAAGCGTACCTGGTACAAGATAAGCTACATCTACGTTTCGGTAAAAAAGCTGGCACAGCTTACCAGCGAGGGCGAGGCCATACAGGACGGCAGCTACCCCGGATATGCCATCCGCCGCGGCGACAGGGGCATAAATGTGCAGATTGTGCAGTTTTATCTCAACCAGACGGCAGTGTATGTAAACAGCATAAAGCCTGTGGAGATAGACGGCAACTTTGGTGCTGCCACCGAAAGCTCGGTACGGGAATTTCAGGAGTATTTCAATCTTAATCCCGACGGCGTGGTGGGGCAGCTTACCTGGGAGAAGATGCAGGATATTTACGAGGGCATTCAGCAGGGGGTTACTGTGCCCGAGGGAACACCGCCTGCTTCTGACGGATATCCCGGCACGCCGCTGCGGCAGGGCTCCCGAGGGGAGAATGTGCGGAAGATACAAAGCTGGCTTAACGCACTGGCTGCGGTTTATCCCGACATTCCCTCTGTATCTGCGGACGGCATTTTCGGCCCTGCCACCGAAAACGCAGTGCTGGCATTTCAGGCACGGTTTAACCTTACCGCAGACGGCATTGTGGGCAGGGTTACATGGAACAGAATGTACACCGAATGGCAGAACCTTGTGGCAGAGGGGCAGGCGTAGGGGACAGTAAAGTTTAAAGGACAGCGATGGTCGGCGTGGCTGGCGGCTGTTTGGCAAAAGCGGTGATGAAATTGCCAGGACAGCGGTGACTGGTCTGTAAAAGCGGTGGCCTGCAAAGCGGTGATTGGCTTGCTAAATTAGTGTCGGCCTGCAAAATCGGTGATGAAATTGCCAAAACGGCGGTGACTGGTTTGTAAAAGCGGTGGCCTGCAAAGCGGTGGTTAATCTGCAAAAGCGGTGGTCGGCTCTGAAAAGCAGTGATTTCTCTGCCAGTGCGGGGGCGGCTGTTATGCAACAAAGGGCGGCCTGCAAAAGCAGATAAAACACCACAGCTTATAAAAACATATATATAAGAAAACCTCTGGCAGAATGCTCTGTCAGAGGTTTTTGTGTCTGTGGATAGTTATCTGTGGATTTTATAAATATTATCGGGGTAATATGCCTCCACAATTTTGTGCACAAGCACCGCGGCCAGTATGCCAAGCACAACCGAGGCAAGCACATCGGTGGGGAAATGCACAAAAAGGTACATACGGCTGAATGCGATAACAGCGGCAGCCAGCAGTGCGGCAATGCCTGCCTTTTTGTAGTAAAGCAGAATGGAAACCGATGCGGCAAAGCCGTCAAAGGTGTGTCCCGACGGAAAGGAAAAGCTGGACGGGGAGGATATAAGCAGCGGCACTGTGGTGTCAATCCAGCAGGGGCGCTGTCTTGCAATGAGATTTTTTAGCAGAAGATTGCCCACAAGCTCCTTTACAAGCAGAGAGCCGAGGATGGCAATTCCGCAGCGGCGTGTCTTTTTAAAGCACAGCATAAGCACTGCTATGGCAAGCCATGGCATACCAATGTTGCCCAGCTTTGTGAAAAACAGCATTATTTTGTCCAGCACAGGGGTGTGAAGCTCCTGCAGAAGATATAAAAAAGAAAATTCCCAGTTCATATTGGTCTCCGTAAAAAATAGTATGCTTTAAGTATACCACAGCAGCACAGAGTAATCCACAGTAATCTGCACTGCAGCAGAAAATTTGCCACAGCAGGCAGAATGGATGGTCAGGCGGTGTGGTGGTTTGTGACAGTTGGTGGTTTTTGGCAGTTGTCGGAGGGGTTGCCGGTATTTGTTGTGTTTGTTGAAATGTGGTGGGGTAATGTGTGCAGTTGGCGGGGGCGGCTTGTGTTTGGTGTGTTTGGTGAGAGGGTATGCGGCCGGAGGGGTATGGTTTTATAAACAAAAAAACAGCAGTCAGTTTTAAGGAAAAATCCTTTAGCTGACTGCCTGTTGTTTTATTAAAATGAGCAAACCATAAGCCGGGTTCTGTATTAGACGACAATCTATCTCGACTATAAGTTGCCTTATAGCTCCAGCCACCTCCTGAGAGCTGCAGGTCACATATGCTCTGCTGTCGGGTGTTGCTTCGGGTAGGGTTTACACAGCCAGTACTGTCTCCAGTATGCTGGTGAGCTCTTACCTCGCCTTTTCATCCTTACCTGCCAAAGCAGGCGGTAATTTTCTGTTGCACTTTCCCTAAGGTCGCCCTCGGCTGACGTTATCAGCTACCCTTGACCTGTGAAGCCCGGACTTTCCTCACGCCTGTAAGGCGCGCTGCCGTCTGGTTTACTCATATTTAACTGTTATATTATCAGATATTGTCTGCAAGAGGCATACCGCTGGCATCGCAGTTTATTTTGCCTGTAAAGATGCTGACTGCATCGATAATGCCCCAGATAAAGCTGACAAAGCCAAGGAAAAACACCCACAGCAGCAGCTGTTTTATACCCTTGCTGTTATATCCCAGATAGAAGCTGTGAATACCCATAGAACCCAGAAGAATTGCAAGTATGCCTGCGATAAATCTGCTTTTCTGGCCCTTTACAGTGGCGTTTGTGCCGTCTGTATGGCTGTGGATTTTTGTGCCGCAGTTGTGGCAGAAAAATTCGTTTGCGTCCAGCTTTGTGCCGCAGTTCTGACAGTAGTTCATATAATCACTCCTATTCCAAGAAAATAGTTTAACACAGCTTTTGAAAATATTCAATGAAATTTTCAAAAAAATCTTTATTATGCACCATTTTTGTTATATACTATCATATTATAGATAAAACTTAAGCCTTAAATTGGTAAAAATGGGGGCAATATTATGATAACCAATAATTATGTAAAAACAGTGTACGAAAACCTGTGCAGAAAATATTCTCACGAAAAGGAATTTCTGCAGGCGGTGTGCGAGGTGCTGGAAACCCTTGAACCCGTTGTGGAAAAAGACCCGCAGATTGAAAAGCTGGCCATCCTTGAACGCATGGTGGAGCCTGAAAGAATGATTTCCTTCCGTGTGCCGTGGGTGGATGATGCAGGCAGAGTGCAGGTAAACACAGGCTACCGCTGCCAGTTCAACAGTGCAATCGGCCCGTACAAGGGGGGACTGCGTTTTCATCCAAGTGTAAACCAGAGCGTTATCAAGTTCCTCGGCTTTGAGCAGACCTTTAAAAACTCTCTTACAGGGCTTGCCATGGGCGGCGGCAAGGGCGGCAGCGACTTTGACCCCAAGGGCAAAAGCGATATGGAAATTATGCGTTTCTGCCAGAGCTTTATGACAGAGCTTTACCGCCACATAGGCCAGTTTCTTGACGTGCCTGCAGGGGATATAGGTGTGGGCAAAAGAGAGGTTGGCTATATGTTTGGCCAGTACAAGCGTATTGCAAACGAATTTACAGGCGTTTTTACTGGCAAGGCAATTGAATTTGGCGGCTCTCTGGGCAGAACAGAGGCCACAGGCTACGGCCTTTGCTACTTTACAGAAAAGATGCTTAGCACACTTAAGGGCACAACCTTTGATGATAAAAAAGTAATTGTTTCGGGCAGCGGCAACGTGGCAATCTACGCCGCACAGAAGGCAATTCAGCTTGGTGCAAAGGTGGTTGCCATGAGCGATTCCAATGGCTATATCTACCACAAAAACGGCATTGACCTTGCGGTTATCAAGGAAATCAAGGAAGTACGCCGCGGCAGAATAAAAGAGTATCTGGAAACATACCCCAATGCGGAATACTGCGATGACTGCAAAAAAATCTGGACAGTGCCCTGCGACATTGCACTGCCCTGTGCAACACAGAACGAGCTGGACGAAAACGGTGCAAAGGCACTGGTGGCAAACGGCTGCATAGCTGTGGCAGAGGGGGCAAATATGCCAAGCACACCACAGGCTGTGGAGGTGTTCCTTGCAAGCGATATCCTCTATGCACCGGGCAAGGCTTCCAATGCAGGCGGCGTTGCAACCAGCGGCCTTGAAATGAGCCAGAACTCCCTGCGTCTTTCCTGGACCTTTGAGGAGGTGGACGCACGCCTTAAGGACATTATGGAAAATATCTTTGACACAGTTTACCAGACCAGCAAAAAGTACGCCGACGGCAAAAACCTTGTGGCAGGTGCAAACATTGCAGGCTTTGTAAAGGTGTGCGAAGCTATGAAAATTCAGGGTGTAGCTTATTAAAATGACAGTTGATTTTACAGTAAAGCCGGCGGACGAGGGCAGCACACTCACCGCATTTTTAAGGGGTGCAGGGGTAAGCCTTGCACTTATAAAAAAGATAAAGTTTCTGCCGCAGGGCATACTGGTGGACGGGGTAAAGCAGAACACCGACTACAGGGTAAAGGCAGGCCAGCAGGTGACCATAAGCATTTCCGACACAAGGGAGGATGCGGCAAAAAGCACCGTTATCCCGCAGGATATCCCCATGGATATTGTGTATATGGACCGCTGCTGCATGGTGGTGGACAAGCCTTACTATATGCCTGTGCACCCATCCTTTAACCACCCCACCCACACCCTTGCCAACGCATTCTGCGGATACTGGCAGAAAAGGGGAGAGGAGAAGATTTTCCGTGCAATCAACCGTCTGGACAGAAATACTTCGGGGCTGGTGCTTATTGCCCTTGACCCTTTCAGTGCCGAAAAGCTTAAAGGTGCTGCGGACAAAACCTACACCGCCATTGTGCAGGGCAAAGTTGAACCTGCAGAGGGTGTTATTGAGCTGCCCATCGCAAGAGAGGCCAAAAGCATTATCACACGCTGTGTAAGGGCGGACGGGCAGTACGCAAGGACAGACTACACCGTTGTAAAGCAGAACGACAAATTTTCCCTGCTGGATATAAAGCTGCACACGGGGCGTACCCATCAGATAAGGGTGCATTTTGCACACTTGGGACATCCCCTTGCAGGGGACGATCTGTACGGCGGCAGCACAGAAAGCATTGCAAGGCACGCACTCCACTGCAGAAAACTGGAATTTATTTCCCCCGATACAGGCAGACAGGTGGTAATTAATTCCAAGTTTCCCTGCGATATGCAGCAGATTGTGATAAAAATATAAATAAATTTTAAACAATAACTTTATATTGTATGAAAAAAGGCGTTTTTCCTTGAAAAAACGCCTTTTATTGTGTATAATTAGTTAGTGTATGTAAACTTTAAATCATTCAATTTTTATATAAAAGGAGTTAGTTAAATGCCGGTAATACGCAAAGAAAAAGCTAAAACCGAAACAAACGATACTCAGGGCATAAAATCACTTTTTAAGAAATACAACAAAGAAAAAATCACAGTTAAGGGTATTGGAGAATTTGCAGCCGAAGTATGCTACAAGCTGGGTTATTGTGCAGAGATGGCATTGCTGCTGGCAGGCAAAAAGGTTAAAAAATATACCTACCTTATATACCGCAGGGTAAAACGTGTTGTAAAGGAAATTTTAATCTTTGCAGAAAGGCTTATGGAGGGCGTTCTGGAGGATGTGGGTTTCCCGCACGAAAAGGTAGAAGAAATTTTATCAAACATCAAAAACATCTGGAGAAAATCCAAAGAAGACGAAAACCTCAAGCCTTCAAAAGAGGTGGGGGCATACGTTGCACAGGGCGTTAAAAAGCACAGAAGACTTTTGTCTGCCTTTGTAAGTTATGCGGTGCCTGCATTCTTTTTTGCGGTTATGGTGGCGGTTATTGCAATTGGCGTAACCGAAAATTACGCCATAAGCGTTTCTCTGGGCGGCGAGGAGATTGGCTGCATCAAAAACTATGATGTGCTTACAAACGCAGACACTGTAATCAAAAACAAGCTGGTTACTCTGGACGACGAACAGCAGTGGTCCATAGACCCTGAAATAAAGATTGTTACAACCTTTGACAGAAACATTATAGACGAAAGACAGCTTTCTGACAGAATTCTTGAGGTTTCTGACGAGGACATCGTTACCGCCACAGGCTTTTATGTGGACGGCAAGTTCTACGGTGCGGTGGAAGATTCCGCAAAAATAGAAAAAGCTATGGACAGTGTGCTGCAGCCTTACATTGAGGATAACGACGAGGACACAACTGCAGGCTTTGTGCAGGATGTTTCCCTTACAGACGGCATATTCTTTACCGACACTATCGTTGACGAGGACGAGCTGTGCGAAAAGATTACAGGCCTTGTAGAGGGCGAGGTGTGGTACACAGTTGTTCAGGGCGACAGCCCGTCCCTTATCGCAAGCAAGAACGGCCTGCGTCTCAAGGAGCTGTATGCACTTAACCCAGAGCTTGAGGGCGGCGGCCTGTGGATTGGCGACCAGGTGCTGGTAAGCCAGGCTGTACCGTTTTTGCAGGTTAAAGAGGTTGTGCGTGAAGTGCGTGAGGTGGAAACCTCCTACACTGTGGAACGCAAGCAGAACAGCAGTATGAACTACGGCACCACCAAGACAATACAGAAGGGCGAAAAGGGCATTAACAAGGTTACTGTGGATGTAACCTACATAGACGGCATTGCCCAGAGCGAAACTGTAATTGAAACAGAGGTTATCAGGGAACCTGTAAAGGAAATTCTGGAATTTGGTACATATATGCCAAGGGTTGGCAACATTGCTGTGGCAGGCTCGGGCAAATTTGGCTGGCCTACAGGCGGCGGTGTACGCATAAGCCGTGGCTTTGCAGGACAGTACCCTGCACATAACGGCGTTGACATTGCAGGCCCTTACGGCACACCAATCTATGCAGCGGACGACGGCGTCGTAACGCTGGCAAAATATACCAACGTGGGCTACGGCGTATACCTTATCGTTGACCACGGCAACGGCTATCAGACCGTTTATGCACACTGTTCATCATTGCTTGTAGGCTATGGCGAACAGGTTAAAAAAGGACAGATGATTGCCAAGATGGGCTCTACGGGCAACAGTACAGGCAACCACCTGCACTTTGAAATCAAGAGCGGCAATGTACGCTATGACCCGTACAAGTTCTGGTAATGTAAATTGGCTTATTTTCTGAAACAATATTCTATTTATATAATATAAATAAACTATTGAATTTTTGGGAAGAAATGATATACTATTCAAGGTCACAAATTTTTAAGAATTAATTTGTGCATTATTCACATAATAGTAATCAGTAATATCATATATAAAAACAGACTCTGAAGGAGTATAAATTTGGAAAAATATGTAGTATCGGGCGGCAGACCCCTTACGGGCGAGGTTACAATCAGCGGCTTTAAAAATGCGGCAGTGGCAATTCTGCCTGCAACAGTGCTTGCCGGTGATGTGTGCGTACTCGAAAATGTGCCGGACATAAGTGATATAAGAGCAGAAATAAATATTCTGAGAGAACTGGGTGCATCTGTGCAGTGGATTGGCCCAACCTCTCTGGAGATAGATACATCCACCATCAATGTTACCGAGGTTCCGCTGGAACTTGGCAAAAAGATGCGTGCATCCTACTATTTCCTTGGCAGCATGCTTTCCCGCTTTGGCGAGGGCAGCGTGCCTATGCCCGGCGGCTGCAACCTTGGTGCAAGACCAATAGACCAGCACCTCAAGGCTTTTACAGCCTTTGGTGCAGACCATTCCATAGACTATGCAATGGTTAACGTAAAAAGCGACAACCTCCACGGTGCACACGTTTTCTTTGACACAATAAGCGTTGGTGCAACCATCAATGCAATGCTGGCTGCAGTTATGGCAGAGGGCACAACAGTGCTGGAAAACGTTGCAAAGGAACCGCACATTGTAGACGTGGCAAACTTCCTTAATATCATGGGTGCAAACGTAAGAGGCGCAGGTACAGACGTTATCAAAATCCACGGCGTAAAATCCATGCACGGCGGCAGCTATTCCATTATCCCTGACCAGATTGAGGCAGGCACATTTATGGTTGCTGCAGCGGCAAGCCGCGGCGATATCCTTATCAAAAACGTTATTCCAAAACATCTGGAGCCTGTTACAAGCAAGCTTAGAATGGTGGGTGCAACTGTTGAAGAATTTGACGACAGCATCCGTGTAAAAGGCATCGAAGGACCTTACAATACAACAAATATCAAAACAATGCCTCACCCGGGCTTTCCTACAGACCTTCAGCCTGTAATGGGCGTGCTGCTGTGCTTTGCAAAGGGCACATCCATCATTACAGAGGGCATCTGGGACAACCGCTTTAAATATTGCGACGAGCTTAACAAGATGGGTGCAAATATTCAGGTAGAGGGCAGAGTTGCAGTATTTGAAGGCGTTGAGGAGCTTAAGCCTGCCCCTGTTTCCGCAACAGACCTGCGTGCAGGTGCGGCACTTGTTGTGGCAGCACTATGTGCCGAAGGTCAGAGCGAGGTTTACGAAATCCAGCACGTTGAACGCGGCTATGTGGATATTGTAAAGAAAATCCGTGCTCTCGGCGGCGACATCAGAAAAGTTCCTGTTCAGGAAACAGAACTTAAAAATGCATATTAAAGGATACCTGTCAGAATATGTGTACTGAAAGACGCATATTTAAAAGGCGGGTATCAAAAGACGTATATAAATAAGACGAAAGGCAGGTTTATCCTGCCTTTTTTTGAAACAGAACAGCAATATGGCAGATAACCGCCTTACAGTAAGGCAGGTAAATATCCGCCATAAGCAAAAGAGGTAAAATGGCAAGATATATTTCGCTCTACTCGGGC
The DNA here is from genome assembly GCA_017435045.1 of Oscillospiraceae bacterium. Lineage (GTDB taxonomy): Bacteria > Bacillota > Clostridia > Oscillospirales > Ruminococcaceae > RGIG3102. The sequence continues at coordinate 27,848 of JAFSFT010000016.1, forward strand.
TCCAGCGGCAACTGCTCGGTTATAGAGCAGAACGGCAAATTTATACTTATCGACGTGGGCAAGTCTGCACGCATAACCGCAAATGCAATAAAGGAGCTTGGCCTTGACATAAAAAATCTGCAGGGGGTGCTGGTAAGCCACGAGCATTCCGACCATGTAAGCGGCCTTAAGGTATTTTTGAAAAAGCTGGACGTGCCTGTGTACGCTGGCTGTGCAACGCTGGACTGGCTGGCAGACTATGACCTTGTGCCTGCCCACATCCGCCTTGAGGATATGCATTTTGCAGGCCACAACATCGGCGATTTTTTTGTTACGGGCTTTGACACCCCACACGATTCTGTGGGCTGTATGGGCTTTAACATACATACACAAAGCGGCACAAGAATGACCATGGCAACCGACCTTGGCTGCGTTACAGACGGTATACTGAGCCAGTTTATGGGTGCGGATTTGGCGGTTATAGAGTCCAACTACGACGAAATTATGCTGCGTGAAAACGAAAACTATCCCTATTACCTCAAAACACGCATTGCCTCAAACAGAGGGCATCTGTCCAACAGCCAGTGCAGCGATGCGGCTGTGCAGCTTATAGAAAGCGGCGTTAAAAAGCTGCATCTGTGCCACCTTTCCAACAACAACAACACACCGTCCACCGCACTTTCCAAACTGGTAATTACGGGCATGGCAAGGGGCATTGACATAACAAGGGATATGGAAGTGGTAAGGGCAAACCGCCGCCACGAGGTTACACTGCCTACAGAGTTTTAAAAGGAGAAAAAATGCAGAACATTACAATTATCGCCATGGGCAAGGTGCAGAAAGGCTTTATGCTGGACGGCTGCAACGAATATATAAAACGCCTTAAGACCATGTGCAGCCTTAAAATTGTGCAGCTTGAGGATGTGCAGCTTATGGAAAAGAATTTGAGCGATGCACTTATACAGAAAACTCTGGACAGAGAGGCAGAGGAGATTATAAAAAACATACCGAAGCAGAGCTATGTTATCTCCATGTGTATAGAGGGCAAACAGATGTCCAGCGAGGAACTGGCAAAAACCTTCAGCGACAAGGCGGTGGAGGGATTTTCCAACATATGCTTTATAATCGGCTCCAGCCACGGTTTGTCCGACAGGGTAAAGCAGCTTTCCAACTATAAGATGTCCATGTCAAAGATGACATTTCCGCATCAGCTTGCAAGGGTTATGCTGCTGGAACAGATTTACCGCGGATTTTCCATTCTGAACAAAAGCAAGTATCATAAGTAAATATAAGATAAAAAAAGTTGGTAAACACACAGTTTACCAACTTTTTTTAATATGTAATTAAAGTGTTTTTACCCACTGGTCAAATTCTTCACGGCTTACACCCGGTTTGAGAATTTTGCCTTCAACAATTTCTGCACCCTTGCAGCTGTCTGCAAGATATGCCACTGTTTCGCCCCAGCCGCTGCCGCCGCTTGTTGCAAAAAGCACAACCTTTTTGCCGCTTAAATCATATTTTTCAACAAATGTGTTTACGATTGTAGGTGCAACATACCACCATACAGGGAAACCAAGATAAATTTCTTCCACCTCTGACAAATCAACAGGGATATCCTTTATTTCAGGGCGGGAAGCCTTGTTCTGCATTTCAACGCTGCTGCGGCTGTTTTTGTCCATCCAGTCAAGGTCTGCCTTGGTGTATGGCACAGCAGGTGTAATTTCGTAAACAGGGCAGGAGAGTGTTGCTGCCATGGATTTTGCCACCTCTGCGGTTACGCCGCTTGCGGAAAAATATGCAACCAGTTTTTTGTTCATTGTAAGTTACCTCCGATATTTATAAATATAAATTACAATTAAGAATAAGGGCAGATACGGAGTGTTCTGCACAGACTGAAAAAGTGAAAGGCGGCTGTGCTGCCGTTTCTGTGGGCGGCAAATGGGGTGGTGATGATGTAGAGTGAGTGTTGCCGTCTGCCGCTGTGGGGTGATGTTGGTGGGGGGACATTGCCGCCTGCCGCTATGGGTTGGTGCTGCTGTAGAGTGAGTGTTGCCGCTTGCCGCTGTGGGTTGGTGGTGATGGTGGGGGGGCGTTGCCGTATGCCGCCGATGTGTTGGTGGGGGCGGCTATGCCATTGCAATTCTCAATCCCTTTGGATAGTGGTTTTTGGCGGTGCCGTCGGTAACCTTTGCCCAGCCTGCAGAGTAGCTGTCGGTGCATACAAGGCACCAGCCCTTAAGGCTGTCATCAACGTTTAAGGTATCCCCTTTGAGATAGCTTAGCATTTCCTCGCTGTCGCAGGGGTAGGAGACAAACTGCTTTACATTGTCTTTGCACAGTGCCAAAGCAAGGGAATGGCCTGGTTCAAAGCGGTTTTTCTTTATTTCGCCAAGGTGCAGGCCGCAGCGCAGTACCTTTACCTTTGATAAATCGGGCGTGCCGTGGGGCATTGCGTAAAGATTTTCGCCAAAGAGGGTAAAGTTTGAAAAGCTGATGTCTTTAAGGAACTTTTTCTCAAAGTCAAAGTATGGCTGCAGCAGCTTTTTGTCGGTTATTGTTCTGGCGGCTTTTACACGGCAGTCATCACCGCTGTTTTTCTTAAGCACTGCTATAAAGTGCCCCTCGCCATCAATTTTGTGGGGGAACAGACGCATTGTGCTGCACAAATCGGTATTGGTGCTGTCTGCCCACTGGGGTACGCCTGCAGAGAAAAATCTGTGCACTGCAGGTTTTACGATTGTGTATTCGGGGTGCTTTCCGATAAATTTCTGCACCGCAATCTCGTTTTCTTCGGGGGAGAAGGTGCAGGTGGAGTATACCATAACGCCGCCTGCCGCCAGCATTTTGTGGGCACTTTCCAGTATGTGTCCCTGTCGGTTGGCACATACCTCAACCTGTGCGGCACTCCACTCGTTTACAACGGCAGGGTCCTTGCGGAACATACCCTCGCCCGAGCAGGGGGCGTCCACAATGATTTTGTCGAAAAATGCAGGGAATACCTTTTCCAGCTTTTCGGGGCTTTCGTTGGTTACTATTGCGTTTTTAACACCCATACGCTCGATGTTCTGGGACAGTATCTTTGCACGGTTTGGCACAATTTCGTTGCTTATCTGCAGGCCTGTGCCCCCAAGCTTTGCGGCAATCTGGGTGCTTTTTCCGCCCGGGGCGGCACACAGGTCCAGCACCTTGTCGCCCTGCTGGATATCGGCACATTCCACCACCGCCATAGCACTGGCCTCCTGAATGTAGAACACGCCTGCGTGGTGATAGCTGTGTCTGCCCGGACGCTGATGGGCGGGGTAGTAGAAGCCTGTGGGGCACCACTGTACGGGAGTAAAATCGAAAAGATTTTTTGCCAGCACCTCCTGCACATCTGCCTTGAGGGTGTTTATCCTTAAAGAGTGGAAATTTTCTTTTTCGTAGCCTTTTAAAAAGTCTTCAAAATCCTCTTTTAAAAGGTTTTTCATCTTGTCTGTAAAATCCTGCGGTAAAACCATTGTCTGTTTCCTTTGTTTTAATAATATAATAAGTATACATTATAATAAAAATATCTGCAATAAACAAATGGAAAAGCCTGTGCTGACAATGCAGCCAAGCTTTTCCATTTTTACATTTAAAGAGGAAGTAATCCCGGTGTATATGGTTTATTCAGCAATTCTGCCGCTTTCGATAACAATCTGTCTTGCACCAAGCATATCGCAGAAGCTTTCGTCGTGGGTTATGATAACCACGCTTATGCCGCGGGAGGCGATGTCCCCGATAAGGTTTGCAACCTCGCGGGTTGCATTTATGTCAAGTGCACTTGTAGGTTCGTCAAAAAACAGTACAGACGGGCTTAAAATGCAGGCCCTTGCCACGGCAACACGCTGTTTTTCGCCGCCCGAAAGACGGGAAGGATAGCTTTTTGATTTGTCGCCGATTCCAAGGGAGTCCAGCAGTGCCTGAGCGGCTTTTTCTGCCTGGTCCTTTGTCATCAGCTTGCGGCTTACAGGTGCAAGGGTGATATTGTCCATAACATTCAGATTAGGGAACAGGTCAAATCCCTGACTAACCATGCCGACAGTGTTCTGATAAGCCTTGTTTGGCCTGCCGTTTTCAAGGCTTTCGATGCCGTTGATGGAAATTGTGCCGCTGTCTGCCTTGTCAAGGTTGCAGATGCAGCGGATAAGGGTGGTTTTGCCGGCACCGCTTTTGCCTCGCAGACACACAACTTCGCCATCTGCCAGTTCAAAGGATATATCATTCAGCACAGTCTGGCTGCCAAAGCTTTTATATAAATTGGTAACTTTAAGCATTGCAAATCTCCTTTAATAGTTAAAAGATTTTTCTATCTTTTCACAGCCTTTGCTGATGATTGTGATAACGATGAAATAAAGCACACCAACAACTACAAACGGTGCAAGGGAGGAAAGGCTGTTTGCGTAGATTTTGCCCTGACGCAGCAGGTCGCCCAGACCGAGAATGTAAACAAGGGATGTGTCCTTTACAAGTGTTGTAACCTCGTTTGTAACGGCAGGGATAACTGTTCTGATGGTCTGCGGAAGAATAACCTTAAAGAAAAGCACAGGCTTTGAGATGCCAAGCATCTGGCCTGCTTCCCACTGGCCTTTGTCTATGCTTTTAAGGCCGGAGCGGAAAATTTCGGCAAAATAGGCGGTGTAGTTTATTACAAATGCCACAACAGCGGTGGTAAAACGTTCAAACACAATGCCGATTTCGGGAAGACCAAAGAAGATAAAGCACATCTGCAGCAGCAGCGGTGTGCCGCGCATAATGTCTATATAAAACTTTGTTGCACCTGCAACCAGCTTGTTTTTGCTGCTGCGGATAAACGCAACGGGAAAGGCAAGGGGGATGGACAGCACAAGCACTATTGCCCAAAGACCTATTGTAAGCTGCAGCCCTTCCAGAAAACGGGGCATAAGTCTGATAATTTCCATTGAAATAACCTCAAGAAAGTGTTTTTGAAATTCAGCGGATAAGCTGTTTTTAATGTGGCAGCAGTGCGAAGGTCATTCGCACTGCTGCCGCGTTTATATATACAGAAAGGAAGTGATATGATCCATTTTATATGCTCTGCTTTTGTATGCTTTGCTTTTGTATGCTCTGCTTTTGTATGCTTTGCTTTTGTATGCTTTGCTTCTGGTATGGCTTTTATTATTCAGCAAACCATCTGCCTTTGATTTCTGCAAATGTACCGTCGTTAATCATCTCTGTAAGTTCAGCGTCGATTTCTGCAAGGAATTCTGTGTCAGCTTTTCTTACGCCGATGCCGTATTCTTCGCTGCCAAAGTCTTCTGCCAATACTTTGTACTGTTCTTCGCCGCGGAGTTTGATATAGTATCTTGCAAGCACTTCGTCAACTACGATAGCATCGCTTCTGCCTGCTTCCACGTCCATAAATGCGTCTGTGTTTGTATCAAACTGAACAGGTTCGCCGCCTGCGAGGGAAGCTGCTACGTCTGCCTGTGCCATAACTGCGTCGTATGCGCTGGATTCTTTCTGAACTGCCACTGTTTTGCCTGCAAGGTCAGCTTTTGCTGCGATGTCGCTGTCTGCCATTGTTACGATAATCTGTTTGTTGTCAAGATAAGGCTGTGTAAAGTTAACCTTTTCCTTGCGTGCGTCTGTAATTGTGTAGCCGTTCCAGATAAGGTCGATATTGCCGTTTTCAAGTTCTGTTTCTTTCATGGACCAGTCGATAACCTGGAATTTTGCTTCGTAGCCAAGGCGGCCGAGAAGTTCGTTTGCAAGGTCGATGTCAAAGCCTACAAGGTTGCCTGCTTCGTCACGGAAGCCCATTGGTGCAAATGTATCGTCAACGCCGATAACAACTGTTTTGTCCTCTGCTTCAGGAGCAGGTGCAGGTGCGGAGGAGCCGCATGCTGTAAGGGAAAGTGCCATAAGAGCGGATAAGAATAAAGCTGTAAGTTTTTTCATGATTAAATCTCCTTGTTTTGTTTTTTTTCTGATTTAAGGTTTAATTTAATATGTCCCGTAAAAACTGCTTTTACTTTATGCAACCGCTTAAAACAAAAAGTCCTCCCAGAGTTATATAACTCCGAGAGGACGAAATATCTTTCGTGGTTCCACCTCTGTTCACTGCCACCTCACGGGGACAGCCTCACTAAGTACCATCATACTTTTCCGCTGTAACGGGCGGAGGACCGATTTAGTCTACTTGGGGGAAAACCCTTTCGGTAAATAGCTCAAAGATGTGTTCAACTGTACCGTCATAGCCTTTTACACCAGCCAAGGCCTCTCTGTAAATCCGCATACAATCTACTATTTCTTGTCAATGCTTTTGCGAGATGTATTAAATTTGCCTTTATAGTACACCCGAAAAATTAATTTGTCAACACTTTTTGCCAAATTTTTTTAATTTTTTTAGGAAAAGTTTTTCTGTGCCATAGTCTGACTTAACAAAAAAAGCCGATGAAACCATCGGCTTTAATGTATTATATATTAATATATAACGGTTTATTAAGTAAACTATTTTGCAGAGTACATCTGTGCAAACTGTTCTGCAATGTTGAGCATATGGTCGCCGATACGTTCAACGTCTGTAAGCATTTCAGAGTAGAGCACGCTTGCTTCCGGTGCACAGCTTGTGGTTTTCATTCTTTCAATCTGTGCTTTTCTGTACTGGTCTGTCAAATCGTCAAGACGCTGTTCAACCTGTGCAATTTCTGTAAGGGCATCTATGTTGTAAACCTTCATGTCGCCGTCAAAGGCTTTCATGGCGTCAAGGCAAACATTTTTCATCTTTTCAATCTCGCCTTTTGCTCTGTCAGAGAAGGTAAGGTTGTTGTTTGTAAGGAATTTTACATAGCCGGAAAAGTTCATTGCGTGGTCGCCGATACGTTCGATGTTGCCTACAATGCGGAAGTAGCCGCTGATAAGCTCGGAGTCGCTGGCAGGCATAGGCTTGGAGATAATTGTGGAAAGATACTGGCATACCTGTGCATTGAGGGTGTCCAGCTTTTCCTCGTTTTCCTTAATCTGTGGTTCGTATTCCATTGTGTGGTTAAGTACTGCGTCAAAGCTGAGCTGAACATTTTCCTTTGCGATGGAGTACATATATTCCAGCTCTTCGCGGATGCTTGTGATGATGATGGCCATATTACCGATGTTGTGTGTGGAAAGATGGCTGCAGCGTTCTGCAAGGCTTGGACGAACCTTTTCGGATTCTTTTTCAGGCAGGATAATTGTTGCAAGCTTAACAAGCTGTTTTGCAAACGGGAACAGGATGATTGTTGTTACAACCTTGTATACGAGGTGAGCATTTGCAATCTGTGCGCTTGGGTTTGTAGGGAACAGGTTTGCAAACCAGGTTGTAAACGGCACAAGCTCGCAGATAACAAGGAAGATAAGTGTGCCGAAGATGTTGAACATAAGGTGGATAAGTGTTGTGCGTTTTGCATTTACAGAAGTACCCAGGGAAGCAAGAACTGCTGTTACACAGGTACCGATTGTAAAGCCGAACAGTACATAGATACCGTTGTCAAGGCCGATAACACCGCTCATAGCCAGTGCCTGCAGGATACCTACAGATGCAGAGGAGGACTGGATGATGGCTGTGAATACTGTACCTGCAAGGATGCCGATAAACGGATTGGAGAATTCTGTGATGATTTTAACAAACACTTCGGAATCACGCAGGCTGCTCATGGAGCCGCTCATCATATCCATACCGATAAACAGAATGCCGAAACCTGCAATGATTTTGCCCCAGTGGTTGATGATTTCCTTTTTGGAGAAAACAATCATACATACACCTGCAAAGGCAAAGGCAGGGGCAATGTCCTTGATGTCAAGGGTGATAAGCAAACCGGTAACGGTTGTACCGATGTTGGCACCCATAATAACGCCTACAGCCTGTGTAAGCTGCATAAGGCCGCTGTTTACAAAGCCAACAAGCATAACGGTGGTTGCAGAGGAGGACTGGATGATGGCTGTGATAACTGTACCTACAATAACGCCCATAAAGGTGTTGGAGGTAAGCTTTTCAAGGATGGATTTCATCTTGTTGCCCGCTGCTGCTTCAAGACCGGCGCTCATCATGTTCATACTGTATAAAAACAGGGCAAGACCGCCGAAAAGGGTTAAAATCTGTGACAATTCCATAAAATTTTTCTTCCTTTTTAGTAGTTTGATTGGTGTGTCTGAGTCGGAATTTATTACAGCCGCATACGGCATAAGCCACCGCATACGGATTAATAACTTAATGAAAATTTGTTGCATCAGCGGAACAGCTTTATCCTGCCGCTGTCGTTGAGGTTTTTGAGGATTACCAGTATCATCGGGAATAAAAACAGCCCGATAACACCCATAAACCGCACCCCTAAAAACATGGCCATAAGGGTTACAACAGGGGGCAGGCCCACCTGGTCGCCCACTATTTTAGGCTCGATAATCTGTCTGATAACGGTGATGATGGCATAGAGGATAAGCATACCTGTGCCAAAGGCGTATCTGCCCTGCACAAGGCTGAACACCGCCCAGGGCAGCAGTACACCGCCCGAACCGCAGACGGGTATAATGTCAAAAACCGCTGTGACAAGTGCGATAACCGCAAAGTTTTTTACCCCCAGCAGCCACAGCCCAAGGGATAACTCGCAGAAGGTTATGGTCATTATAAGAGTGTAGGATTTTACATATTTGCCAAGGGTGTAAAGGCTGTATTCCCTTATATCCCCAAGGAAAATATGCCATTTTTCGGGTATCTGCCGTGCGATAAAGGCCTTTATGCCGTCGTAGTCGGAGGCGATAAAGAAGGTTGCGATAACCGCAATAAACACCGCCGCAATAAAATACGGGATTTTTGTTATATATGCGGACAGCCAGCTTAACGCATTTACCGATACATCGGAAATCATACTGCCGGCATTGCTGAAAAAGTCTGCAGCAAACTGCTCGAAACTGCTGCTTACCGCAGGGTCGAAGGCGGCAAGGGTGTTCTGCACAAAGCCGCTTAAAGAGGCAAGGGCAGGCTCGATGCTGTCTGCATAAAACTGCGGCAGGCTGTAAAACAGGTTTTTAAGTGCTGCATAAAGCCCAAAGCCGCAAAGCACCACAAGCCCTGTGCCAAAGGCATAGAACAGAAAGGCGGCAAAGCAGGCGGCAAATTTTCTGCCCACCTTAAAATAGCCCGAAACCCTTTTTGCAAATGGGGTTATAACCGCCGAAACCGCAAAGGCCACCACAAATGGCATAATCCAGCCCAGCAGATATTTTACTGCCAGAAATACAATTGCGGCGATAAGGGTATAGAATGTGATATTGACAATAAATTTCTTCTTTTTTTCGTAGGACATACAATCACTCCAGACCATATCAGTATATATTGTAATATAATTGTAAAATTTAAGCAAGCAATATGTAAAAATATGTAGAAAAACGTATATATTTTTTCTATGGGACAGCGGCATGGTATAAGACGGCAGCAGAGGAAAGGATATACTGAATATATTGTATTTTTGTGTAAAATATGGGGCAGAAACCCTTTGAATGGAAAAAATGACTGTGATATATTATTGACAATGGTACAAGCTATGATAAAATTAAATTAACTATAGTTATTATTGCATAGATTGTTTAAATACAACAACTGCGACAGAATATACGGAGGAAAAACAATGAATATCAGTCTTCTTGATGTTGTGGGCCCAATTATGATAGGCCCTTCCAGCTCGCACACAGCAGGCGCTGCAAAGCTTGCCAAAACAGCTATGACAATTGCGGGCAAACCATTCAACAGGGTTAGCTTTGGCCTTGGCGGCTCCTTTGCAAGTACATACAAAGGCCACTTTACAGACTATGCCCTTGTTGCAGGTGCTCTCGGCATGAGCGAAGATGACGAAAGACTGGGCTCCAGCTTTGAAATTGCACAGAGCCGCGGCCTTGAATTTGATTTCTATCCAACAGAAATCGTAAGCCAGTACGAAAACACAGCAAGAATTACATTCTACCTTGTTGACGGCACAGAATACTTTGTGGAGGGTGCTTCCCTTGGCTGCGGCCGTATCCTTATCACAAACATCAACGGCCTTGCCTGCGAGTTCAACGCTTCTCTGTCCACAATTATTGTTAAACAGAACGACGTTAAGGGCGTTGTAAGCGATATCAGTGCTATCCTTGCATATGACAATATCAACATTGCTACAATGAAGGTTAGCCGTACATCCAAGGGCGACACAGCATACTGCCTTATCGAATGCGACGGTGTAATCCCTGAAAGTGTAATCAACGATCTGAAACAGGTTAACAACGTACTTTCCGTAGTTGTTGTTAATATACAGGAGGGCTAATTTATGTATAAAAACGGTCAGGAACTTTTGGACCTCTGTGCAAAAGAGCACAAACGTGCATGGGAGGTTGCTCTCGATGCAGAAACAAAGCTTACAGGCATGACAAGAGAAAAACTGTGGGCAAGCTTTGAAATGCGCCTTGATGTTATGATTGGCTCTGCAACAAAGGCACTGGAACACAAGCAGGCTACAAAGGGCAGCCTTGTGGACGGCGTTGCAAACTGCCAGTACCAGTATTCCCAGAAAGACGGTTCCGTAACAGGCAACTATATGAACTATATTATGGCTCTGGCATACTCCTCCAGCGAGGTTAATGCTTCCATGGGTAAAATCTGTGCTTCCCCAACAGCAGGCAGCTGCGGCATTCTCCCGGCAGTGCTTGTTGGCATGATGAACAAGGAAGGCTATCCAAGAGAAAAGGTTGTTGAAGCACTTATCTACGCTTCCGCAGTTGGCGCAATCTACACAAGAAACGCAACAGTTGCAGGTGCAGACGGCGGCTGTCAGGCAGAGTGCGGCGTTGCTTCCAGTATGGCAGCGGCTGCAGCAGCATACCTTAAAGGTGCAGACGACCAGAGCTGCTTTAACGCTGCAGGCTTTGCAATGATTAACGTTATGGGCCTTGTTTGCGACCCTGTTGCAGGCCTTGTTGCACTGCCTTGTGCACAGAGAAATGCTTCCGGTGCGGTTAACGCCATGATTGCTGCAGATATGGCACTTGCAGGCCAGGTAAGCCACATTCCGTTTGACGAAGTTGTGGAAGCTATGTTCAAGGTTGGCAAAATGCTGCCTCCACAGCTGCGTGAAACTGCAAAGGGCGGTATTGCAACAACACCTGCAGGCAAAGCTATCAACAAAGCTGTATTCGGCTGATAAAAGCGGGCAGAAATCTGCGGCGGAGAGATGCTTTGTAAAAGGACGGAAATCTGCGGCGGAGAGATGCTTTGTAAAAGGACGGAAATCTGCGGCGGAGAGATTGCTCTGTAAAAAAGGGCATAAGGCTGCCATACGGCGGACATACAGGTTCTGCGGCAGGCAGAATGCTGCCTGCAGCGGCGTAAAGCTGCCTTGTGCGGCGGAAAATAAATATGTATACAAACCTCATGCACAGTGTATGGGGTTTTGTTATAAATTCAATAAAAGGGTTAAATACCCTTACAGGAGATTGCTGTTTGAAGAAAAACAACACCTTGGAGATTGTGGCATAGCGGGAGGCTTGCCGCATATCCGCAACAGCCTCCCGCATAATTGACGGCTGACAATTACAAGGAGGATTAAAAAAATGAAAAACAGCCTTACTGTTCGCACCGAAGAACAAAAAGATTACAGAGCAGTTGAAAACCTTACAAGAGAAGCATTCTGGAACGTTTACCGCCCCGGATGCCTTGAGCATTTTGTGCTTAACCGGTTCAGAAGCCGCACAGACTTTGTGCCGCAGTTAAGCCTTGTGCTGGAAAAGGACGGAGAGATTATCGGCCACATTATGTACGCACGGGCAGAAATTGCTGCAGATGACGGAACAAGGGTGCCGATAATGACCTTTGGCCCCTTCAGTATTCATCCGCAGTACCGAGGTAACGGATACGGGGCATATCTGCTGAACTTTTCAATGGAAAAAGCAAAGGATATGGGGGCAAAGGCCCTTGCCATAACGGGCGATATAAGCCTGTATGGTAAATTTGGCTTTGAAATTGCAAAGACAAGGGGCATTGTGTACAAAGCATATCCCGATGCGGAGTTTTTTCTTATAAAAGAAATGGAAAAGGGTTTTCTGGATAATCTTTGCGGCAGCTATACCGACTGCGAGGGCTATCTTGCGGACGAAAAGGCGGCAGAGGAGTTTGACAAAAGCTTTCCGCCAAAAGAAAAGCTGATACTTCCCACACAGCTTGGACAGTAAAAAACATACCCGATGGCATCTGCCATCGGGTTTTGTGTGTTTTGGGGTATTTAAGCGGCTGTGGGTGATAAGGGGGGCGTTTTTGGTTTTGGTTACGGCGTACTGCACAAACAGTGCAGAGGTATACTGTTTTTTATTTCAGTTACAGGTACACTGTTCTGCCGGGCTTTGCTACAGCTTTCTGTCAAAGCTGCGGTACTGCACAGCCTCCAGCATATGTATATCCTCGATAAGAGGGGACTGTTCAAGGTCGGCTATGGTGCGTGCCACCTTAAGTATTCTGTCGTAGCTTCTTGCCGAAAGTCCCATGCTGCGGAAGGTTTTTTCCAGCACCTGCTGTGCACCTTTTGTGGTGCGGCACATCCGCTTTATCATGGCAGGTGGGATTGCGGCGTTGGAGGTTATGGCGGTGCCCTCAAAGCGTTTTTGCTGCATTGTGCGTGCGGCCAGAACCCGTTTGAGTATCTCCTGCGAAGTTTCGCCATCGCCGCTGTCGCCTGCAAGCTCCTCGTATTTTACTGCGGCAACCTTTACAAATATGTCAATTCGGTCCATCAGCGGGCCGCTCAGTCTGGCTTTGTACCTTTCAAGCTGTGATGCACTGCAGGTGCAGGGGTGGAAATCGTCTCCCAGATATCCGCAGGGGCAGGGGTTCATTGCACCCACAAGCATAATGTTTGCAGGGTAGGTGTGGGTCTGTGCCGCACGGGCAACCACCACCCTGCCGTCCTCCAGGGGAGCACGCAGTGCCTCCAGGGCATCACGGTGAAATTCCGGCAGTTCGTCAAGGAACAGCACACCGTTGTGGGCAAGGGAAATTTCGCCCGGCTTTGCGTTGGTGCCGCCGCCCGTAAGTGCCGCTGTGGAAACGGAATGGTGGGGCGAGCGGAAAGGCCGCTGTGTTACAAGGCCGCTGTTTTTGCCCAGCAGACCTGCGGTGGAGTATATCTTGGTGGTTTCGATGGCTTCTTCAAGGCTCATAGGGGGCATAATGGAGGGCAGACGTTTTGCCAGCATGGATTTGCCGCTGCCCGGAGGGCCGCTTAAAACCACATTGTGCAGGCCGCTGGCGGCAATTTCCAGTGCACGCTTGGCCTCGTCCTGTCCCTTTACGTCTTTGAAATCGGGCAGCTTTTCTGCCGTCTTTGCAGGCTGCGGGGTGTGGGGTGCAAGGCTGCCGCTGCCGCGGAGAAACTCCACAAGCTGGGTTATATGGCCCACAGCATATATGTTTATGCCCGTTACAACACTTGCTTCGTCGGCATTTTCCGCAGGGAGAAACAGGTGGGTTATGCCGCTTTCCCTTGCACACAGTGCCATGGAGAGTGCACCGTTTATACCGCGGATGTGGCCGTCAAGGCTTAATTCCCCTGCAAAGGCAAATTTGTCGCTGATTTTTGGCAGGGCATCTGTGCATTCAAGAATGCCAAGCATTATGGGCAGGTCAAAAACCGCACCGCTTTTGCGGATGTCCGCAGGTGCAAGGTTTACAGTTATGCGTGAGGAGGGGTAGCAGTAGCTGTTGTTCTTTATGGCAGAGCGTACACGCTCGCGGCTTTCCTTTACCGCATTGTCCCCAAGACCTACAATGTCAAAGGCAGGCACGCCGCCCGAGATGTGGGTTTCCACTGTGACAAGGTAGCCGTCTATGCCGCTTGTGCCAAAGCTGTTCAGTTTGCTTAACATATTTTCACTCCTTGAATGTGATAAGTGATAAGGTATTGCACAGCACCATACCGCCTGCGGAGAAAGAGAGCCGTTTGTGCCGTCAGCAGAGGGAAAGTGCCGATTGAGTGCCGCTGTCTGTACAGGTTTGTGCTGTGTACGGGCAGACGGCAGGGCGGCAGATGCCTTTTGCTGCAGACAAATCTGCCCCTTGCAAAAGGGCGGAAAAGGCGTCTGCAGGGCAGGTTTAAAAGCCGCGGTGGCACTGTGGTGCAAATGTACAAAAATTATATGCTTTTATCATACAATATTACCCCTCTTATTGCAACAAACTCGATTGACAAGGACAGTAAAAAAAAGTAAAATTAAATTGATAAATTATGTTATTTATTAAATTTAAATATAGTAAGGAGAAAATTATGTACAACAAAGAATATGAGAGATGGCTCGAAAATGTTAAAGAAGAAGAACTTCTCAGCGAACTTAAATCCATCGAAGGCAACGATGAACAGATTAAGGACAGATTTCTGCTCAACCTTGAATTTGGTACAGCAGGTCTGCGTGGTGTTCTGGGTGCAGGCACAAACCGCATGAACGTTTACACAGTTGCAAAGGCAACACAGGGCCTTGCAGAGTTCCTCAAAGGCCAGAGCCGCACAGCTTCCGTTGCAGTAAGCTACGACTCCCGTATCAAGAGTGACGTATTTGCAAAAATCACAGCAAATGTACTGGCAGCAAACGGCATCAAAGTGTACATATACAGCTCCTTAATGCCAGTTCCAATGCTTTCTTTTGCTACAAGACGTCTTGGCTGTGACGCAGGCGTTATGGTTACAGCAAGCCACAACCCTGCAAAATACAACGGCTACAAGGTTTACGGCCCTGACGGATGCCAGATGACAAGCGGCAGCGCAGATATCGTGCTTGCAGAAATCAACAAGCTGGACATCTTCTCCGACATTAAATACACAGATTACGACGCAGCAGTTGCTGAAGGCAGAATTGAATACATCTCCCAGGATGTTATCGAAGAATACTACGACTATGTTCTCGGCTGTATGCTCCGCAAGGACATCTTTACAAAAGAAGACCTTAAAATTGTTTACACACCTCTCAACGGCAGCGGCAACGTGCCTGTAAGAGCTGTGCTTAAAAAGGCAGGCCTGCAGAACATCACAGTGGTTAAGGAACAGGAAATGCCGGACGGCAACTTCCCAACCTGCCCATATCCAAACCCTGAAATCCGCGAAGCTATGCAGCTTGGTCTTGACAGACTTAAAGAGCTGGACGGCGACATCCTTATCGCAACAGACCCTGACGCTGACCGTGTTGGTATTGCTATCAAGGAAAATGACGACTACGTTCTCATCAGCGGCAACCAGGTTGGTATCCTGCTTACAGACTACATTGCAAAAACAAGAAAAGAACTGGGCTGCATGCCTGAAAACCCTGTAATGGTAAAATCCATCGTTTCTTCCAGCCTTGCAGACGAAGTTGCAAAGAGCCACGGCGTTGAAATGAAAAACGTGCTTACAGGCTTTAAATATATCGGCGAACAGATTGCCCTTCTGGAAGCTAAAGGCGAAGAAAACCGCTTTATCCTTGGCTTTGAAGAAAGCTACGGCTACCTTGTTGGCACAAGAGTTCGTGACAAGGACGCTGTTGTTGCAACACTTATGATTGCTGAAATGGCTGCTTACTACAGAAGCATCGGTTCTTCCGTAAACAAGGCTCTTAACGAAATCTACGCAAAATTCGGCTACTGCCTGAACAAGGTTGACTCCTACGAATTTGAAGGCCTTTCCGGTATGGAAAAGATGAAAAACATCATGCAGAGCCTCAGAGACGAGCCAATCGGCACACTTGGCGGCTACGAAGTTGAAGTGAGAGAAGACTACACAGCAAGAGTAAAACTCAATGTTGTGACAGGCGAAACAGAAGAAATCACACTGCCAAAGGCAAACATCCTTATCTACTGGCTCAAGGGCGGCCATCAGGTTATCATCCGTCCATCCGGCACAGAACCAAAGGTAAAGGTTTACTACTCCATCAAGGGCAAAGATCTCAGCGAAGCAACTGCTGTTAAAGCTGAAATTGACGCAGACATCAAACCAATTCTTTGCTAAAAATAAGTAAAAAAATACTTGATTTTTATAATATTGTGTGATATTATAGTTGAGTGATTATTTAGATAAGGGACGGAAACCCTTATCGACTGAGAGAGGTGAAACCAAAATGAGAGAAAACATCCATCCAAAATATGAAGATGCTGTTATTACATGTGCTTGCGGCAATGTAATCCACACAAGATCTACAAAAGCTAAAATCAGTGTTGACGTATGTTCCAAATGTCACCCATTCTTTACTGGTAAACAGAAATTGGTTGACGCTGGCGGTCGTGTTGACAGATTTAAAAAGAAATTCAACATTCAGGACTAGTAAAAAGTTGCAGGGCGGTTGGTTATACCGCC